>CAYTXI010000059.1:0-15008 GCA_964441935.1 uncultured Bauldia sp.
GTCGACCTGCCGCCGGAGGCCGACGACGAGCTCTGTCTGCCGGCGATCGGCCGCGGGCTCAACTTCATCCGCCTGGCAACGCCAACCACCGACGACCGCCGTCTGCCGGCGGTCCTCGCCAACACCTCCGGCTTTGTTTACTATGTGTCGATGCTCGGCATCACCGGAATGGCGCTGCCCGACACCTCGACGATCGTGGGTGCGGTGGAAAGGATAAAAAGACACACCATATTGCCGGTGGCCGTCGGGTTCGGCGTCAAGACGGCCGATCAGGCGCGGGCCATTGGCGCCGCCGCTGACGGTGTCGTCGTCGGATCAGCGCTGGTCAACGCGGTCTCGGGCGCGCTCGACGCCGATGCCCGCGCTACCGGCGAGACCGTCTCGGTGGTCGTCGACATGGTCGCTGGATTGGCCGAGGGCACGCGCAGCGCGCGTGCGGCAGCAACATGAACAAGGGATTGGGAATCCTCACGTGAGCTGGATCAGCAACGTCGTCCGCCCAAAGATCCGCAGCCTGCTCAACAAGCGGGAGGTGCCGCAGAATCTGTGGATCAAGTGCCCCGAGACCGGCGAGATGGTGTTCCACCGCGATCTCGAACTGAACCAGTTCGTCATTCCATCGTCCGGCTACCACATGCGGATGACGGCCAAACAGCGCCTGGAGCATTTCTTCGACCGCGCGCAGTACCAGACAATCCCGTTGCCGGACGTTCCGCTCGACCCGCTCAGGTTCCGCGACGAACGCCGCTACGGCGAGCGGCTGAAGGACGCCCGCGCCAAGACCGGGACGAGCGACGCCGTCACGGTCGCCAGCGGCACGGTGGAGAACGTGCCGGTGGTCGCCGCCGTCCAGGATTTCGAGTTCATGGGCGGCTCGCTGGGCATGGCGGCGGGCGAGGCGATCATCACCGGGATGCTCGCGGCGGTCGAGCAGAGGCGGCCGTTCGTGATGTTCGCGGCGTCGGGCGGGGCGCGCATCAGGAGGGCGCACTGTCGCTGATGCAGCTGCCGCGCACCACGGTCGCGGTCGAGGAGCTGCGTGATGCGCACCTGCCCTACATCGTGGTTCTAACCAACCCGACCACGGGCGGGGTGACGGCGTCGTACGCCATGCTCGGCGACGTCCACATCGCGGAGCCGGGCGCGCTGATCGGCTTCGCGGGGCCGCGGGTGATCGAGCAGACGATCCGGGAGAAGCTGCCGGCGGGGTTCCAGCGGGCGGAGTACCTGCGCGACCACGGCATGGTCGACATGGTGGTCCACCGCCACAAGCTGCGCGGGACGATCGCACGCCTCTGCCGGTTGTTCGGCACCGAGGCGCTCAGCGAAAACCTGCCGGTGGCCGCCGAATAAGACCTCGACACCGGTAAGCGTCATGGACCGTTCCACCGCCATTCTCGAGCGATTCCGCTCCCTCTACCCGCGGGAGATCGACCTATCGCTCGACCGCATGACCGTGCTTCTGGCCAAGCTCGGCCATCCGGAGAAGCGCCTGCCGCCGGTGATCCACGTCGCCGGCACCAACGGCAAGGGCTCCACCACCGCGTTCATGCGGGCGATGCTGGAGGCCGCGGGCAAGACCGTCCACGTCTACACCTCGCCGCACCTGGTGCGCTTCCACGAGCGCATCCGCCTCGGCCATCCCGGCGGCGGCCGCTTCGTCAGCGAGGACGCGCTGATCGAGGCGTTCCTGGCGGTGGAAAAAGCTAACGCCGGCGCGCCGATCCCGCAGTTCGAGATCACCACCGCCGCGGCGCTCAGCCTGTTCGCCGAGCGACCCGCCGACTTCGCACTCATCGAGGTCGGGCTCGGCGGGCGCTACGACGCGACCAACGTCATCGCGACGCCGCTGGTCTCGGTGATTACGCCGGTGTCGATGGACCACGAGAAGTTCTTCGGCACCTCGCTCGCCCAGATCGCCGGCGAAAAAGCCGGCATCGTCAAGCGCGGCCGGCCGCTGGTGCTCGCACCACAGCACGCCATCGCCTTCGACGTGATCGATGCCGAGGCGGCGCGGCTCGGCGCGCCGGTGTTCCTCGGCAACCGCGACTGGATGGCCCATGCCGAGCACGGCCGGCTGGTCTACCAGGACGAGGACGGCCTCATCGACCTGCCGAGCCCGCGCCTGGTCGGGCGCCATCAGTTCACCAACGCCGGAGCCGCCATCGCAGCGCTCCGTCAGGCGCGGTTGAGCCTGCCCCAGGCGGCGATCGCGGAGGGCCTCGTCAGCGTCGACTGGCCGGCGCGTCTGCAGAGGCTGACCAGCGGCCGTCTCGTCGAGCGGCTGCCAGAGGGGGCCGAGCTGTGGCTGGACGCGGGCCACAACCCGAGCGCCGGCGCGGCGGTGGCGGAGTCGATGGCGGACCTCGAAGAGCGGGTGTCGAGCCCGCTGGTGCTGATCGTCGGCATGCTCAACACAAAGGATCCAATCGGCTTCATGAGGCCGTTCGCGGGGTTGGCACAACGGGTGCTGACCGTGCCCGTGCCCGGCACCACGGCCGGTCGCGAGCCGCTGGAGCTAGCTGAGGCCGCCGCCGCGGCGGGGCTGACGGCGGAGGCGGTCGACGGCTTCAAGGGGGCGCTCGACCGGATCGCGGCGGGCGGCGACGGCCCGCCCCCACGCATCCTCATCTGCGGGTCGCTCTACCTCGCCGGCGCGGCGCTCGCCGCGAACGAAACGCCGCCCGGCTGAGGCCAAACGAAAACCGGGAGCGCTTGGCGCTCCCGGTTTCGCAAATCCTGAATTCGGCGTCAGATTCCCTGCTTGATCCACTCCGACAGACGGCCCTTGGGCACGGCGCCGACCTGCATAGACGTCGGCTCGCCGCCCTTGAACAGGATCAGCGTCGGGATCGAACGAACGCCATACTTGATCGAGGTGTTCGGATTCTCGTCGACGTTGAGCTTGGCGATCTTGACCTTGCCTTCCATCTCCTTGGCGATTTCCTCCAGCGCCGGCGAGATCATGCGGCAGGGACCGCACCACTCCGCCCAGAAATCGACCACAACAGGCTCGGTGGAGCCGAGAACGTCCTCGTCGAAGCTCGCGTCAGTGACCGTCGCTGGCATGAGGAAAACCTCTGGAAGGGCTTGGGAGGGACGCAGGGAAGGTAGGTGGCCGGCGCGCGAAGTCAAGCCGAGCGGGCTTGGGGGACGCCGGCGCCGAGAACGGCAGCCGCGGCCGCATCCAGCGCCACTGCGGGGATTTCCATGAGTGCCGGCCGGTCGGTCCACAGGAGGGCGGCGGCAACCGCTCGACCGGGGTAGAGCTGGCGGAGGACAACCCGGTAAAGGGCGAGCTGAGCGATGTAGTCCGGCGGAACCTCGCTCAGACGGTCCGGTGCGGGACGGTTGGTCTTGTAGTCGACGATCAGGACCTCGTCGGCGGCGACGGCGAGTCGGTCGATCCGGCCAGAGACGGTCGCCGGCCCACTCGCATGCTCCACGCTCCCGGCGATCTCGACCTCGGCGCGACTGCCGGGAGCGAACACCGCGGCGAACGCGGGGTCGTCGAGGACGGCCAGCACTTCGGCGACGAGTTGCGCGCGATCGGCCTCCGGCATCTTGTCGGAGACGGCGGCGAGATAGCGCGCGCCGACCGCTTCGCGATCCGGCGGGGCGATATCCGGCAGCGACTGAAGCAAGCGATGGACGAGCCGGCCGCGAACGAGCGCAGCTTCCGCCGAGGCCTCGCGACGGGCCACGATCAGCCGATACGACTCGTCGCCGTCCGTTCCACCGATGGCCGCGTCGAGCGCGCGCGACGGCGTCAGGTGCCGGGGCGTAGCTGGGGGCGGCAGCGCGGCGCGGGAGAGCCAGTCGGGAGATTCGATCTGCGTCGGTCCGGCGGCCTCCGGTTGCGACCTACCGGCGGCCGGCGCCGGACGCGCCCGCCACTCAAGTGCCTCGACGTCGCCCGTTGTCGCCCTGATCTCGGTTGCCTCCGGCGCGAGAGCTTCGGCGACGAGTGCGTGCCAACCCAGCTTGCGGTCCGTCGTCCGTTTGGCGATGCCGCAGACATAGAGGCGGTCGCGGGCGCGGGTCATGCCGACGTAGAGCAAGCGGCGGTATTCCTCGCGCGCGCGCTCGCGGGCACTCCGCACGTACCGCTCGACGCTCGCCGGCATCGCCTTGATGCTGCGCATCCAGACCATCGGAGCGGGCTCGGCCGGATCGGGATCGTCGGTCAGCGGCAGCACCTTGGGGTCGTGGGTCGGGTGGACCGGCATCGAGCCGTTGTCGACCAGGAAGACGATGTCGGACTCCAGACCCTTGGCGCCGTGGACCGTCATAACCCGGACCTCGTCGCGCCGGAGCTCGGTGTCGCGCTTGATCTCGATCTCGGCGGTGGTGAGCCAGTGGAGGAATCCCTCCAGCGACGGCGTGTTGACGCGCTCGTAGGCAAGCGCCTGGGCCTGAAACTCGTCGAGGACGTCCTCGGCCTCGGCGCCGAGCCGGCGCAGGAACGCACGGCGCCCGCCGTCCGGTCCGAGAACGCCGGCGAAGAAGGCGTGCGGGTCGCGATAGTCGGCGAGCGCCCGCCAGCGGTCGAGGGACGCCTTCGCGGCGGCGAGATCGGTACGCTCGGTGGCCTTGGTGGCGAGCGAATGCCACAGCGACCCGCGTCGGCCGTGGGCAAGGTCGTAGAGCGCCGTTTCACCGAGACCGATCAACGGGCTCTTGAGGAGCGCGGCGAGCGACAGATCGTCCTCGGGCAACAGCGCTACACGGCCGAGCGCCATCAGGTCCATGACCGCGATGTGGTCGGTGAGGGTCAGCCGATCGGCGCCAGCGATCGGAACGCCGCGGGTCTTCAGAGCGCGGTTGATGGCATCCGATAGCGCGCCACGGCTGCGGGTCAGCACCAGAATGCCGCCGGCCCGAACCGGACGTCCGGTCGCCTCCAGGGTCTCGCCCTCGTTGATCCAAGCGGCGATGGTCGCGGCGATGCGGTTGGCGAGCTGCACCTCCGGGCTGTCGTCGCTCAGATGGTCGAGCGGCGTCGCCCAATCCTTTGCCTCCGGTCTCTTGGGCGGTTCGATCATCGGCCAGATGACGACGCGGCCGGGGTCGTTGCGCCGCCATGCGGTGTGGGTCGGCGCCTGCATCTCGCCGGTGAGGCCGCGATGGGCCGCCTCGGCCCTGAAGACTTCGTCGACCGCCGACAGCACGACTGGCGTTGAGCGGAACGACAAATGAAGCTCACGATCGACCCAGGTGCGGCCGGCCGCCCTCGCCTGCCCGCCGAGGTCGCGCCTGACGCGGGAGAACCAAGCCGGCACGGCCCCCTGGAAGGAGAAGATCGACTGTTTCTCGTCACCGACGGCGAAGAGCGTGCGGACGGTCTCACCAGCGCCCTCGCCGGCGAAAAACTCCTCGGCAAGCGTCCTGATGACCTGCCACTGGCGGGGGCTCGTGTCCTGGGCTTCGTCGACGAGAATGTGATCGAGGCCGCGGTCGAGTTTGTAGTGGACCCAGCGCGAGGCATTGACGCGAGAAAGGAGGTTGGCGGTCCTGACCACCAGGTCCTCGAAATCGAGGACGCCGCGCGTCTGTTTCAGCCGGTCGTACTCGGTGATGGCGGCGTTGCACAGGCGCAGCATCGCGGCACTCGATTCGAAGCACGCGGCGGTACTGATGCGATCGACCAGCGCCCGCAGCCGCGCGATCTCCGCCACCAAGATTCCGTCGAGGCCGGACCATTCCTCGTTCACCCCCGCGCTCACGACCGACTTGCGGAAGCCGCCGTTCGTCATGAAGAAATCGAGCCAGGCGTCGACGCGTCGATCGGCGTCAGTCGATGTTGCATACGGTTCGAGCCGGGCGGCGGCATCCTCGTTCTTGGGACCGCCGCTCCTCCGCAAGGCGTCGACCAGGCGGCGGACTTCGGCAGCGTCCAGCGGAGCCTTGGCCACGACTTCGGTGCGGAGACTCGCGGTCGTCTCGCCCTGACGCAGTCCCAAGGTCCGGCGGAGGTCTTGGATCGCTTTGTCGAGAGAACCGCTGGCGACGATCCAGGCGTGCACGCGATCGCGCTTGGCGACGAACTCGGCGATCGCCGTCTCGTGGCCGTAGTCGCTTGCCGCCGATAGCACTATCGCCAGCGCCCGACCCAAGGGACCGTCGGGGTCAGCGTTGGCGCGCGCGAGGACCGCGCGGCGCGCCTCGTCGGCCAACACCGCTGCGTCCCGCTCGTCGAGCACGTCGAAGTGACCGGCGACGTTGGCCTCGAACGGAAACTGGTGCAGCAACCGTTCGCAAAACGCGTGGATCGTCTGAATCTTGAGACCGCCGGGCGTGTCGAGCGCGCGCGCGAACAGCCGGCGGGCTTCGACGAGCTCTGCCGCGTCAGGGACATCGCCTTCGAGTTCGGCGATGGCGACGGCAAGGTCGGCGTCGGACGACGTCGTCCAGCCGGCCAGGATCTCGAACACCCGGCTGACCATCTGGGCGGCCGCCGCCTTGGTGAAGGTCAGGCAGAGGATGCGCGCCGGGTCGGTGCCGGCGAGAAGCAGGCGAATGACGCGGCGGGCGAGGACCGTGGTCTTGCCGGACCCGGCGTTGGCCGAAACCCAGGCCGAGTTGGTCGGGTGCGAAGACTCCGCCTGCGCCGCGGCGGTCGCCGCGTCGACGCTGCCCGGCGCCAGCACGATCACAGAAAGTCCTCATTGGTTTCGACCAGCGCCCATTCGCGTACGCGGGCGAGATGATCGTAGTCACCGGTGTATGGGGCCCGCTCCATCATAGGACGGGCACGGGACAGGTAACCGCGGTCGGGCAAATCGTATGCAGCGACCAGCGCATTCAACATGGCGAGCGCCCGCTCGCCGAGCCTATCAGCCGTCTCGCCGCGCTTGACTGCCGACTGGTAGGGCTCGCTGCGGCCGATGCGGCCGAGGCCGAGCCAGGCAAGCTCGCTGACGCTCGCGCCCGTCCAGTCCTTTCCGAACGCTCCCGCCCGTGCCATCCCAGCCTCCAGCGTCATTTGCGGGGTCAAGCCCGCGAACACCTGGCGTTCGGTCGGTGGTGAGCCGGTCTTGAAGTCGTAGATGGCAAGAGAGCCATCCGTCAGAACATCGATGCGGTCAGCGCGTCCCTTGAGGCGGAACGCTCGGGCGGGGGTCGCTAGCTCCAGGGCGCCGTCGATCTCGGCATGGCGCTCGACGACGTTGCCGTCGCGTGCCGCCTCCCAGGCGACGAACCAGCGGGCGACGGCGGCGAGGCGCAGAGACCAGACCGCGACGACGTCGGGGAAATCGGCGACCGCCGTCAGCTTGTCGCGGGCGATGGCGATCAGGCGCGCCTCTGCGGCGGCGTCGAAGGGACCCGACCATTCCTTGACGAAAGCGGCGAGCGCGTCGTGAACCAGCGCGCCGCGCTCGGCCGCGTCGGGCGTGCGATCAAGCGGGTCGAGCGGCTCCAGCCTCAGGACGCGCTTGGCGTAGATCGCGTAAGGATCGCGGATCAGTGTCTCGATGTCGGTGATCGACAGCGAGGAGGGGCGCTCGGCGACCGGCGGCTTCGGTTCGGGGCGGGCGACCGGTTTGGGCCTGTCCATTCGATCGAGCGATCTCGCTAGCGCGACGTATCGCTGGCCGCGCTCGCTGACCGCGCTCATGGCCGCATCGCCGGCGAGCGCGCCAAGCCGTTGCAGCCAGCGCGATTCAATGGTCGGGACGCCGCCGCGCTTCTCCGCCCGGGTGACGATGACGCCCGGCGCCGACATCCCCTCGACGAAGTCGTGGGCGGCAAGTCCGATCCGGCGTTCGGGCGGCGGCAGGCCGATCTCGGCGCGCATGATGCGCGACAGCCACGGGTCGGTGCGGGTGGCGGCGGGCCAGATATCCTCGTCGAGGCCGGCAAGGATCATGAGGTCGACCGATTGCAGGCGCGCCTCCAGCGTTCCCCAAATGTGGATGCGCGGATCGGTGTCGGTCGGGCGCTGGACCGTGACATCGGCAAGGAGCGCGGTCAGGAACGACGGGTACTCGTCGGGTGCGATCGCAAGTCGTCTGCCCTCGTCGCTGTCGATCAGGTCGGTGAGCAAGCGGGCGAGCGCCGCGCCGCCGGCGCCCTGCCACAGCTGCCCGTCGTCACCATTGCCGTCGGCGGCGGCCGCAAGCGCGGCCAGCAGGAGGTCGGTGGCGGTCGCGACCGGGATCGTATCGGCCGCGCCGAGCGCAGCCTCGAGCGGACCGACGATTTCGGCAAGCTTACCGGCGAGTTCTTTCGCCAGCGCCCAGTCCGCGTCGGTCAGGCGCCGGCGCGCGTCCGGTCCGCGGCCGGTTCGGTCAGCGGGAGTTTCGCGGGAGCGATTCACGGCGTTCGCCAGCGCGCCGACCCCTCCAGCCACCCGGAAGCCCCGGAAAACCGCCAGTTCCAGCATACGCGCCGCACGCCGGCACCTCGCTCGTTCCAAGCCGAACGCGGCAAACGGATTCTTCAACAACGCCAATAGCTTAATCGGGTCGGCCGGGGCTGCGGCGGCCTCTGCCATGAGCCGCGCGAAGACGCCCTGCGGCTCCTGCGAAAGCGGCGAACCTGCTGAATCGTCAGCGGAAATTCCCCAGCGAGCGAGCTCTGCGGCAACCCGGCGGGCGATCGCGCGGTCGGGGGTCACCAGCGCAACCGTGGTGCCCACCCGCTCCACCACCTCGCGCGCGGCAAGCGCGATGGCGGTCGCTTCCTCCCGCTCGTTGCGGGCGACGATTAGGTCAACGCCGGCGAGCGCCTCGGCGCCGACGGTGGCGAAGCCCGTCCATCGCTCGATGGTCTCTGCTGGGCGCATGGCCTCGGAGATGAGCCGCGTGCGCGCCGGCAGCGGCTCGGGAATGAGCGCCGTCACCTCGTCGCGGGCGATGCCGATCGTCGCGATCAGCTGCTTGAGGCCAAACTGGGCATGACCGTGGGTGGTGGCCTCAGCCTCGGCGGGGTCGCCGATCGCCGTCCAACCGGCTTCGTCGAGGGACTGATCGAGGCCGGGCAGAACCACCGCGCCATTGGGCAGACCGGCGATCACCTTGAGCAGCTCGGCCGTCGCCGGGATCGAACCCGTCGAACCGGCGGCGACGACCGGCGTGGGCGGGCACGTCTCGAGCCGGTCGGCGGCGGCGCGGATGAGCTTGTCGCGCCGTGCGGCCGGATCGACACGGTCGATTTCGGCGAGATGGGCCGGCCACCCCTCGGCGACGATCTTGAGGAAGTCGAGCGTTATCTGGAAGTAGTGGGCATGCTCCTCGGGCACCAGCCGGCGCAACGTCTGCCAGGCGACGCCGGCGGTCTCCATGTCGTCGATGAGGCGGGCGAGGTCGCCGGCTAGGCGCGTAGCGTCGGCGGCGGAGGCGGGGATGAGCAGCGGCTCGTCGGCGGCCAGCGCCAGCTGTTCGCGGCGCACGACGCGGCCCCACTGCAGCGTCAGCGCGGTCAGGATGAGCCGGCGGTCGAGCCGCGAAATGGCCGGCGGAAGCACCAGGAGATCAGCGGACGTCGCTGCCGCCGGAGCAAGGAGATGGTCTTCCTCGTCGACATCGCCGATCGGGCGGATTGCCGGCAGGACCGCTGCCGCGCCCCTAAGCCGGGCGATCAGAACCTCGCGGAACGCCCGCACCGCGCGCCGGGTCGGCAGCAGAACCGTGACGTCGGCCAGCGCAAGCGGGTCGTCATCGGCAAAGGACACCAGCCGGCGGGCAAGCAGGGCGTCGGCGAGGGTGTTGAGAAACGGCGCGCCAGAGGGGATGGTGAAGACGCGCGGCTGCGAACGCCTCTCAGCCATCGCCGTCAGGCGGCGCTATCGGCGATCGAAAGCTCTGCCTCGCGGACCGCCTCTGGCGAACCGACGTGCATCCAAAGGCCGTCCATGCGCACGCCGTAAAGACGTCCGTCCTCGATCGCCCGGTCGAACAGGACGTTAAGCGAGAACGGCTCGGAGGGGCAGTCGGCGAGCAGGCGCGGATGCAGGATGGCGACGCCGGCGTAGGCGAAGGGCGCGACCTGCCGCTCGGGGCGGCGCGCCAGACGGCCGGCTGCGTCCATGACGAAATCGCCGCGGCCGTTGTAGCCGACGGAATGCACCGTTGAAGCCACCAACAGCAGGGCATCCATGGCATGGTCGCGCCAACACGTCGAAAGCCACTCGAGATTGGGCCGCGGTCCCTCGATCCAGACCGAATCGGAATTGACCAGGTAGAACGGCTTGTCGCCAAGCTCGGGCAACGCCTTGGCGATGCCACCGCCGGTATCGAGGAGGCGGCCGCGCTCGTCGGAGATGACGACCTCGGGCTGGCGGCGACGACCAAGATGAACGCGGATCAACTCCGGCAGGTAGTGAACGTTGACCACGACCTTGGCGACGCCGACCCGGTCGAGCCGGTCGAGGACGTGATCGATCAAGGCGCGTCCGGCGACCTCGATCAACGGCTTGGGAGTGGTGACGGTGATCGGACGCATGCGTTTGCCGAGACCAGCGGCAAGCACCATCGCGCGCGTCGGGCCCCTGTGCGCGGAAATCCGCTCAAGGGCGACGCTGGCGGACGGCTCGGCGATCATCACGGCGGCCTGGTTACACGCGATCGAGGTGCCTCTCATACCAGACCGCGAGGCCGGACAGAACCGGATGTGCGAAGTTACGGACAAGATATTCGCCAAGTCGCGGAATGTGCTGAAGATAACGTTTTTGATTGAGGTGGTCGGCCTGGCGGGCGAAGACGCCGAGGTTCTTCAGCGCCCGCGCGGAGCCGAGAACGGCATAGGCGGCGCCGAACGCATCAATGTCGAACCGGGGGTCGGCGGCGAGGCGGCGCGCGACATAACGTTCGCGAAGTTCGGCTTCGAGGTGCAAGGGCACGGTCACTCGGGCGTCCTGGCACAGCGAGGCGACATCGTAGGCGGCCGGGCCGACAAACATGTCCTGAAAGTCAAGCAGACCGAGGCGCTTCAGGCCCTGTCTGTCGCCAAGCCAGACAAGGTTGGGCGACTGGACATCAAAGAGGACCCAACTCCTTTCGACCTGAGCCAGACGATCGAACAGGGGCGCCCAGAGCGCGGCGAACGACAGGCGCCCATCCGCGCTGAGCGGTTCTCCCGTCGCGTGGGCAACGTACCAATCGGCGAACAGGTCGAGCTCCGTGTTCAGCGCCTCCGCGGCGAGGGTCGGCAGGCGGTGCACGGTATCGTCCGGCCCGGGAAGCGCGGCCGGCCGCGGCGCCGCGTGGATGGCAGCCAAAACGTCGACGGCGACCTCGTAGCGCTCTGCAATCGGTCCGGCGGCGTTCGCGACCGGTTCGCTGCCAAGATCTTCCATCAGGACCAAGCCGGTCGATAGGTCGGAGGCGTAGATCTCGGGCGCCGAAAGGCCGGCGCGGCGAAGCGCCTCGTCGACCGCAACGAAGGCGCGAACGTCCCGGGCGCGGTATTGCGCCCGTGGATCCCCGTTCGTGGCGCCGGCCTTCGGCCAATCGAGGAGGACGGCGCTGCGGTCGTCGGCGCGTATGCGCTCGAAGCGGCGGGTCGAAGCATCTCCCTGGAGATGGCGCCGGCTGGCGCCAGACCACCCGGCGCGGCTGATGAGGTTGCGCGCGGCGCGGCTGCGGCCCATACGCCGGCGCCAACCCCTGTCACCTGACAGGGAGGCGCGGCGACCGCCGCCGGCGATCTCCAACGTAACGACGAGGCGGTTCCCGGGCAGGCGACCATCGGCTCGTTCGGGCCACTCAACCAAGGCGGCACCTTCGACCAGGGCCTCGGTGAAACCGATCTCGTCGAGCTCGGACGGGTCAGACAACCGGTAGAGATCGACGTGCGCGACCGGCAGACGGGAGCCGGGGTAGACCTGCATCAGGGTGAACGTCGGACTCGGCACTTCAAGAACGGGGTCGTCGGCGAGGGCGCGGATGAGAGCGCGGGCGAAGGTGGTCTTGCCGACACCGAGGCCGCCGCAGAGCGCGACGACATCGCCCTGTGCAAGGCACACAGCGACATCCTCCGCAAGGGCGGCGGTCGCCGACTCGTCGGGAAGGTCGAGCATGAGGAACGGATCGGCCATGGCCATGGCCGCCGCCGGTTACTACGCGGCGGCCACAACGGCAACCGTCGGCCGACGCGGCATGCGCACGGTGACTTTGGCGCCCTTGCCTTCTTCCGACGCGATTTTCACCGTGCCGCCATGCAGGCTGACGAGGCTCTTGACAATCGCCAGGCCGAGGCCAACGCCGCCGCGGGCGGCGCCGCGGGGCAGACTGGCGAATCGGTCGAACGCCGACTTGATGAAATCGACCGGGATTCCCGGCCCTTCGTCGGCGACGACGAATGCGACCGATTCGCGGTCGCCGGCAACCGATATGCCGACCCGGCCACCCTCGTCAGAGAATGCGACCGCGTTGGACAGGAGATTGTACAGAATCTGGCGGAGCCGGGCTTCGTCGGCGACCAAGGTGACGTCTGGGGCAACGTCCACCGACAGGCGGATGTGAGCCTCGTCGAGGCGATCGCGCAGATCCTCGATCACGGCGGCAACGGTGGCGGCAACGTCGACGTCGCCAAGGTCCAGCTCCATGATGCCGGCATCGATCGTGGTGAGGTCGAGGATATCGTTGACGATGGCGAGCAGTGCGGCACTCGATGACATGATGTAGCCGGTGTACTCGCGTTGTTTGTCGTTGAGCGGGCCGATGTTTGCGTCGTTCAGCAACTGAGCGAAGCCGATGATGTTGGTGAGCGGCGATCGCAGCTCATACGACACGTGATGGATGAAGGCATTCTTGAGGGCGTCGGCGGCGACCAGCGCCTCGTTGCGCTCGACCAGAGCCCGCTCGACCTGAACGGTATCGGTGACGTCGACGAACGTCACCATGGTCTGGCCGTCGGGCAGCGGCACGGTGGCATAGTCGATGACGCGACCGTCAGGCCGTTCCATGCGGCCGGAGATAGACGATCGGTTCTCGTCGAGCCCGGCGACGCAGGCGGTGAAACGCCGCCAGACTGCTTCGTCGTCGTTTGGCTGGCGGCATGCCTCGACGATGTTGCCAACGTGTGGGCTGGAGTCGAGGAGGTGCTTGTCGAGAGACCAGATGGCGGCGAACGACGGGTTGTGCAGCCGCAGACGGCCGTCGGAACCGAAGACGGCGACACCTTCGCTGAGATGATCGAGCGTGGCGCCCTGCACGCTGAGGAGCGCATTGTAGCGACTCTCGAGACCGAGGCGCTCGGTCACGTTCTCGTAGATCCAGGTCATGCCGCCCTGGGGATGCGGATTGGCAATGACCCTGAGTGTCTGACCGTCGGGCAGGTGCCACCAGTATTCGCGCACCTCGAGCGAACGGTAGGCCAACAGAAGCTCGGCTCGCCAGCTGCGGAAGTCGGCCTGCTCGGGCAGCTTGCGAGCAGCGCGCAGGCGATCGAGCACGGCCGTCTCCTCGGGCGAAGACTCCAGGAAGCCGGCGTCGAGGCCGAACAGGTCCCGATAGGCAGCGTTGTAGGATTTGAGGCGGTGGTCGGGCCCTAATATGGCGACCGCCGTCTGAAGCATGTCGAGGGTGCGCGCGTTGAAATCGATCTCGCGGCGGAGCGCCGCCTTGGCCGCCTCGACCTCGGTCACGTCGACTCCGATGCCGGCGCTGCCGCCCTCCGACGTGATGTCAGTCACGTCGAAGATGCGCCGGGCACCGGCGACGACTGCCGGCAGGCGCTTGGTGAAGACCGGGCCGGCGGCGTGGGCGGCGGCAATGATCGCGCGGCTTGCCGCATCGAGCAGTTCAAGGCCGTGGGCGACCGCCTCATCTGCGTCTGTGGCCTCGACGGCAGCGGTGTAGGCAGCGTTGACCCAGACCAGCGCACCGGAATCGTCGCGCAGCCATATCGGCATCGGCGCCGCTGCCAGCATGGCCCGCATGGTCTCGACCTCGGCCGCCAAAAGATCATGACGCGCCTCGATCCTCGCTCGCGCCAGGCGGTCGCCGGTGAGATCGCGGAAGCGAACGACAGCGGAGCCACCGACCGTGCGCCCACGGACCTCGACCAATCGGCCGATCGTGGTTGTGATCACTTGGATAAATGGTTCGCCGCGCTTGCGCAGACGGGCAATGAGAAGGTCGAGGCGGCCGGCGGACTCCGGCTTCAGCCAGGCACTGAACGCGAGGAACGCCGCCTCATCGGCCGGCACGCCGGTGGCGCCGGGGAGCGAACCGGCAACCAGGGCCTGATCATCGGGTCCGTTCCAGGCGACGAGGCGTTGGTCCTCCTCGTCGACGAGGGCCTCGGCGCGGTCGGCTACCGCCTTGAGCTCGCCGACCTGGAGCCGCAACCTGGCGTTCTCGACCTCGGCACGATTGCGGGCACGGACAAGCGCGATGGCGCTGAGCACGGCGAAGCAGACCGCGCCCAGCAGGGCAGACAACAGAACGACCTGTCCAGGGTCGAGGCTTTCGTTGAACAGCCCAAAGATAAGGGTCGGCTCGGCGCGGGCGCTATGAGGGGCGAGGAGCCCGGCTAACCAGACGGCACGGGCGGCTGCGCGAATCGCTGCCGTTTTCCTGCCATGCCGACGCATGCAGAGCCCCCTTCCGCCGCGTCCCGATACTCAAGGGTGTGGCTTGTTGACCGCGTGTGTTCCGGCGGTCCGGTCGCGCGCCAGTCGCGAATCACCCCGTGAATCTAGCCCCTGCAGGAATCGCCGTGGAAGGCGGCGCAACCGAAAACGCCATTTTCCGGCAAGGTGTTGCGCACCGGCACGCATCGATCACGACGTCACGGAAGCCGTCAGTAGCGGTAGTGCTCCGGCTTGAAGGGCCCCTGCGGTTTGACGCCAATATAGTTGGCCTGGTCGGGAGACAGCTCGGTCAAGGTGACACCGAGCTTGTCGAGGTGAAGGCGGGCGACCTTCTCGTCGAGGTGTTTGGGCAGGATGTAGACCTTGTTCTCGTACTTGTCGCCTTTGGTGAAGAGTTCGATCTGGGCAAGAACCTGGTTGGAGAAGCTCGCCGACATCACGAAGGAGGGATGCCCGGTGGCGTTGC
>CAYTXI010000060.1:0-8288 GCA_964441935.1 uncultured Bauldia sp.
CAGTTCGACAAGGTCGAGCTGGTGTCGATCACTCCACCAGACCAATCGCGCGATGAGCACGAGCGCATGCTCGTGTGTGCCGAGGAGGTGCTGAAACGCCTCGACATCCACTACCGGGTGATGACGCTGTCGACCGGCGACATGGGCTTCGCCGCCGAGAAGACCTACGACATCGAGGTGTGGCTGCCGGGGCAGGGGAGGTACCGCGAGATTTCGTCGGTCTCCCTCTGCGGCGACTTCCAAGCGCGACGCATGGCCGCACGCTATCGGCCGAAGGAGGGCAAAGGGACGCGGCTAGTGCACACGCTCAACGGGTCCGGCATCGCCGTCGGCCGCGCGTTGATCGCGGTCATGGAGAACTACCAGAACCCGGACGGCTCGGTGACCGTTCCGCCGGAACTCAGGCGCTACATGGGCGGGCTGGAGCGGATCGCGCCGTGACGACTTGTGGCCAACCATGCGCATCCTGCTGACCAACGACGACGGCGTCTATTCGCCGGGGCTGACGGCGCTGGAGCAGATCGCCGGCGCTCTGTCGGACGACGTCTGGGTCGTCGCGCCCGAGTTCGACCAGAGCGGGCTGTCGCACTCGCTGTCGCTCAACGATCCGTTGCGGCTCCGTCGCATCTCCGACAAGCACTTCGCGCTGCGCGGCACGCCCTCCGACTGCGTTATCATGGGCGTGCGCCACCTGCTCGCCGACCGCCGCCCCGACCTCATCCTCTCCGGCGTCAACGCGGGCCAGAACGCCGCCGACGACGTCACCTATTCCGGCACAGTCGCCGGCGCCATCGAAGGCACCATGCTCGGCGTCCCCGCCGTGGCGCTGAGCCAGGCCTACAACTACCGGGACGGCGAGCGCGTGGTGCCGTGGGAGACCGCCGAGAAGCACGCGCCCGGGATTATCCGCACGCTCCTCGACTTCGGCTTCCCGGCCGGCATCCTCTACAACGTCAACTTCCCCAACCGCGCGGCCGACGCCGTCGCCGACATCGCGGTGACCGTGCAGGGCCGGATCGCGCACCGGCTGCACATCGACGAGCGCCGTGACGGCCGCGGCGTTCCCTATTTCTGGATCGCCTACCGGCCCGAACCGACGGTCGCCCAGCCCGGCACCGACGTCGAGGCGCTCGACAAGGGCGCGATCTCCGTGACCCCGCTGCGTCTCGACATGACCGCCTTCGACCTCGGCGACTCGCTGAAACGCCACCTTGCCGGCGCCAAGTGACGCCATGGCCGGACCGCACATGAGCTTCGACGACGAGCATCGGGTCAGGATCGCCGACCTGATCCTGAGGCTGCGCCGGGTCGGCGTCACCGACCAGCGCGTCGTCGCCGCGATCGAGTCGGTGCCGCGCGATCTGTTCGTTCCCGCCGACCGGCGCGCCGACGCCTACGCCGAGCGCGCGCTGCCGATCGACTGCGGCCAGACGATATCCGCGCCCACGATCGTCGGCATCATGACCGCGGCGCTCGATGTCGGCGAGCGCGACCGGATCCTCGAGGTCGGCACCGGCACCGGCTACCAGACCGCGGTGCTCGCCCAGCTGGCGCGCCGCGTTTACACCATCGACCGCTTCCGCACGCTCCTCGCCGCAGCCGAGTCGCGCTTCAACACGCTGAGGCTGGCAAACGTCACAACCCTCGTCGGCGACGGCATCGAGGGCTGGCCGGCTCAGGCGCCGTTCGACCGAATTATCGTCACCGCCTCCGCGGCGGAGGTGCCGCCGGCGCTCCGCGACCAGGTGCGCATCGGCGGGACGATCGTCATGCCGGTCGGGCCGGCCGACGGCGTCCAGAAGCTGATGAGGATCGAACGGACCGACGACGGGTTCACCGAGACGCCGCTTGCCGACGTGCGCTTCGTGCCCCTCATCCCCGGCAGGGCCGAGCGCCTCTAGGGCAGGGCCCGCCGGCCCGCCCCCCGCTTAAGCGTTTGTCAACGTTACCCGCGTTTACTGGCGGCAGTCCCGAGTTTGGCGCGAGTTGAGCAATGCGTAATCCCGTATCTGCGTTCCGGCCGCACACGGCGTTAAGAGTCACGGCCGTCATCCTCATGGCCGGCGCCGCAGCCGCCTGCAGCAATTCCTCCCGTTTCGGCGACAGGCTTTTCACCGGCTCCACCGCGAACCAGCGCGAAATCATCGGATCGGCAAGCGATCAGCCAATCCCGGCGCCGATCTCGACCGGTCGCGCCGCCGTCACCCGCTCCGAGCTGCCGCCACCGCCGACAGCGGTCGCCGGTTCTTACGGCCCGCCGACCCGGCTCGGCAGTCCCGACCCCACCACCGACGGTCCCTACGCCTGGTCGGCGGTCGGCGGCGCGGTGATCACGGTTGGACGCGCCGAGACCCTCGACACGATCGCGATGAAGTTCGGCGTTCCCCAGGCGCAGATCCTGAGCGCCAATCAGCTGACCAGTGCCGCCCAAGTCAGACCCGGCCGCGTCCTCGTCATCCCCCACCGGGTGGCGGTCGCCCCGGACGCCTACGAATATCAGCCGGCCACGGCGTACGGCCGGCCGGCGCCCGTTGCGGCAATGGAGCCGGCTCGGCCGATGATCCAGGCCGGCGCCACCGGATACGTCGTCCAGTCCGGCGACACCCTCTACAGCATCAGCCGCAGGCTGGGCACGACCGTCGACGCGCTCGTCGCGGTCAACGGGCTCGCCTCGCCCGACGAGATCCGCATCGGCCAGACTCTGCGGCTGCCAGCTGACGCAGACGCCGGACAGGCAATGGCCTATGCGCCGACGGCGCAGACGATGCCAACGCCGGTTGCCGCTCTTTCGCCGAATATCAGGTTGGCCTCCCCGGCCCAGACGGTGGCCGCCGCTCCTCCGAGGATTGTGCCCGCGCCCTCGATCCCGGTCGAAACGACCGCGTCGACACCCGTCGCCGTCAGGATGGCGATCGACGACACCATCGATCCGCCGTCGGCCGATGGCACCTCGTTCCGCTGGCCGGTCCGCGGTCGCATCATCTCCGCCTTCGGCACCAAGCCGAATGGCGAGCGCAACGACGGCATCAATCTCGCCGTTCCGGAAGGCACCTCGGTCAAGGCGGTCGAGGCCGGCACCGTGATCTACGCCGGCAACGAGCTGGAGGGCTATGGCAACCTAGTGCTTATCCGCCACGCCGACGGCTGGGTGTCCGCCTATGCCCACAACAACGACCTCGTGGTCCGTCGCGGCGACTCGATCCGTCGCGGGCAGACCATCGGTCACGCCGGCATGACTGGATCGGTCACTTCGCCGCAGGTCCACTTCGAGCTGCGCCAGGGCGCCAAGCCGGTCAACCCGCTCGACCACCTCACCGGCTGACGGCCCTCGCTCGGGTCATCCAAACCCCATGGCGGCACGTGGGCCACGTGCCGCCCAAGCTTTGATCAGGTCCTGACCTCTGCAGACGGATTCTGATCAACAGGCCCCGGCTCACGTCCGGGGTCAGGCTCCGGATCAGGTCCGGGCCAAGTCTGGCGGGGCGGCTTCAATCCGTAAGGACGACCCCAAGTCGTCCCGCCAGATCCTGAACGAACTGCCAGGCAACCCGGCCGGAGCGATCGCCTCGGGTCGTCGACCACTCCAGCGCTTCAGCCGTCAGCCGATCCTCGGCGATCGTCAGGCGATGGCGCGCCACGTACCCCCGCACCATGTCCAGGTACGCGTCCTGGCTGCATCGGTGGAACCCGAGCCACAGGCCGAAGCGGTCGGACAGCGACACCTTTTCTTCCACCGCCTCGTGTGGATTGATCGCGGTGGAGCGCTCGTTCTCGGCCATGTCGCGCGGCAACAGGTGGCGGCGGTTGGAGGTGGCGTAGAAAATTACGTTGTCGGGTCGTCCCTCGATGCCGCCCTCAAGCGCCGCCTTGAGCGACTTGTAGGAAGTATCGTCGCCGTCGAAGGAAAGGTCGTCGCAGAACAGGATGAAGCGATCGGTGGCGTCGCGCACCATAGCCATCAGCTCGGGCAGCGTCTCGACATCCTCGCGGTGGATCTCGATGAGCTTCAACGGCCGACCACCCTCGTCGGCGACGGCTGCGTGAACCGCCTTGATCAACGAGCTCTTGCCCATGCCGCGTGCGCCCCACAGCAGCGCGTTGTTGGCCGGCAACCCGCGCGCGAAGCGCAAGGTATTCTCGACCAGGATGTCGCGCAGCCGGTCGATGCCCTTGAGCAGCGCCAGTTCGACCCGGTTGACCTTGTCGACCGGTTGCAGCGACCGGGTTGCCGGGTGCCAGACGAAAGCGTCGGCGGCAGCGAAGTCTGGCGGGGGCGGCGCCGGCGGCACCGCTCGCTCGACTAACCGCACGAGCCGGTCGAGACGCTCCGCTATCGCCTTGAAATCCTTGTCCGACACCGCGCCGCCCCTTCGCTGCGAGATCGCCGAAATCGGGCGGCAGGGGTACCATGTGCCGCCGTGTCGCGCCAAGCGTGGGCGCCTGCGCCCTATTTGTTTTGCAATGGTTGCCGGCCCGGCTATAGTCCGCGCCATTTCGCGCCGGACCGATCTGCTTTGACTCAGGGAGCCGTGCTGGATGTTCATCACAGAGGCCTACGCGCAGTCCGGCGGAGCTGGCGGCGGTACCGGATTCCTCATCCAATTCCTGCCGATCATTCTGATCTTCGCGATCATGTATTTCCTGCTTCTGCGTCCCCAGCAACAGAAAGCCCGCATGCACCGCGAGATGGTCGCCAACCTGCGCCGCGGCGACACCGTGGTCACCAACGGCGGCCTCATCGGCAAGGTCGCCAAGGTCGACGAGCACGAGCTTCAGGTCGAGCTCGCCGAGGGCGTGCGGGTACGGATTGCCCGCGGCATGATCGCGGAGGTTCGCGCCAAGGGCGAGCCGGTTAAGGAGAGCGGCTAGCGCGGCCCGCCGTCGCGCCCGCGTTTGGCTCGGCACTCATGCTTCAGATCGCCCGCTGGAAGGTGACACTGATCCTGCTCGTCGTGGTCGCGGCGGTCATCGTGGCGGTTCCGAACGTCTTCTCCGGGCAGACCGTGGCGTCGTGGCCCGCCTGGCTGCCGAGGAACCAAGTTGTGCTCGGCCTCGACCTGCAGGGAGGCGCTTACCTGCTGTACGAGGTGGACCGCACCGACTACGTCCACAAGCGTTTGCGGACGCTGGTCAGCGACGTGCGCACCGCGATGCTGGAGAGCCCGCGCATCGGCTACACCGGCCTCGGCATTCAGGGCCAGGGGGTCCAGCTTCGCATCCGAGACCTCGACCGGGTCGACGACGCCCGCCAGCGCCTGGATGACCTGCGCAATCCGCTTGATGCCGGCATCCTGGCCTCGGGCTCGATCTACGAATTCGATCTAAGCGTCGATGACAACGGTCTGGCGCGGCTTTCGTACTCGGAAGCCGGGCTGACGGAGCGCGTCAGCGGTATCGTTGCCCAGTCGATCGAGGTGATCAACCGGCGCATCAACGAGCTCGGCACCACCGAGCCGAGCATTCAGCGGCAGGGCGAGGACCGCATCCTGGTAGAGGCGCCCGGCCTCGGCGACCCGGAACGGCTGAAGGCCTTGGTCGGTCAGACCGCCCAATTGACCTTCCACATGGTTGTCAGCCAGATCAGCGCGAGTGAGGCGGAGCGCACCGCGCCTGAGCCCGGAACCCTCCGACTCGTCGACGCGGACGATCCCGAGCTCATTCACGTCGTCGAGGATGTTCCACTGATGACGGGTGAGGATCTGGTCGACGCGCAGGCTGGTTTCGACGGTCAGACCAACGAGCCGGTGGTCGACTTCCGGCTGACCACAGGCGGCGCTCGCAAGTTCGCCGAAGTCACCGCGAACAATGTCGGCCGGCTGTTCGCCATCGTCCTCGACGAGGAAGTGATTTCGGCGCCGGTGATCCGCGAGCCGATCCCTGGCGGCTCCGGCCAGATCAGCGGCAGCTTCACCGTCGAAAGTGCCAACGATCTTGCCATCCTGCTGAGGGCCGGTTCGCTCCCGGCGAAACTGACCATCGTCGAGGAACGCTCGGTCGGCCCCGGCCTCGGCGCCGATTCGATCGAAGCAGGCCGGATCGCCGCGATGATCGGCACCGTCGCCATCATCGCGTTCATGCTTGCGGTCTATGGTTTCTTCGGCGTGATCGCCAACGTCGCGGTGATCGTCAACGTCATCATGATTGTCGCCGTGTTGACGTTGTTCGGCTTCACGCTGACCCTGCCCGGCATCGCTGGCATCGTGCTGACGGTCGGCATGGCGGTCGATTCCAACGTGCTCATCTATGAGCGCATCCGCGAGGAATTCCGACAGGGCCGCACGGCCATCGCCGCCATCGACACCGGTTTCACCCGCGCGCTTGGCACCATCGTCGACGCCAACGTGACGACGTTGATCGCGGCCGTGGTCCTGTTCTTTCTTGGTTCTGGCCCGATCCGCGGCTTTGCCGTCACGTACATGATCGGCATCCTCACCACGCTGTTCACCGCCTTCACCTTCACCCGCATGGTCATTGCGCTCTGGGTCGCCGAGCGCCGGCCGAAAACGGTCCCAGTCTGAGGCCGCCGGAGCTCACGCCGATGCGCAAACTTCGCCTCATACCGGACGACACCAAGATCCGCTTCATGTGGCTCCGCCGGTTCAACTTCCCGGCGTCGATCCTGTTGTCGGTGCTGTCGGTCGTCCTGTTCTTCACCATCGGGCCGCAATACGGCATCGACTTCCGCGGCGGCTCGCTCCTCGAGGTCAAGCCGGTGGCGGCGAACTACGACCTCGGCGCGATCCGCGCAACGCTCGGCCAACTCAATCTCGGCGACGTGCAGGTGACCGAGGTCTCCGACCCGGTCGCCGGCACCAGCGTCCTGATCAGGATTCAACAGCAGGCCGGCGAAGACCCGGATGCCGCGCAGCAGGCGGCGCTGGCGCGCGTCCGCGACGCCTTCGGTGACACCGTCGAGTACCGCCGGGTGGAAACCGTGGGACCCCGCGTGTCGGGCGAACTCGCCTACAACGGCACCATCGCGCTTCTGGTGACGATCGTCGCGATCCTGATCTACGTGTGGTTCCGATTCGAATGGCAGTTCGCCGTCGGCGCCATCATCGCCACCGGCCATGACGTGTTGATGACCCTGGGCTTCTTCGTGGTCGCCCGGCTCGATTTCAACCTGTCGAGCATTGCCGCGATCCTCACCATCGTCGGTTATTCGCTCAACGACACCGTCGTCGTTTACGACCGCATCCGCGAGAATCTGCGCAAGTACAAGAAGATGCCGTTGATCGAATTGCTCGACCGTTCGGTCAACGAGACGTTGTCACGCACCACGCAGACGTCGCTGACCACCGTCTTGGTTCTGCTGGCGCTGTTCATTTTCGGTGGCGAGGTGATCCGCTCCTTCGTCGCCGCGATGATCTTCGGCGTCGCCATCGGCACGTACTCGTCGATCTACATCGCCGCACCGGTGCTGGTCTATTTCCGGCTGCGCACGGGGCAGACCGCCGGGGACAGCGAAGCCGCCGAGGCGACGGGGAGGGCCTGAGCGGTGGTGCCTGCCGGCACCGTCATGCGCGCCGCCCACTATCCGAGACGGGCGCCGATCGACGCATATGGCAACGGCGGGTTCCGGTTTGCCGGCATGTCCCACCGCGGCAGTCTCCTGTGCCTACCGAGCGGCATTCACGGCTGGTCGCTGCCGGCACCGGGCGCGCTCGACGAGACCAGCCTCGAGCCGGTGTTCGCCGAGGCGGCGGATTTCGAGGTCCTGCTGATCGGCACCGGCCTCGACATCGTCCCGCTCCCCAAAGCGCTCCGCCAGCGCTGTCGCGCCGAGAAGATCGTCGTCGAAGCGATGTCCACCGGCGCCGCGGTCCGCACGTTCAATGTGCTTCTTGCGGAAGAACGGGCCGTTGCCGCGGCGCTCGTCGCCGTCGAGTAGGTCGCGCGCCATATCTTCGCTAATGGATCACTACGACTATTGCGCCGCTGCGCTTCGTCGGCACGACCGCGACCGCTACGTTGCCGACCTGTTCGCGGCGCCGCGTCTGCGCAAACACCTGTTCGCGCTGCACGCCTTCGGCGCTGAAATCGCCCGCGTGCGCGACGTGGTCAGCGAGCCCGGTCTGGGCGAGATCCGCCTGCAATGGTGGCGCGACGCGCTGGCGGCCGGGGGCGCTGGCCACCCAGTGGCCGCGGCGTTGGTCGACACGATCAGCCAGTATGCGATGCCGCGCGCCGCGTTCGAGATGCTCATCGACGCGCGGACCTTCGATCTCTACGACGACCCGATGCCGAGCCTGAGCGACCTGGAAGGCTACGCCGGGGAGACGGCCTCC
>CAYTXI010000060.1:8388-14667 GCA_964441935.1 uncultured Bauldia sp.
TTGCTCGCCGAGCTCAGGTCGATTGCGCGGGGCCACGTGGCCGCCGCCGAACGCGCCGCCGCCGACCTCGACCCAGTCGTTCGGCCAGGCTTCCTGCCGCTCGCCTTGGTGGGACCCGATCTCGACCTGATGGACGGGCCAAGCTACGACCCGTTCTCGCCGCGCCCCGTGCTGGCGCCGTGGCGCCGGCTGTGGATCATGTGGCTGGCGGCACGACGCTGAGGCTTAGGCAGACGCTGCCGCCACACCCGGCCTTCCTGTCACTCGGCGGCCTCGTTCACGATCACGGAGAGCCATGCTCCGAGATCGGTCAGCGCCCGTGCCGCGATCGCGCGCTTCTTGCCACCGCCGCGGTCCGCGCGAGTCCGTTTACCGCCGGCCTTCACGGTTACCAAAACCGGCGGAAAGAGGCCGAAGTTGACGTTCATCGGCTGGAACGATTGCCGGCCGGCTTCGTCCGCCGACAGGTGGCCGCCAGTGATGTGGTTGAGGAGCGCGCCAAACGCTGTGGTCGCCGGCGGTGGCACAACGGCCTCGCCGAGGCGCTCGGCCGCTGCGAAACGCCCGGCAAGCAGACCTATCGCCGCCGATTCAACGTAACCCTCGCAACCGGTGATCTGTCCGGCGAAGCGCAGGCGCGGCTCCGCTTTCAGCCTGAGCGTGCCGTCGAGCAACTTCGGCGAATTCAGGAACGTATTACGGTGGACGCCGCCCAGGCGCGCGAAGCGCGCACCCCCCAGTCCCGGGATCATGCGGAAGATGTCGGCCTGGACGGCGTACCGCAACCGCGTCTGAAAGCCGACCATGTTGTAGAGCGTGCCAAGCGTGTTGTCTTGGCGGAGCTGGACCACCGCGTAGGGCTTGTCCCCAGGCCTGTGGCGATTGGTCAGCCCGACCGGCTTCATCGGCCCGTGTCGCAACGTCTCGCGCCCCCGTGCCGCCATCACCTCGATTGGCAGGCAGCCGTCGAAGTAGGGGACGGTCTCCCAGTCGTGCGGTTTGTGCGGCTCGCCGGCGATGAGCGCGTCGACGAAGGCGTCATATTGCGGCCTGTCGAGCGGGCAGTTGATGTAGTCGGCGCCGCTGCCGCCGGGACCGGTCTTGTCGTAGCGCGACTGCAACCAGGCGATGTCCATGTCGATCGAATCGAAGTGGACGATGGGCGCAATGGCGTCGAAGAACGCCAGAGCCGCCTCGCCGGTGATGGTGCGGATCGCCTCGGCCAGCGCCGGCGAGGTGAGGGGACCGGTGGCGACGATGACGCTATCCCAGGCTCTTGGCGGCAGGCCGTCAACCTCACCGCGTTCGATGGCGACCAGCGGGTGGGCGCCGAGGGCCTCGGTCACCGCGCCAGCGAAGCCGTCACGGTCGACGGCAAGCGCGCCGCCAGCCGGCACTTGGTTGCAGTCGGCGATCCGCATGATGAGCGAGCCAGCCCGGCGCAGCTCCTCATGGAGGAGCCCGACGGCGCTGGTTTCGCGATCGTCTGAACGGAAGGAGTTGGAGCAGACGAGCTCTGCCAGTCGATCGGTCCGGTGGGCCTCCGTGCCGTGGACCGGGCGCATTTCGTGGAGGACGACGGCAACGCCCCGTTCCGCGATCTGCCATGCGGCTTCGGAGCCGGCGAGCCCGCCGCCGATGACGTGAACTGAGTGCATCGGGCGACCCTAGTGTGCGGCCGCGAGGCCTTCAACAATGGAAAAACGCCCGCCGGGGAGGAGATCGGCGGACGTTTTTCGTGTTGGGAGCAGGCCGGGCGCCGTGGCCCTGCCGGCTCCCGCACCTCGCCCGGGTGGGAGGAAGGACCCGGGCGGGAATTCTCAGCGAATCGCTGACTGGCGGGCGATCTCCGGGATGTCCGCCCTGCTGATGCCGAGGTCGGCAAGATCGCGATTTGTCAGCCGCATCAACTCGTTATAGGTCTCCCGGTACTTCCGCCAAGTGCGGTAGGTGGTGAGCAGCCTGTTGGTCATTTGGTGCGCCTTTCACATCTTCCAGAGCGGCGGTGAGTCCGTCCTTGGACAACCGGAATCTAGGCGTCACCCGCCCGGCTGTGCAGAGAAGATAACGCATACCGGGCCTGCACTTGATGCACAGCAACATGAAATTGACACAATTGCTGCGTTGCAGCAGAAGTCTTCAAACACAGACGCTCGCCAGTGATTCTTTGGGGTACGCGGCCGGCGGGCGGGGCCGGCCGGGCAGAGGAAGATGAAGCAGGCGACTCACCACATGTCGGTCGAGACCCGGGGCAAGGGGCTGACCGAAATCACCCGGGAGGTAGCCGGCTGGCTAGGCCGCCAGGGGATTGCCACCGGCGTCCTCACCGTCTTTTGCCGGCACACCTCGGCCTCGCTGTTGATCCAGGAGAACGCCGACCCGGCTGTACGCACCGATCTTGAGGCGTATTTCGAGGAGATCGCGCCGGAAGAGCGCGGCCGATACGTCCACAGCGTCGAGGGGCCGGACGATATGCCCTCGCATATCCGCACGGCCTTGACCCACACCCAGCTCTCCATTCCTGTCGAGGGGGGCGCGATGTCGCTCGGCACTTGGCAGGGCCTCTACCTGTTTGAGCATCGCCGCAGGCCGCACCGGCGCGAGGTCGTGCTGCATCTGATCGGCGAATGAGCCGGACGCCGGGGGGCGCGTGGTTAACAATTGGTTCACGAACGGCGTGCCAGGATTCACCGGGTAGCGTTTTCTATCGCGTGCGGAATTGGGGAGGGAAAGGCCATGGCGGACACCGCCGAAGACACCATGGCGCCTGAGGAGGCCCGGCCGCGCCCCTGATCCAGCGGTCGCTCCGCCCAGTGCGTCCCGACGGAGCGATTGCGATGCGGAAACTCATCCAGACCTTGGTGGCCACGGCCGCGCTCGCCGGCCTGGTCGCCCAAGCAACAGCCGCCCCAGTGGTTTGCGGCACACACGACGTCATCGTGAAGGCGCTCACCGAGCGCTACAAGGAGATCCGTGAATCGCTGGGCATATCCAGCAGCGGCAACCTCACGGAGGTTTACGTATCGGGTACCGGCAGCTGGACCATCCTGGTGACGACGCAGAAGGGCCTCACCTGCATCGTATCAACCGGCCAGCGTTGGAACGGCCTGACGCCGGCTTCGGCCGACAAGCCGGCGTAGCGCGTCCGCCGAGCCGCCGACTTCCGGCGCGTCTGCGCCTCGTAGCCCGCGAGCCGCCCAACGGATACGCCACGAGCCGCGTGCCGTGGAGTGGCCCGAGTTGCCCGTGTTGACGCCGTGCGTTACGTCGATGTGCGAATCGGACGGCCGGGGCCGGGCAGCACCAAGGGTCGACGCGGGGCGCGTGACGTGATCCAGCTCGTCTGTGTGATGTGGGGCACCAAGTACGGTGCCAAGGCGGTCAACCGCCTCTTTCGCGCCGCCAAACGCGGCACCACGGCTCCGTTTCGGTTTGTCTGCATCGCCGAGAATCCGAACCAGGACTTCGACGACGACATCGACGTCAGGCCGTTCCCTCGTTTCGCCCTGCCTTTCGAGACACTCAGGCGCGGGTGCCGGCTGAAACTCTCGGTCTTCGCGCCCGGCGTCCTCGAGCCGGACCTGCCGACCGTCTACCTCGATCTCGACACGGTCCTGCGCGGCGATGTCGCGCGGATCGGCGAGCAGCTCCAGCGGAAGCCGGGGCTCTACATGCTCCCGAACCACTACGTGCAGTTCTGGCGGATCCAGAAGTATCTGCCCGCAATCGGCATCCACAAGTACTACTTCGGCAACTCCTCGGTTCTTGCCTTCCATCCCGGCCGTTTCCATTTCGTCTTCGACGCGTTCAATCGGCTGGCCTCCGAACTGAAATCGCCATACCCGAGGTACCTGTCGTCCGACGAGCGGTTCATCAGCTACATCGCGCGCGGTCACGTGCGCGTGTTTCCGAAGCGGCTGGTGGTGAAGTTCGCCGAGGAGTACATGCTCCCCTTCCTTTTCCTGGAAGAGGCGCGCAGCCGCCTGCCGTGGGTCGCCGCCCGCCGCCGCGATCTCGTTGCCGTCACGTTCGTCGGGCTCGACTTCAAACCCGCGCGCCTCGCCGCGCTCAAGGACGGCGAGATCGTCCGCTACAAGCGATTGAAGTACCGCTGGCGGAGCAATGAGTACCAGACCTATTGGCTGGACCCGGCCTGACGCCGGGGTCGGCGACGAAGTCCGCCGCGGGCGAGGTAGGCGCCTGACGCGACCGCCATCAGCGCCGACAACAAGAGGCCGGTGAGGTTGGCGAGGAAGCCGCTGGCGGCGTCGAGATCGTTGCCGATGAAATAGCCGAGGCCGAAGTAGGCGGCCGTCCACAGCACCCGGCCGGCCGCCGCGTAGGCGAGGAAGGGCGTGAACCCGTAGCGGCTGATCCCGGCGAGCAGGCTCGCCAGCGAGGAGAGATGCGAGACGAGCGTGCGCGTCATCAGCACCGTCGCCCCGCCCCAGCGCTGAAACAGCCACTCCACCCGCTCCTTGCGGTGGCCCGAGTAGCCGAGGAGATGGCCGTGCCGGGCGATGAAGCGTTCGCCGGCGAGCCGGCCGATGCCGTAGCCGCCGATGTCGCCGAGGACCGAGGCGATGACGGCGACGGCGACCGCGATCGGCCACTCCATCGACCCGCCGGAGGCCAGCGACCCGGCGAGCACGGTGGCGAGGCCGGTCGGCACCGGCGCGCCGATGGCGCCGAGCAGGAGGACGAGGCCGAGGGCCGGGTAGCTGTAGGCGAGAAGGGCGGAGAGGAAGGTATCGGCAAGGCCGCTGTTCGATTCCGGCGCCACGGTCGCGTCGGCCGGCGCGCCGCCGAGGTCGGCGATGGCCCGTTGCACCTCGCGCACGAGATCGATGCGGGTGACGCCGCGCTCATCGGCGATGTCGCGGAGCGGAGTATCCGGCGCGGTGCCGGGCGCGACGCCGAGGCGGCCTTCGAGCGCCGGCAGCGACACGCCGTACGCGCCCGCGACATAGTCGAGCGTCATCCACGCGCGCACCGTGCTCACCGCCGGCACGCCAACCTGATAGGCCGTCCTCAGGGTGAGGAACGTGCCGTAGGTGCGGAAGCCGAAGACGACGGAGGCAACGACGCCGGCGACGAGCAGCAGCGCCGCCAACGTGCGGACGCCGGTGGATCGGGAGAGGCTTGCCATGCGCGGCGTCCGCGCGCCTTAGCCGCCGCCCGGCGACAGGCGGTCGCGGAGCGCGTCGAGGATCGGCCGCTGGCCCTTGTGAATCCGCTCGGCGGCTTCGGCGAGACCGAACCACGCCGCGCGATCGACCTCGGGGAACTCGGCCGTGCGGCCGGATTTCGGCGGCCACTCCATGGCGAAGGTGTTGGAGCGGAGCGCCGCGACGTCGAAATCGCCGGCGACGGCGAAGGCGACGACGACCTTGCCGCCGGGCTGGCGGAAGTCGCCGAGGGGGAGGGCATCGCTGGAGACCGTCTGCCCGGTCTCCTCGGCGAATTCGCGGCGCGCGGCGGCGAGCGGATCCTCTTGGCCGTCGATCAGCCCCTTGGGGATCGACCAGGCGCCCGCGTCCTTCTTCGCCCAGAACGGCCCGCCGGGGTGGACGAGCAGCACCTCCGTCGCGCCGGCGCGCGTGCGGTAGAGGAGGAGGCCGGCGCTTCTTTGCGGCATGGGCCGCGTTGTAACACGGCCCTCCCGGCCGGCACCGCCGGCGGTACCGGATCAGTCGTAGGTGTCGTAGGCGGGGCGGTCGAGCTCGTCGGGGTCGCGCGGGCCGTCGAGGCGCGGCCAGTCGGCGAGCGCCTCGAACGTTGCCTGGAAGCGGCCGCTGTTGCGATCGAAGCACGCGACGGTGGGGCTCGTGCAGCGCTTCGCCCGGCGGCAGGAGGCGTGGCAGCTCCGCCACGTTGCGAAGAAGCCGACGATCTGGCGCATCAGCACGATGTCGGCTTCGGCGCGGGTGGTGTCCGGGCGCGGGGGCCGGCGCTTAGTGATGGAGGGCTTCGGCACGGTTCGTCTCTCGTTCCATGCGTGCGGATTTGTCCCTCCCCGGTGTTGGTGTCGTGTGCTCAACGTTCATCAACACAAACGTCCTCGTTCCCGCGAGCGGGTGCGCTCCGGGGTGTGGCTTTGTCCCCTCCGTTCTGTGGTCCCTCATCCGCCTTTGCCTCACGGCTTCGGCGCGACAAGGGGGTGGCGGACGCTCGAGTTACGCCTGCCTGTCCCCGTTTCCGGGGACTTTAATTGGGCGCTTCCCGAGCGCCCGCCGCGGCGATTTCGCTTACCCCGGCCTGTATCTTCGCTCGGTGCTC
>CAYTXI010000061.1:0-14378 GCA_964441935.1 uncultured Bauldia sp.
GCGGCCCCTCCGCCCTCTCCGGAGAGGTCTCAGCCCCCTCACCCTTTTCGCCTAATTCGCTATCGCTCATAAGGCTCAAAGCCCTCTCCCACCAGGGGAGAGGGGGAGCAAAGGCGACGCCGCAACCCTTGCTCATCCCCGGTCGCCCTCGATCAACTCCGCGAGCCCCGCGATCGTCGCCTCGTTCGCCTCCGCCGACCCGATGGTCATACGGAGCGCGTTGGGCAGCCCGTACGGCTCGAGCCGCCTCAAGACGACACCGCGCTTGAGCAAGAATGCATCGGCGTCCGCCGCGCGCCGACCCGCCGCGTCCGGGAAATGGATGAGCACGAAGTTGGCGATGCTCGGCGTCACAGTCAGCCCCAGTTCGCCGATCCGCCGCGTCACCTCCGGCACCCAGCGGTCGTTGTGCGCGATCGCCTTGTCCATGTGGGCGCGGTCGCCGAGCGCCGCCGCGCCCGCCGCGATCGCCGGCGCCGACATGTTGAACGGCCCGCGGATCCGGTTGAGCGCGTCGATGACGTGCGCCGGCCCGTAACCCCAGCCGATACGCAGGCCGGCCAGCCCGTGGATCTTGGAGAACGTGCGCGTCATGACGACGTTGTCGGCGGTCGCGGCGAGTTCGATGCCGCTTTCGTAGTCGTTGCGCCTGACGTACTCGGCATAGGCCGCGTCGAGGATGAGCAGCACGCGGCCCGGCAGCGCCGCGTGCAGCCGCCGCACCTCCTTGAACGGCACGTACGTCCCGGTCGGGTTGTTGGGGTTGGCGAGAAACACGATCCGCGTCCGCTCGCCCACCCGTTCGAGGATCGCGTCAACGTCCGCCGTGAAATCGCGCTCCGGCGCGACCACCGGCGTGCCGCCCGCCGCCCGCGTGGCGATCGGATAGACCAGGAAGCCGTATTGGCTGTGGATCGCCTCGTCGCCGGGCCCGAGGTAGGCCTGGGCGATGAGGTGGAGAATTTCGTCCGAGCCGACGCCGCACACGATCCGCTCCGGGTCGAGCCCGTAGGCGCCGCAGATCGCCTTGCGGAGCGCCGTCGCCGCGCCGTCTGGATAGAGGTGCAACCGCTCGCCGGCCTTCTGGTACGCCGCGACCGCCGCCGGGCTGGGGCCGAGCGGCGTCTCGTTCGACGCCAGTTTGTGAAGCTTGGTCCCGCCGGTCGCCTCCGTCCGGCCCGGCACGTACGGCGCGATGTCGAGGACGCCGGCGCGCGGCATCGGGCGCTCGGGTGCCCGGCTCATCGCCCGCCTCCCGTCGCCTTCGTCGCCTGGTAGAGCACCGTCTCGCCACCGTCGACGGCGATGCCGCGGGCAAAACCGCCGACCATGGCGATCGCCGTTGGCGTAACGCCCGCATCGCGAAACCGGCCGCCGAGCGCTTCCTGGTCGAACGGCGCTGCCACTAGGAGCTCGGTCACGCCGCCGTCCGCGGCGCTTGCCAGGATCTCGCCTCCTTCGATGCGTTTAAAGGGTCCGTCGATGGTCACCGCGTAGGCGGTCACGTCCGCCGGAGTAATGTCGGCAAGCGGCGGCGAAATGACGAAGGCCGGCAGATCGGCCGGCCTTCCTGTCGCCCCGATGAACGGCAACAGCGCCATGATGCGCGGCGCCTCTTCACCGACGAGCCCGCGCCACCACGCGCCCGCGGCCTTGCGCGCGACGAGGCCGAGGTCGCCCGCCCCCTTGACGCGCGCAACGACGGCGTTGGCGTCGCCACAAGGCCTCAGTTCGACGGAAAATCCGAAGGTGAAGCGGGCAAGGTCGCGCATCCGCTCCGGCTCCACCGACGTATCGACCGCAACGTCGAATGGCGCCTGCATGCGGGTAAACGTCGTGATGATCTCGCGCCAGATGTGTTCGACGGTCGTCAGCGGCAGCGCGCCTTCGTGGCGGGCGACCAGGCAGCGCATCATCTCGGCCTCGCGTCCCGGCCGGAACGCCGCCCCGGGTCGGCTGGTGCCCTTGGTTTTGATCAGCGAGGCGATGACCGTTCCGCGCTCGATCAACAGGCGGTGCATCGCCGCGTCGATCGCGTCGATCCGGTCGCGGAGCTCGCCGAGGGTCCGCGCATCGCTCTCGCCGGCATTGCGCATGGTGTTCCGGTCATTGCTCTCAGTGACTCACACCGCCCTCGCAGGCGGCGGATCGGCGCAATTCATAGGCAAGCAACCGGCCGAAATCAAAGAAAACATTGACAGTTGCGGGGCCAAATCCTAGCAAGACCGCCACTTCTCCCCCCTTCTGCGAAACGACTGGAACCATGGCGGCGTCCGACCTCCCCGACACCACAGAGGCGCGCGTCGCCGGCCGCTCCCCCCTCACCGAGGTCGACGACCCGTCGAGCTTGGTCGTTCGTTTCGGCCGCGACAAGCCGCTCGATCTCGATTCCGGCAGCCGCCTCGACGCACTGCAGATCGCCTACCAGACCTACGGCGAGCTCGACCGCGATCGAGCCAACGCCGTCCTCATCTGTCACGCGCTGAGCGGCGACCAGCACGTTGCCAACATCCACCCGGTCACCGGCAAGCCCGGTTGGTGGAACCTGATGGTCGGACCGGGCAAGCCCATCGACACCGACCGTTACTTCGTCATCTGCCAGAACGTCGTCGGCGGCTGCATGGGCACCACCGGCCCGGCCTCAACAAATCCGGCAACCGGCCACCCATACGGGCTCGACCTGCCGGTGATCACCGTGCGTGACATGGTCCGCGCGCAGGCGATGCTGCTCGATCACCTCGGCATCGAGACGCTGTTCTCCGTCGCCGGCGGCTCGCTCGGCGGCATGCAGGTTTTGCAATGGGCGGCGAGCTTTCCCGACCGCGTGTTCTCGGCGCTGCCGATTGCCACTGGCGCCCGCCATTCCTCGCAGAACATCGCCTTCCACGAAGTCGGCCGCCAGGCCGTCATGGCCGATCCGGATTGGCGCGGCGGCCGCTACATTGAGGCGGGCGTCAGCCCGCGCAAGGGCCTGGCCGTGGCACGCATGGCCGCCCACGTCACGTACCTCTCCGACGAGGCATTGCACCGCAAGTTTGGCCGCAACCTCCAGGACCGCGAGAAGCCCACCTTCGGGTTTGACGCCGACTTCCAGATCGAATCGTATCTCCGGCACCAGGGGGTTACGTTCGTCGAGCGCTTCGACGCCAACTCGTACCTCTACATGACCCGGGCGATGGACTATTTCGACCTTGCCATCGACCACGGCGGGCGCCTAGCCAACGCCTTTCTTGGCGCGAAGACGCGCTTCTGTTTCGTTTCGTTCACGTCGGACTGGCTGTTCCCGACCATCGAGAACAAGGCGGTGGTCCGCGCCCTCAACGCCGCGGGGGCCTCGGTCTCCTTCGTCGAGATCGACACCGACCGCGGCCACGATGCCTTTCTGCTCGATGAGCCGGAGCTGTTCGCCACCATCCGCGGCTTCCTGTCGGCCGCCGGCGAGGCGCGGGGGCTCGCCCGATGAACGCGCCTGAGACCGACTTCACCAACGCCGCCGCCCGCGTCGACCTCATCGTCATCTCCGAGCTGGTGACGCCGCGGACCCGCGTGCTCGACATCGGCTGCGGCGACGGTCAGTTGCTCAAGCTTCTCGAGGCGACCCGCGATGTCGACGGCCGCGGCATCGAACTCAGCCAAAAGGGCGTCAACGTGTGCGTGGCCCGCGGCCTATCGGTCGTCCAAGGCAACGCCGATACCGACCTCGTCGACTATCCCGACGACGGCTTCGATTTCGTCATCCTGTCGCAGACCCTCCAGGCGACACACCGGCCGCGCCACGTCATCGAACAGATGCTTAGGATCGGCCACAAAGCCATCGTCTCTTTTCCCAATTTCGGCCACTGGCGGGTGCGCACGCTCCTCGGCTTCACCGGCCGCATGCCAGTCACCCGCAACCTGCCTTATTCCTGGTACGACACCCCGAACATCCACTTCTGCACGATCCGCGATTTCGTGACGCTGTGCCGCGAGGTCGACGCCACCATCGAGACCCACGTTGTCCTGAATCGCGAAGGCAAGCGCATCGCCTTCAACGCACCCCTGTGGTTCTGGAACCTGTTCGGCCAGCAGGCCGTGTTTCTGCTCAGGCGGTGAGATGAGGTTGTCGCTTCTTACGCCCCGGGCGGTATCAGCGCCGGGCTGAGTGCCGGCTTCAGCCGGCGTGAAGCCTCGCGCGCCGGGATGCCTTGGTAAAGCTGCTTGGTCGCCTCGACAATGATGACGCCGGCGAACGCCGGCCACATGATCCGCCCGAGGCGCTCCCAGGTAACGCCGCTGCCGAGCCACGGCTGCCGTCTGAACGGCGGCGCCGCCAGCGCCTCGGTCCACCCCAGCGGCGAGAACAGCGCTTCGCGCAACAGCGTGGTGAGCTGACCGCGCCCGAAGGGGCGGCCATAACCGAACGGTGTCGTTTCCGACCGCGCCCAGATGCCGGCCCGGTTCGGCACCACCACGATGATGCGCCCGCCCGGCGCCAGCACCCGCCAGATCTCGCGCAGCAACTCCGGTGCACGGGCGGTCATTTCCAGCGCATGCACCACCAGCACCCGGTCGATCGATGCGTCGGGCAGCGGCAGCGCCTCGTCGTCGACCAGCGTTGCCACGTTCGGCCCTTCCGGCGGCCAGTTAACCACCCCCTGGGCCGCCGGCATGAACGCGATGACGCGCTCGGCGCTGCGGCCGAGCTCGCGCAAATACGGCGTCGCGTAGCCGATGCCCAGCACCCGCTCGCCCGCCGCCGTTGGCCAGCGCACCCTGAGCGCCGCGCCGATTAGTCGCCGCGCGATGCGGCCGAGGCGGTCGCCGTAGAAGGCTCTGAGGTCAACCACGTCGAGGTACATGACCCCATCGTACCTCATGCGGATGGCACGAAGCGACGGCGGATGCTAGGCAGGGTACGCGATCGACAACGCGAGGCGCGCCATGGCCCTGGTCATCGAACAGTTCCTTTGCCGCACTGACAACTACTGCGTCCTCATTCACGATCCAGACGCTGGGCTCACCGCCTCCATCGACGCGCCCGAGGAGAAGGCGATTCGTACAAAGCTCGCCGAAAAAGGCTGGCAGCTCGACCGGATCTTCACGACTCACCACCACCAAGACCACGTCGAGGCCAACCTGCCATTGAAGGACGCGTACGGCTGCACCATCGTCGGCCCGGCCGAGGAGGCCGACAAGATCCCCGGCATCGACGACACGGTGAAGGGCGGCGACAGGTTCGCGTTCGGCGGCTTCGAGGTGCACGTCATCGACACCCCCGGCCACACGCTCGGCCACGTCTCCTATTGGATCCCTTCCGCCGCTGTCGCCTTCGTCGCCGATACGATGTTCGCGATGGGTTGCGGCCGGGTGTTCGAGGGCACGCCGGAGATGATGTGGGCCTCGCTCGACAAGCTGCGCGCGCTCCCCGATCAGACCGTCGTCTACTGCGGTCATGAGTACACCGAGGCGAACGCGCGCTTCGCCCTGAGCGTCGAGCCCGACAATCCTGATCTCGTTGCACGCGCCGAGCAGGTTAAGCGCCTGCGCGCGGCCGGCAAGCCGACCTTGCCGACGACCATTGGGCTGGAGAAGCGGACCAACCCCTTTTTGCGGGAAAGCGAGCCGGGCATTCGGTCGCACATTGGGCTGATGCACGCCTCGCCCGCCCAAGTCTTCGCCGAGCTGCGCAGCCGCAAGGACGCGTTCTGACCCTCCGGCCGCCCTTCAAACACCGCGGAAGCCGGGGCCTCTCAACCAAAAATGAACTGAGGGACTTGCGGGCGGCGGACTGGCGGATAGACAATGGACCGCCGCCCACGCCGGGGGGGGGGGCGGGGGGGATAGACACGGGCCCGCCCCCCACGCCGGGGGGGGCAGGAAACTGCTCTGAACGTGGGAAAACTGCCAGGCCCGGGCGCCGCGCCCGAAGGGAGGAACATGGCTGAGCCGATCAAGAGCGTGTTGCTGGTCGACTACGACAGCCTGCACCGCGGCCTGAGCGGCTCCGGCAAGGTGGCCGCTGGCCGCTTGGCGACCCATGCCTCCGCCTGGGTGTCCGCGATCGCGTCCGGCGCGTTGATCCGCTCCGGCGGCCGCGAGCGCGACATCGGCATGAAGCGTTGCTACGCCGATCCCACGGCCCTCGGCGAGGACCGCGACCGCTTCGCCGCCGCCGGCTTCGAAATCGTCCCGTGCCCGCCGGGAACCGGCGGCGTTCACACCGCCGACATGAACATCACGGTCGACGCGATGGAGTGCTTGGCCGACGCCTACGACGAGTTCATCGTTCTGTCGGCCGAGCCGGGTGTCGCGCCGCTCCTCACCCGCCTCAGGCAGAACGGACGCAAGACGGCGATCTACGCGGACGCGACGACGACGCCGGCCCACCGTGCGCTCGCCGATGCCGTGCTTGATAGTGCGGCGTTCGCGGAATTCCTTCTCGCTCGCGACACCGCCGAGGCGTCCACCGTATCGCCCGAGCGCAACGAGATCGAGGCGTTTGCGCGCAAGATCCACGCCGCCACCAACATTCCGCTGTTCTCGCCGAAAACCTTCGCCGAATTGTTCGGCTACCTGACCGAAGAGATCGCCACCAACGGCTATCACTTCCAGACCACGGCCAAGAACGTCGCCAATCGCCTGATCGAGAGCGGCCGCAGCGTCACCCGCCGCCAGGTTGTCTTCGTCGTCAAAGGACTGGCGCTCAGGGGCCACGTCTTCTCGACGAACGACACCCCTCGCGACCTCGCCGAGGCGTTTCTCGCCCAGGCCAGCTATCTGGTTGACAACGCCGACCTCACCCTGGACGACCATCAGCAGCAGCTGCTTAGGGCCTGGCTCGTCGACCGCGTGACGACCGGCGCGCCGCCGCCGGTCGCGCTTCGGGCCAAACCACCCGCCGAGCCGCCCAAACCTGCGGCCACCGCCTCGAAACCCCCCGCAATCGAAGAACCGGTGGCGGCTTCCGCGACCCCGCCGGCCCGCGGGCCGGCCGCACCGCCCGATTCGGCAAGGCCGGCAGCCCGCGACAGGGCCGCCTCGCAGGCCACCAGACCATCCGTCCGCGCGCCTGCCACTAAGCCGGCGCAAAGGCCTGGCGAGCCCTCCCGAGACGACGTGAGGTCCGGGATCGCGGCGCGGGTTGCAGCCGCGATGCGGACCAAGCCGGCGCAACCCCCGCCCGGCACGCCCTCACGAGACGACACAAGGTCCGGGATCGCGGCACGGGTCGCGGCCGCGATGCGGACAAAGCCCCCATCGCGAGCGGCGACGCCGGCCGAACCGCCGCCGCGGAAGGCCCCACCCGCCGGCGGCCCCTCAAAAGGTGCCGGCGCCGCGGCGGGAGACCCAATCGAGAACTCCATCCTGGCGGCAATTGCCGAAGCTGTCGACGTTCTGGTCGAGAGCAGCGCCGACAGGACCGGGCGAGAGGCCCCTACGCCGGCGAAGATGCGACCGGCTCAGCCACCGCCAGAGGCCAAGCCCAAGCCCAAGCCGAGATCGGAGGCCAGATCCAAGCCTACTGCGCAGGAAAAAGAAGAAGAAGACATCGGCGACGAGATCCAGCGGATCATCGCCAGCTACAATCGCGAGCGCCGGGACCCTCCGGGCGAATAGCGGGATACGCCCTCAGCCGTTGGCGAGATACTGACCGCCGTTCGCCGAGATCACGGCGCCGGTGATGAACGCCGCTTCGTCGGACACGAGGTAGTTCACCACCGAGGCGACCTCCTCCGCCGTGCCCAGGCGACCAACCGGAATCTGGGCAATGATGCCCTCCATCACCTTCTCGGGAACGCCGACCACCATGTCGGTGTCGATGTAGCCCGGACAGACGGCGTTGACGGTGATTCCCTTCCTCGCACTCTCCTGAGCGAGCGCCTTGGTAAAACCGATAATACCCGCCTTCGAAGCCGCGTAGTTTGCCTGACCGACCTGACCCTTCTGGCCGTTGATCGAGGACATGTTGACGATGCGGCCGCGGCCGCGCTCGCGCATGCCCTCGATGACCGGCCGGGTCATGGCGAACATTGAATCGAGATTGGTGCGGATCACCTTCGACCACTGGTCCCATGTCATCTTGTGAAACATGGCATCGTGGTTGATGCCGGCGTTGTTGACGAGCACGTCGATCGGACCATGGTCGGCCTCGACCTCAGCGACGCCGGCGGCGCTGGCCTCGACGTCAGCGACGTTCCACTTGTGGACGGCGATTCCCGTTTCCGCCTTGAAGTCCGCGGCAGCCTTGTCGTTGCCGTGATAGGTGGCGGCAACGACGTAGCCGGTCGCCTTCAGCCGTCTAGCGACTGCAGCGCCGATGCCGCGCGTCCCTCCCGTGACGATAGCGACCTTCGCCATGATGACTCCTCCCCTGGTCCTCGTCTTGTTGTGTTGCCGCCACGGTCAACGAGCATACGCCACCCCATAGGCAGAGGCTCGTCGTGGCGGGATGGCGGGCGCGCCTACGGACGCCGGCCTAGCGCTCCACGCACATGGCGATGCCCATGCCGCCGCCGATGCATAGCGTCGCCAGCCCTTTCCGTGCGTTCCGCTTCTGCATTTCGAAAAGCAGCGTGATGAGCACGCGCGCGCCCGACGCCCCGATCGGATGGCCAAGGGCGATCGCCCCACCGTTGACGTTGACGATCTCCGGGTTCCAGCCCATGTCCTTGTTGACCGCGCACGCCTGCGCCGCGAACGCCTCGTTCGCCTCGACCAGTTCGACGTCGTCGATCGACCAGCCGGCCTTCTTAAGTGCCTTGCGCGACGCCGGAATCGGCCCGGTTCCCATGATGGCTGGATCGACGCCGGCCGTCGCCCAGGAAACGATGCGGGCGAGCGGCGCAGCTCCCCGTTTCTCCGCTTCCTCCGCCCGCATCAGCACCAGCGCACCGGCACCGTCATTGATGCCCGACGCATTGCCGGCGGTCACGGTGCCGTCCTTCTGGAACGCCGGCCTGAGCTTGGCGACCCCCTCCATTGTTGTCCCTGGCCGTATGTGCTCGTCCTGGTCAACGACGACATCGCCCTTGCGGGTCTTGACCATGAACGGAACGATCTCGTCCTTGAACCGGCCAGCTTTCTGCGCCGCCTCCGCCTTGTTCTGCGATTTGACGGCCAATTCGTCCTGTTGATCCCGGGTGATCTGGAACTCGCGCGCGACGTTCTCGGCGGTGACGCCCATGTGGTAGCCGTTGAAGATGTCCCACAGGCCGTCCTTGATCATGGTGTCGACCATCTGGAAGTCGCCCATCTTGACCCCGCCGCGCAGGTGCGCGCAGTGCGGCGCCATCGACATCGATTCTTGGCCGCCGGCGACGATGATGTCGGCGTCGCCGGTGACTATCTGCTGCATCCCGAGCGCCACCGAGCGCAGGCCCGAACCGCACAATTGATTGATGCCCCAGGCGGTCGTCTCCTTGGGCAGCCCGGCGTTGATCGACGCTTGGCGTGCGGGGTTCTGCCCCTGGCCGGCCGACAGGATTTGTCCGAGGATGACCTCGTCCACTTCCTCTGGCCCAACCTTGCCCCTCTTCAGCGCCTCGACGATGGCAACCCGGCCAAGCTCGTGCGCCGGCACGGTCGCAAAGGCGCCGTTGAACGAACCCACCGGTGTGCGCGCGGCACCAGTGATGACGACGTCGCTTGATGCCATTTGGGGAAGCCTCCTTGTTCGTACCGCCATGGCAAGCGCGTCCTCGCCAACCTGGCTGCGATAAGAAGGACTACAAACGCCACGGCTTTGCCTGTCAATCGCTGCGCTGCCGCAGGATCCGCAGGCAGCGCACAAAATGTTGGCGACGCTGAGAAAAAGTCCCTATCGTTGGGTGCGTCGCAGGATGCCGGCCGTCGCGGCTGGCGGGAAACGAGGCGGGACGCGGGTTCCCGCACTGCGGAAATGGCAGATAAAGAGCCCACCACGATCAAGAAGTACGCCAATCGTCGGCTCTACAACACCGGCACCTCGACCTATGTGACCCTCGAGGACCTGGCGGAGATGGTCAAGGGCGGCGAGGATTTCGTGGTCGTCGACGCCAAGTCTGGCGACGACATCACCCGCTCGGTGCTGACCCAGATCATGTTCGAACAGGAGAACAAGGGCCACTACCTGCTGCCGATCACCTTCCTTCGCCAGCTCATCAGGTTCTACGGCGACTCCATGCAGAACCTCATCCCGACCTACCTCGATTTCTCGATCGACTCCCTCGTGCGCGAGCAGGAGAAGCTCCGCGCCCAGATGACCAGCGCCTTTGGGCCCGCCGCCTTTGGGCCCGGCGCCCTCGACGCGATCAACGATCAAGTGCGCCGCAACACCGAGATGTTCGAGCAAGCGATGCGCATGTTCCTACCGTTCGGCAGCGGCAACAACCCGCCGTCTTCCCCCGGCGGCAATGATTCGGCGGCGGCCGAAAAAAGCGAGGGCGACATCGACGCGCTTCGCCGTCAACTCGACGATATGAAGAAGCGGCTCGACAAGTTGTCGAGCAAGCCCTGACTCGATCCAGCCGCTACGCCAGCCGTTTGGCCGGCATATCACCGGCGTCGGCGCCTGCCGGCCAGTCAAGCGTCACCGCGCCCGTGAAATTGCCCTGAAGGTAGTCGACGCCCCAGTCGGCAAGGATGCCGGCGGTGCTCTCGTCCTGGACCCGTTCCGCTACCGATTTGATGCCGAGGTTGCGGGCGAGGTTGATCAGGGTCTGCACGAACACCCGGTCGTCGCGGCTGCTCGCCATCTTCTCGACGAAGCCGCCGTCGATCTTGATCAGATCGACCCCGAGGTCGCGCAGACCGCGGAACGATGAGAAGCCGGCGCCGAAATCATCCAGCGCCACTTGGCAGCCGAGGTCGTGCAGCAATGAAACGAAGCGCGTCGCCTCATCGAGATTGCGCATGAGCGCGCTCTCCGTGATCTCGACGATCAGGCGCTTTCCAAGGTGCTCCCGCTCCGCGATCCGCGCCGAAAGGTGACCCATCCACTCACTGTCGCTGATCGTCTCCGCCGAGATGTTGAACGCCAAGCGGGCGTCCGCCGTGTCGGCGAGGGCATCGAACACCAGCTCGAGGGCTCGGCTGTCGATGAGGCGGATAAGACCCAGCCGCTCCGCCAGCGCTACAAAATCACCGGCCTCGCTGACCGGGTATTTCGGCCGCCGCATCCTGAGCAGCGCTTCGCGGAAAGCCGTCTGTCGGGTGTGGGCATCGACGACGGGCTGGAATCCGAGCACGAAGCGGCGCTGGTTGAAAGCCGCGACCAGATCGCTCGACAACTCGGCGTTTCCCCGGCGCCGATCGGCCCGTTCAGTCGACGGGTAATAAGCGACGAACCGCCCGTGTCCCCTGAGGCGAGCCAGATGCAACGCCTCCTGCACCCGCGCTACCGCCTCGCTGACGGAGCGCCCATAGCGCGGCAGGCCGACGCCGCCAATCGACACGGTCACCGCCACCGAGCCGGCCTCTGTGACGATGACGTCGGCACGCACGGCCGCGTGAAGTCGCTCCGCCGCCGTGTACATGTCGCGTTGGTTGCAGTTCTGCACGATCACGCCGAGCTTGTTGCTGGAGAACCGGCCGATGGTGTCACCATCCCTCAGAGTCGACTTGATGCGGCGCGCGACGGTCGCGAACATCCGGTCGGCGACTTCGAAGCCGTACGCATCGTTGATGGCGCGGAAATTGTCGACCGTAACGATCATGAACGCGGTCGGCGTGCGCTGACGCTTGGCGCTGACCAGGGCCTCGCCGAGCGTCGACAACAGGTAGGAGCGATTGAGGTAGCCGGTAAGCTCGTCGTAACGCGAAAGGAACGCTAGCCGCTGCTCGCGCTCGTAGCGTTCGTTGATGATCCGCAGCACACCGCACGCCCGCTCCGGCCGCCCGTCTTCGCCAGCGTACCAGCGCCCAACGTCCTCGACCACAAGCCGCCGACCGCCGCGCCGTCCATCCGGCAGCAGCGCATACTGGACCTCATAGAGGACACCGGATCCGGTGTCCTCTATCTTGCTGTTGAGCACGGCGTCGTGTCGGCTGGCGACGTTTGCCGGATCGAGCAGAGCGGCAAAGCCATGGCCAGTCGCAATCGCCTCTGTTGGCTTGATCGCGAGTACGTCCTCGACGTTGGCATCCCAGCGCAGCCGGTCGCGGGCGATCTCCCACACGTATGCGACCTCCTCCACCCCGGTGAGGATGTCGCGCGTGTTCAGCGCCCCGGTGTCCTCACTCGGCCGCGGCCGTGGCGCGACCGCCCCCAGCTCGACTGCCGGTTTGTCGGTGCTCTTCAACGACATGATCCCGCGGTCCATCCGAACGCGGATGGCCGATTTGGCATTGTCGTTGGGCAAACATTAACGAAGCATAACGCCCGGACCGGGCCTGCCTCGAAAGAGGAAGACCGACAGACATCGGCGTTCTGCTGTTTCACGCCAGTCGAGCCAGGTTCGCACCCAGTTGATCGCCGGTGCGCTTAGGTTTCGCTCTTCGGCTCCAGCACCTGCCGCCCGCGGTACATGCCCGACTTGAGATCGATGTGGTGTGGCCGGCGAAGCTCCCCCGAATCCTTGTCTTCCACGTATGTCGGCGGTTTCAACGCGTCGGCGGAGCGGCGGAAACCGCGCTTCATCCGCGACGTCTTGCGCTTGGGAACGGCCATCGTCTCGTATTCCCCCGAATTCGTTGCCGCGCCTTATAGCCACCCTCACGGATAGAGGCAATCGATGTAGGCGCCGGACGCGCGGGCGCGTGCGGCGACCGTGCGCGCGAGCCGCTGCATCAGATTCGAGGGGCGGGCGGGGTCGCGCACGATGGGATTGGGGAGGGTGACGGCGAGGAGGGCCGCCTGGCGCGCCGTCAGCGTTTTGGCGGATTTGTTGAAATGATGCCGCGCGGCGGCCTCGACCCCGAAGATGCCGGGCCCCCACTCCGCAATGTTGAGATAGATTTCCATCTCCCGCCGCTTGCCCCACACAAGGTCAGCATAAATAGCGATCGGTATCTCCAACGCCTTCCTCAGATACGACCGGGCCTGCCACAGGAATACATTCTTAACCGCCTGCATCGAAATCGTCGATGCGCCGCGCGACGGCCCGTCGGAGTCTTCGAGCACGGTGCCGAGTTCCGCCCAGTCGACGCCCCAGTGCGAGCAGAACTTGCCGTCCTCCGACATGATCACCGAGGCGACCAACGACTGCGCCACGTCGTCTAGAGAAACCCATGTCCTTTCAACGGGTTGTAGGGTGAGGCGGTCCCAGATCATCAGCGTCGAGACCGGCGGCACGAGCCGGTAGACCGGCACGAGAATCACCGGGATCGCGACCAGAATCAGCGCGGAAACCCAGAGAATCCGCCAGATTCGCCGCATGGTTAACGATTTCTTCACGCGCCCCAATAGCAACCGGCGAAAGCCTTGACCACCGTTGGGTTTCGGCCCATGCGGGGGCGATGGGCGGCGACATCGACGAGCGGCTGAAGCAGACGCAGCGGGCGATAGGCGACGCGCTGCACCGGCTTTTGCCCCGGCGCCGTACCGGCGATTTCCCCGCGCCGCCCCGAGCGCTGACCCCCGGCCCCCCCGGCCGGACCGACCGGCTCGCCTCGGCAATGGCCTACGCGGCGCTCGGTCCAGGCAAACGCCTGCGCCCGTTCGTGCTGATCGAGTCCGCCCGGCTGTTCGGGCGCGAGGGCGACGGGGTCGTGCGCGCCGCGGCCGCGCTCGAATGCGTGCACTGTTACTCGCTGGTCCACGACGACCTGCCGGCGATGGACGACGACGACATGCGTCGCGGGCGGCCGACGGTGCACAGGGCCTTCGACGAGGCGACCGCGATCCTCGCCGGCGACGCGCTGCTGACGCTTGCCTTCGCCATCCTTGCCGACCCAGCCACCGACGACGATGCGAATGTGCGCGCGAAGCTTGCCGCCGGGCTCGCCGAAGCCGCGGGCGCCGGGGGCATGGCCGGGGGGCAGATGATCGACCTCGCCGCCGAGGGCGCCGACCTCGACCAAGCGGCGGTGACGGACATGCAGGCGATGAAGACCGGCGCGCTCTTTCGTTACGCGGCGGAGGCGGGCGCGATCCTCGGCCGCGCGGGCGACGGCGACCGCGCCCGGCTCGCCCGCTACGGCGCTGCGCTCGGCGCGGCGTTCCAGCTCGCCGACGACCTGATCGACGCCACCGCGCATGCCGCCACCGCCGGCAAGGCGACCGCCAAGGATGCCAAACGCGGCAAGGCGACGGTCGTCAAACTCCGCGGCATCGACGGCGCGCGCGCGTTGCTCGCCGAGAAGGTCGCGGAGGCGGTGGCGATCCTGGAACCCTTCGGCGCCCGCGCCACGGTGCTTGCCGACGTCGCGCGGTTCGTGGCAGGGCGGGGGTAGACCCCCACCCACCGCGCCTTCGCCTGCGG
>CAYTXI010000062.1:0-14249 GCA_964441935.1 uncultured Bauldia sp.
CGCACGTCGCGCACGGAGTGGCGCTTGCGACCGAGCTCGATGGCGATGAGCGGCGAAGTGGCGGTGACCAGGCCGACGGCGAAGATGAGGAAGGCAAACTGAAGATTGGTGGCGAGCGCGCCGGCGGCGAGCGCCTGCGGCCCGAGCCAGCCCATGAACACGACATCGGTGACGCCAAGCGCCATCTGCGCGACATTGATGAGGACGAGCGGCCAGGCGAGCGCGAGCGTGGCGCGGAATTCCGCTCCCCAATGTTCAAGCCGGGCGGGCCGTGTCGTGGCAATTTCGATCATGGCCGCGCTTCTAGACCGGCCGCGGGGATATGGCCATCCACGGCGACCACCGGGAGCGCCAGGGGGGCTGATCCGTTGCCGCTGGGCACCCGGCGGGCGGGATGTGTGAATCCTTTGCGAAACACCCGCCTGTCGGTGTAGACCGCCGCCATCGCGTTTCGGTGGCCGCCCCTCCTCGCCCCCGCGCGAGCAGCACCAGGAGCATCTGACCGCCATGACCGCTCGCATTATCGCCGTCGAGCCGTTCGACCTGGTCGTCTTCGGCGGCGCCGGCGACCTCGCCTACCGTAAGCTGTTGCCGGCGCTCTACCTTCGCCATCTCGACGGCCAGATCCCGACCGTGGCGCGAGTCATTGGCGTGTCCCGCCGCGGCATGAGCGACGGGGACTACCGGGCGGCGACCCGCAAAGCGCTCGACGAGCACGTCGCAAAGACGGACCACGACCCGGCGGTCGTCGAGACCTTCCTCCACCGCCTGCACTTCGTGCCGGTCGATGCCAGCGCCGATGCCGGCTGGGACGACCTCCGCAATTTGCTGGAGCCCGGCAGGGACCGCATCCGCGCGTTCTACCTAGCGGTGGCGCCGGAGCTATTCGGCACGATCTGCGGCAAGCTCGGCGCCAAGGGGCTGACGACGCCGAACAGCCGCGTGGTGATCGAGAAGCCGATCGGCCACGATCTCAAGTCGGCGATGGAGGTCAACGATGCGGTCGGGCGCGTCTTCGACGAGCGCCAGATCTACCGGATCGACCACTACCTCGGGAAGGAGACCGTCCAGAACCTGATGGCTCTGCGCTTCGCCAACGCGCTGTTCGAGCCGTTGTGGAACGCGACCCACATCGACCACGTGCAGATCACGGTGGCGGAGAGCATCGGCGTGGAGGGACGCGGCGCCTACTACGACCACGCCGGGGCGCTGCGCGACATGGTGCAGAACCACATGCTCCAGCTCCTGTGCCTGGTGGCGATGGAGCCGCCGGCGCACATGGACGCCGATTGCGTCCGCGACGAGAAGATCAAGGTTCTGACTAGCCTAGCGCCGATCGACGATACCAACGCCGCCCAGTCGATCGTGCGCGGCCAGTATCGCGGGGGGAACGTCGGCAACGGCGCGGTGCCGGCCTACACCGACGAGGTCGACAACCCGCGAAGCATGACGGAGACGTTCATCGCGCTCCGGGCCACGATCCGCAATTGGAGGTGGGCGGGCGTGCCGTTCTACCTAAGGACGGGCAAGCGGCTGCCGATCCGTGCGTCGGAAATCATCATAAACTTCCGCGCCATCCCGCATTCGATCTTCGACAAGGCCGCCGGCGCGATCGAGGCCAATCAGCTGGTGCTCCGACTGCAGCCCGACGAAGGCGTCAAGCTCTGTCTGATGATCAAAGACCCGGGACCGGGCGGCATGCGGCTGCGCTACGTGCCGCTCGACATGAGCTTCGCCGAGGCGTTCGGCGTGCGGACACCCGACGCCTACGAGCGGCTGATCCTCGACGTGATCCGCGGCAACCAGACGCTGTTCATGCGCCGCGACGAAGTGGAGGCGGCGTGGGCGTGGATCGACCCGATCGCGGAGGCCTGGGCGCGCTCGCACGAGGCGCCGAAGCCCTACCCGGCCGGTACCTGGGGGCCGCCCCAGGCGGTCTCGCTGATCGAGCGCGCCGACCGCAGCTGGCACGACGAGGTGGCGTGATAACGCGCTCATGACCCTCCACTCCCGGATTGGCGGGGCGACCGAGTGCATCACTGGGCGCGGTCAGAGCGGGCGCTCTACCATGCCGCCGACCTCGCGGCGCGAGCGTCGATAACGCTCGACGTGGCTGCCAACGAGCACGGCCTCAGACTCGGTCGGCGCGTTTGCGCGCCCACGGTCTGGTTCCGGCGGGGACTTCCGTCGGGATGTCGAGGGCCGGCTGGAGATATTGCGGCACCTCCGGCCATTCGCCTCTCTCGAACGCGGCAATCAGGACGGGATCATCGGTCTGAAAGGCGTCGATGCCGACCCGCATCATCAGGGGCACCTGGTCGATGATGTAGGCGCCGACTGCGCGAACCTCGCCCTTGTAGCCGTCGCGTTCACGCAGCAGACGGGCGATGGAGAAGGCGCGGCCGTCGGCGTACTTGGGGATGGTCACAACGACGACGGGGAAGCGCGGCAGGTCGGCGACGATGTCGCTCCAGTCGGCGCCCGACTCGATCAGGAGGCCGAGCAGGGCGTTGCGGGCGGCGAGCGCGTCGCGCTCGGCGCGCCAGCGCTTGAGGCTAACAATGACGCTGCCGGTGTCGGCGACCGGCAGATCGTCGGGAATGATGTGCCAGTCATCGTCTACGAAGGCTCCATTCTTCCAGACGGGCATGGATCAAATGCCGCTGCCGTCGATCTCGCCATGTATGCCGCATTCGGTCTTATCGAGACCGCGCCAGCGGCCGGCGCGAGCGTCCTCGCCGGGCTGAACGCGGGTGGTGCAGGGAACGCAGCCGATCGACGGGTAGCCCTTGGCGACCAGCGGATGCTCGGGCAGGTCGTGTCGCGCCACATAGGCCGCGATATCTTCCGCCGACCAGGCGGCAAGCGGGTTGACCTTAATGCGTGCGCCGTCGGCCTCGAACAGGGCGAGATCGGCCCGCACATTGGTCTGGAAACGCTTGCGCCCGGTAAACCAGGCGTCGAAGCCCTCCAGCGCGCGTCGCAGCGGCTCGGTCTTGCGGATATGGCAGCAAAGGTCGGGATTGGACATCCACAACGCGCGGTATGGATCGTTGGCGGCGAGTTTCTGGGGATCCGGGGTGACGCTGCGGACGTCGCTGAGGCCGAGGCGCTCGGTCAACCTGGTGCGGTACTGGAGTGTCTCGGCGAACAGGCGGCCGGTATCGAGGAAGATGACGGCAACTGATGGATCGACCTCAGACAATATGTGGAGGAGAACCGCGGACTCGGAACCGAAGCTCGAGACGAGCGCGATCCGCCCGGGATAAAGCTCGTTGACGGAGAGCGCGACCAGCGATTTGGCGTCGAGACCGCCGTAGCGCGCGTTGAGCGCCGCGGCTTCGGTGCCTGTGCCGGTGTCGGGATCGACGGCGAGAGCCAGAGCGTCAAGCGGCGCCATAGAGCGCCTCCTTGAACGGGGCCTGGCCGAGGCGGCGGTAGGCAGCGAGGAAGTCCTCCTCCGGCCCTCGGCGAGCATTGAGATAAGTCTCGACCACCGTCTCGACGGCGTCGACGACGGCCTCGGAGGAAAAACCGGGACCGATGATCTCGCCGAGCGAGGCGGTCTCGTCGCCGGAGCCGCCGAGGGTGAGCTGATAGAACTCCTCGCCCTTCTTCTCGACGCCGAGGATGCCGATGTGGCCGACGTGATGGTGGCCACAGGCATTGATGCAGCCGGAGATCTTGATCTTGAGGTCGCCGACGTCTTTCTGGCGCGCGTGGTCGGCGAAGCGCTCGGAGATGCGCTGGGCGACCGGAATCGAGCGGGCATTGGCAAGCGCACAATAATCAAGGCCGGGGCAGGCGATGATGTCGGTGACGAGGCCGGCGTTGGGCGTCGCCAGACCCGCGGCGGCGAGCGCGGCATGGACCGCCGGCAGATCGTCGAGGGCGACGTGCGGGAGGATCAGGTTCTGTTCGTGGCTGACACGGGCCTCGCCGTGGCTGAAGCGCTCGGCGAAGTCGGCGACCACTTCCATCTGGTCGGCGGTCATGTCGCCGGGTGTGCCGCCGATCGGTTTCAGCGAGACAGTGGCCAGCACGTGGCCGCTCGCGCGATGGGGGACGGTGTTCCGGGCCGCCCAGCTGTCGAGCGCGTGGTCGGCGGCGCGGGCGCGGTCGAGGACGATGCTTCCGGCCGGACGTGCCGGCAGGTGGGGTTGCGCGAAATAGTCCTGGATGCGGCGGATCTCGTCCTCGGGTAACGCCAGGGCGCCGTCGCGGATGCGCTCCCAGTCCGCTTCGACCTGGCGCCGGATCTCGTCAGCGCCGGTTTCGTGCACCAGGATCTTGATGCGCGCCTTGTACTTGTTGTCGCGGCGGCCGAACAGATTGTAGACGCGCAGGATCGCCTCGACGTAGGAGAGCAAGTCCTGCTCGGGCAGGAAGTCCCTGATGCTGTGGCCGATCATCGGCGTGCGCCCGAGGCCGCCGCCAACGTAGACGGCGAAGCCGAGGTTGCCATCGGCGTCGCGCTTGGCGTGAAGGCCGATGTCGTGGACCTGGGTGGCGGCACGGTCGCGGGCCGCGCCGGTCACGGCGATCTTGAACTTGCGCGGCAGGAAGATGAACTCCGGGTGGAGCGAGGACCACTGGCGGAGGATCTCGGCGTAGGGGCGCGGGTCGACGACCTCGTCGGCGGCGGCGCCGGCGTAGTGGTCGGCGGTGACGTTGCGGATGCAGTTGCCCGAGGTCTGGATGGCGTGCATCTCGACCGCAGCGAGATGCTCGAGGATGTCGGGGATGTCCTTCAGCGCCGGCCAGTGGAATTGAAGATTCTGGCGGGTGGTGAAGTGGCCGTAGCCGCGGTCATACGTGCGGGCAATGAAGGCCAGCATGCGCAGCTGGGCCGGGCTGAGCGTGCCGTAGGGAATGGCGACGCGCAGCATGTAGGCGTGGAGCTGGAGGTAGACGCCGTTCATCAGGCGGAGGGGCTTGAACTGTTCCTCGGTCAGCTCGCCCGACAGGCGGCGCGCCACCTGGCCGCGGAACTGGGCGACCCGCTCGTTCACGAACTCCCGGTCGAATTCGTCATACCGGTACACGTTGCGCTCCCGTCAACCTGGCGCGCTCTTCGTCGCCATAGGCGACGGTGGGTCCTCGATCGGCGCGGATCTTCTCCCGAAGGCGGATGGGAACCGGGCCGTGCTCGCCGACCGTGACGTCGATCGGGTAGGGATCGATGACGACGCGCGAGTCGTGCTGTGCCTGACCGTAGGCGATGGCGGCCTCGAGTTCGGGTCCGTCCTCCAGCACGCGCGCCGAAGCGATGTCGTGGGTCCAGCCGTCGCCAGCGTCGAGAAACACCACGAGCCCGTTGCCGAGATCATTGGCGGTGATCACCTTGACCGGACCTTGCTGCGCGGCCTTGAACATTTCCCCTTCCCTACGCCGCCGCCAGTTCAGCCAATGCGGCCGGGCGGCCGACGATGTTGCCGGCGGCGACAACGTCGCCGACGAGAATGAGGACGGGACCGGCAAAGTCACCGTCGGCGGCGATGCGGCCGAGCTCGTCCAACCGACCCGCAAACGAGCGGCGGTCCGCGCGTGAGGCGTTCTCGACGACGGCAACGGGCGTCGCGGCACCGAGGCCCGCCTCGATCAGACGCGCGGCGACCTTGGCGGCGACCGTGCGGCCCATGTAGACGGCGACGGTCGCGCCGGAGAGTGCCAGGCCCGCCCAGCCGGGGAGTGTGTCGCCATCGGCGTCATGGCCGGTGACGAACACGAGCGCCGAGGACGTGTCGCGGAGTGTAAGTGGAATCTCGGTCTCGGCGGCGGCGGCGAAGGCTGAGGTTATGCCGGGCACAACATCGAAGGAGATGCCCGCAGCCCGCAGCGCCGCCATCTCCTCGCCAGCGCGGCCATAGATCAGCGGGTCGCCGGACTTGAGGCGAACGACGCGGTTGCCCGCCCTCGCCTCTTCGACGATCAGCGCGTTGATCTCGGCCTGCGTCACGGCGTGGGCGCTTTTGGCCTTACCGACGCAGACGCGGCGGGCGTCGCGGCGGCCCTGGGCGACGATCGCCGCGGGCACGAGCCGGTCGTAGGCGATGACGTCGGCCTCCTGGAGGGCGCGCTGGGCGCGGAGCGTCAGAAGGTCCTCGGCACCGGGTCCCGCACCGACGAGAGAGACGTGGCCAGCAGCTGCTTCGCCGGCCTCAAGGGCGCGCAACGCCTCGCCAGCGGCTTCGTCCAGGCGGCCGGCAAAGACTTTCTCGGCGACAGGGCCGGTAAAGAAGCGCGCCCAGAAGCGGCGGCGATCGCCGGAGGCGCGCAAAGACGCCGTCACGCGCTCGCGCAAACGCTCGGCGAGAGCGGCGAGATCGCCAAAAGCCGGGGCGAGCAGCGCCTCAATGCGCGCACGCACGTGGCGCGACAGGACGGGCGCGATGCCTTCACTGCCGACGGCGACAGCAAGCGGTGCGCGATTGACGATCGCCGGCGTATAGAAATCGCAGAGCTCGGGACGGTCGACGACATTGACCGGAACGCCGGCGGCGCGGGCGAGCTTCCAGACCTCGCGGTCGCTCTCCTCAGAGTCGGCGGCGGCGAACACCAGCGCCGCACCAGCGATGTCGGCCGCGTCCGGTTCCCTCGCCCGCCATTCGGCATGGGCGGCAATCAAATCGACACCGGTCCGCCGATCGAGCGACCGGGCGAACACGACGATCTCGGCCTCAGTCTCGGACAGCAAACGGATCTTGGCGGCTGCGTGCTCGCCGCCGCCGACAACCACCACACGGCGACCGGCGACCTTGTGGAACGCCGGAAAGACGGAGAGCTTGCGGATCTTTGGCATGTGCGCTCCGCGCGGGAGCCCCGCGGGTTGGCCGGGGCGCGGGGCTCCAGCTTCTGCCAAAGACTTAGAGAATCCGCCATCGGGCGACGAAGCCGGCGATTCCAATCTGGGGAGCAGCGGCGAAAAAACATTCCGGCGGGTCGGCCGGCCGGGGCAAGGTCGCGTTTCGGTCGCACACCGCCGAGGCATCGCCTCAGGCGATGGCGCCGCGATGGCCCAGTCACCAGCGCCGGATGCGCCTTGCAGGAATCAACCGGCTTACCGCGACCCGGTTCAGGCGTTGCCGTGCGCGAAGGCGATGCCCTTGTCGTCGAACACGTGAATAAGGTCGGTCTGGGCGGTCAGCCCCACATGTTCGTGGCGCTTGACCGGGACGTTGCCCTCGAGCTTGGCGATGATCGGCTCATCGTAGCCGCAATCGACGTAGAGCAAGGTCAGCTCGCCCAAACGCTCGGCGACATCGATGCTGCCGCGGAATATGGCGTCGTTGCCGGTGGTGACGCTCAGGTGCTCCGGGCGCACGCCGAAGGTGCCGTTCATGCCGACGGCGCTTGCCGGGATCCTCGCATCGACCTTTGTGGTTGCGTGCTTCTGCGGCGTGACCTTGGCCTCGCCGTTGGCAGCGTCGATGCTGCAAGGGACCGTATTCATTGCCGGTGAACCGATGAAGCGGGCAACAAACAAATTCTGCGGTCGATCGTAGAGCTCGATCGGCGTGCCGACCTGCTCGACCAGGCCAGCGTGCAGGACGACGATGCGGTCGGCGAGGGTCATCGCCTCAACCTGATCGTGGGTGACGTAAATCATGGTCACGTTCGACAGGCGCTCGTGGAGCTTGTTGATCTCGATGCGCATGGAAACGCGGAGCGCTGCGTCGAGGTTGGAGAGGGGTTCGTCGAACAGGAACACCCGGGGATTGCGAACGATGGCCCGGCCGATGGCGACGCGCTGGCGCTGGCCGCCCGACAGCTGTTTGGGCAGGCGGTCGAGGTACTCGGTCAGCTGAAGGATTTCAGCGGCCCCGCGCACGGCCTTCTCGATCTCCGCCTTCGGGGCCTTTGCGAGCTTCATACCGAAGGCCATGTTCCCGTACACGGTCATGTGCGGGTAAAGCGCATAGGACTGGAACACCATGGCGATGCCACGCAGCGCTGGCGGTATCTCGTTGACCACCTCTCCGTCGAACTCGACGTCACCGGACGTGATGTCCTCGAGGCCGGCAATAAGGCGCAGAAGCGTGGACTTGCCGCAGCCGGACGGTCCAACGAAGACAACGAACTCGCCGGCATTGATCTCGAGATCGACGCCTTTGATGACCTCAACGGAGCCAAAGGACTTGTGAATGTCCCTCAAGCGAAGCTCGGCCATTTGATCTCCCCTCCTCCGGCAGCGGTCAGCCGCCCTTGACCGACCCCGCGAGCAGCCCGCGGACCAGGTACCTCTGCAGGGCAAAGAACACGGCCAGCGGGATGACGATCGACACGAAAGCGGATGCGGTCAGAATCTCCCAATCGCCACCGCGAGAACCGAGGAGTTCTCGTAATCGTCCGGTTAGGACGAGCTGTTGCTCGTTGTTGCCCAGGAAGACGATCGCGACGAGCAGATCGTTCCATACCCATAGGAACTGGAAGATCGCGAACGAGGCCAACGCCGGTACCGATAGGGGCAGGACAATGCGGATGAATATCTCAAAGTCGGTGGCGCCGTCGACGCGGGCCGACTCCATGATCTCGTTTGGCAAGCCGGCGATGTAGTTGCGCAACAAATAGATGGCGAGCGGCAGTCCGAAGCCGGTATGCGCCAGCCAAATGCCGAGGTAGGTCTTGGCCGGCACGCCGAAGAAGGCGCCGACGCCGTTGTAGAGCCTGAGAAGCGGGATCAGCGACATCTGTAGCGGCACGACCAGGAGCCCGACAATGACCGCCAGCAGCAGGGCGCGGCCGGGAAACTTCATCCAGGCGAGGGCATAAGCGGCGTAGGCGGCGATCAGGATCGGAATAACCGTCGACGGGATGGTCACGGTCAGCGAATTGATGAACGACTGGCCGATGCCCTCGGAGGTCAGAACCTTTTCATAGTTCTCAAGCGTGAACGCCGGCGGCAGGGCAGCGGTGTAGTAGATCCGCCGGCCGCTGCTCCCCTCGAACGGGTCGTTGGAGACCAGCCGGTATGATCCATCGCTGTCAATGGAGAGGGTGCCGGCGCCGCCCGGCAGCTCGGCGGTTTCGCCGGCGGCGTATTGGGTCGGGTTCAGGATGCGCGTGCCGAAGGCCGTGACATAGCCGCTGCCGTCAAGGACGTTGCCGGAAACGACGTACTTGCCCGCTTCCTCCACCTGATCGGACGGCGGCGCCGCGCGGCCGATCAGATTCTGTTCACTGGTGGTCAAGGCCGTCCACCAGCCGGATACGGCTAGTTGATCCTTGTCGCGGAACGACGAGACAAGGATGCCGACGGTCGGGGCCAACCATATCGCGACGATGACTAACACCGAAATGTGCTGAGCAATCCGACCCCAGCGACGGCGCTTGCGGCGGCGAGCAGCGGCCATGTCAGGGCTGCCTCGCCTCGGCGGTGAGACGCCGGATGTTCCAAGCCATGATCGGCACAACCGCCAGCATGATGACGACCGCGATCGTGGCACCGCGGCCGAAATCGCCGCCACCCCGGAACATCCAGTCGTACATCAAGTTGGCAAGCACTTGCGTATCCCACTCACCGTTGGTCATGGCCAGGACGATGTCGAACACCTTGAGAACCACGATGGTGATGGTGGTCCACACCACAGCAATGGTCGCCCAGATCTGCGGTACCATGATGTAGAAGAAGATGTGCCATCCTTTGGCGCCATCGATGATGGCGGCTTCGATGGTTTCCTCGGGAACGCCGCGCAGCGCGGCGGCGAGGATGACCATGGCGAAGCCGGTCTGAATCCAGATCAGGATCACCATCAGCAGGAAGTTGTTCCAAAACGAAATGGTGATCCACGGCAGCGGCGAGCCGCCGAACAACTCGACGATGGCGTTGAGCACACCGATTTGGGTCGACCCCTCACCGCGGTAGTCGTAGACGAACTTCCAGATCACGCTGGCGCCGACAAAGGATATGGCCATGGGCATGAAGATTATGCTCTTGGCGATGTTGCCCCACCAAATACGGTCCGTGAGAAAGGCGATCACGAGGCCGAAGGCCGTGCTGGCGGCCGGGACGACGACCAGCCACAGAACGTTGTTGCGAATCGACTCCTGGAACCGGGTATCGTTGATCGCCCACTTGTAGTTGGCGAGCCCGACGAACTCTTCGCCGGAACGGCCGAAAAAGCTGAGGCGCACAGAATCGAAAACCGGGTAGACCAGGTACAAGCCGAGAAAGAACAGAGCCGGACCGAGGAACAGCCACGGGCGGATGGCGGCGGCGATCTGCTGATTGCGTGCGGCGGTGGCGGCCGGTCCACGCGGCGGCCAGATCAGATCAAGGGCAAGGTTGACGGCATAGAAATAGAGGATCGCAGCACCGACACCAATGACGACGGTGACCGCCGCGCCTGCCAAATGCCCCATTCGTTTCCCCCACGGGTGCCAACGTTGCCTAGCGCCCCCGCCGCGAGACCCGGTTAGCGCCCTTTGTTATCATTGAGAGGTCCCGGCCACCGGCCGGGACCCCGGGTTCGTACGCTACGCTACAGCGTCACTTGATGGCGTCCCACGACGCCTGGATTTCGCCCGTGACAGTCTCGGCGTCCTTGCCGCCGACATAGTCGACGATGCCCGTCCAGAAGGAGCCGGCGCCCACCGGTCCTGGCATGAGGTCCGACCCATCAAAGCGGAACGTGGTGGCGTTGAGCATGATCTCGTTCTCGCCCTTCAGCGTGTCGGTCGGATACACATCCGTGTTGACGGCCTTGAATGGCGTGAAGAAGTTCCATGCCGCCATGGCGACTTCGGACGCGATCGGCGTCTTAAGGAACTCGATAAATGCGCGAGCGCCAGGCGAGTCATTCGTGATGGCGAACAAGGTACCGCCGCCGAGAACCGGATTGCCGAGGTCCTTGGTGGCGAAGGGCGGGAAGTAGAAGAACGTGGCATCGGTTCCGAGTTCCGTCCCCTCGGGGAAGAACGCCGGAATGAACGAGGCCTGACGGTGCATGTAGCACTTCGGGGGCGAAGTGAAGAGCCCCTTCGGGCTGTCGCGGAAGTCGGTTGCCGCGACCGCCGCGGCGCCGCCATCGACAAAGTCGTCGTTCTTGGCGAACCAACCGAATTCATCGATCGCGGCGACAACGCGCGGATCGTTGAACGGAATCTCGTTAGTAACCCACTGGTCGTAGACCTCCGGCGGCTGGGTGCGGAGCATGAGATCCTCAACCCAGTCGGTGCCCGGCCAACCGGTGGCAGCACCTGAGCCGAGACCGATACACCACGGCGTTCCACCGTCGGCCACGATCTGTTCGGTCAGCGCCTTCAGGTCCTCCATTGTCTTGGGTATTTCGTATCCGGCCTCCGCGAAGTTGTCCGGCACGTACCAGACCAGACTCTTGAGATCGGCCTTCCAGGGATAGGCGAACAACTGCACCTGGCCGTCTGGTCCGGGGTAGCTCGACAGATCAACCCACGACTGACCGGCGGCGTAGTTGTCGATCAGCCACTGCTCGGTCTCTGCGCCCAGCGGCGTGAGGTGCCCCTTGGCGGCGACGTTGGCGGCGAGGCCGGGCTGCGGGAAGATTGCGATATTAGGCGGGCTTCCCGCCTCGGTGTCGATGATGATCTGCTGCTCAAACGAGTCAGAGCCAGCGTGCTCGACCGTCGCGCCCGTTGCCTCGGCGAAGTAGGCGAGCACCTTCTCAAAGCCTTCCTTGTCGGCGGTGAGCCAGGGCCCAAAGATGCTGACGGTCTCACCAGTCAAGTCGTAGGCGTCGGCAAAGTCGTGATAGCTCTGCCAGTTGAAGCGAGAATCCTCGTCAATGGCGTACTCCAAATCCTGCGCCGTGGCTGGTCCAGCCATGAAAGCCAGGCCGGCGGCAGCGATAAAGGCGTGGCGAATTCTCATGGAACAATACCTCCCTTTGATCGAACGACGAGTGAAGGAGCAACGCCGACGCACGTCAAGTGCGAGCGGACCTGCCCTTCAGACTGCGAGTTCCCCAACAAAATAGCGTCGAGATTCCCTGGTCGTTTGAGACAGATCATGTGTGAGGGGTAGCGCGTGAGTCAAGCTGCAAGGTTGCATCAACGATTTGCCTCGCGACCCACTGCCGCGGCGGGGGCCCGCGGACCCGTTGGTCGGCTAGGGGCATGGCGTAGCGATCCACCCTCACACGGTCAGGTGGCGGCGGACCCGGTCCGGGTCCATGTCCTCGCGGGTGCCTGAATGGACGATTTCGCCGCGGTCCATGACGGCGAAGGTGTCGGCGAGCTCGTGGACGAAGTCGAAATACTGCTCGACCAGCAGGATCGCCATGTCTCCTCTGGCGCGCAGCCATTCGATGGCGCGGCCGATGTCCTTGATGATGGAGGGCTGGATGCCCTCGGTGGGCTCGTCGAGGACGAGGAGTTTCGGCCGAGTGACCATGGCGCGGGCAATCGCGAGCTGCTGTTGCTGGCCGCCGGACAGGTCGCCGCCGCGCCGGCGCAACATGTCGCGAAGCGCCGGAAACAGGTCAAAGACGTCGGAGGGGATTGAGCGATGCTTGCGCGGCAGCGGTGCGTATCCGGTCTCCAGGTTCTCCTTGACCGTGAGCAGCGGAAAGATCTCGCGGCCCTGCGGAACGTAGCCGATGCCGAGGCGGGCGCGATCGTGCGGGGCCATGCGGCCGAGGGTGGTGCCCTCAAACGTCACTGAGCCGCCCGATATTGGGTGTTCGCCGACGATGGCCCGCAGAAACGACGTCTTGCCAACGCCGTTGCGGCCCATGAGCGCGGTGACCTTGCCGGCCTCGGCGGTGAGCGAGACGTTCCGCAGCGCCTGGGCGGCGCCGTAGTGAAGGTCAACGTTTGCGGCTACCAGCATCGGTGTCATCGTCCGAGATACACCTCGATCACCCGGGGGTCCTCCGACACGTGGTCGATCGAGCCTTCCGATATCACCGCGCCTTCGTGAAGGACGGTGACCTTTACGTCGAGGGCGCGGACGAAGGCCATGTCGTGCTCGACGACGACCACCGACTTCTCGCGCGCGATGCGCCTGAGGAGCGCTGCGGTGGCCTCCGTTTCGGCGTCGGTCATTCCGGCGGCGGGCTCGTCGACCAACAGGAGCTTCGGTTCCTGGGCAAGCAGCATGCCGATCTCCAGCCACTGTTTCTGACCATGGCTCAGATAGGCAGCGCGGACGTGGCGGCGGTCGGAGAGATGGATGACCTCAAGGATCTCCTCGACGCGCGCCGCCTCGGCGCCGTTGCCCGGTCCGAACAAGGCGTGGAAGGGCCCGCGCCCGGTAGCCAGCGCCAGGTCGAGGTTGTTCCACACGGTGTGATTGTCGAACACCGTGGGCTTCTGGAACTTGCGGCCAATGCCGAGCTCGGCGATGGCGACCTCATCGAGGCGGGTGAGATCGACGGAACCGTCGAAATAGACGTCGCCGGCATCCGGCCGCGTCTTGCCGGTGACCACATCCATCATGGTGGTCTTGCCGGCGCCGTTGGGGCCGATGATGGCGCGCATTTCGCCCGGCTCGATGACCAGCGACAGCGCGTTCAGCGCCTTGAACCCGTCGAAGGACACGGTAACGCCGTCGAGATAGAGGATGGTGTCGTGGGCGAGCTCGGTCATCGCGTCTACTCGGCGGCCTGCGGATTGGGCGTCGGCGCCTCGGCCGCCGCCGGGATGGCGTGGCGTCCGCGGAGCCTCAGCCCGGCGAGCGTGCCGACAATGCCCCTGGGCAGGAAAAGGGTCGCGGCGACGAACAGGCCGCCGAGTACGAACAGCCAGTAGGGGGCAAGGGCGCCGGTTGTGAACCAGGTCTTGGCGAAGTTGACGAGGACCGCGCCGACGATCGGCCCGACGAGGGTGCCACGGCCGCCGACCGCCACCCAGACGACGATCTCGATGGAGTTGGCCGGGGCGAATTCGCTCGGATTGATGATGCCGACCTGCGGCACGTAAAGCGCGCCGGCGATGCCGGCCAGCGCCGCCGACAGCACCCAAACGACGAGCTTGTAGTTCTCGACGCGGTAGCCGAGGAAGCGGGTGCGGCTTTCGGCGTCGCGGACGGCGACCAGAACCCGGCCGAACTTGGAGGCGACAACGGCGCTGCAGATCAGGAAAGCGGCGGCGAGCGCCAGCGCCGAGGCGGCGAGGAGCGCGCCGCGCGTGGCGTCGGCCTGGATGTTGAAGCCGAGGATGTCCTTGAAGTCGGTGAGGCCGTTGTTGCCGCCGAAGCCTAGGTTGTTGCGGAAGAAGGCGAGCAACAGCGCATAGGTCATCGCCTGGGTGATGATCGACAAATAGACGCC
>CAYTXI010000063.1:0-14178 GCA_964441935.1 uncultured Bauldia sp.
AGGCCGTTGCGGTCGAGGGTGGCGCCGATCTGGACGCCGTCGGTGAAGGCAACCGCGGCCGGTCCGTCCCACGGCTCCATGAGCGCGGCGCTGTACTCGTAGAAAGCGCGCCGCTCCTCGTCCATGAGCGGGTTGCCGGCCCAGGCTTCAGGAATCATCATCATCGCTGCGTGCGGCAGCGAGTAGCCGCCGCGCAGCAGGAACTCGAGCGCGTTGTCGAAGCAGGCCGTGTCGGACTGGCCCTCGTAGGAGATAGGCCACAGCTTGGTGATGTCGTCGCCGTAGAGCTCGGAGGAGACGCCCGCCTGGCGTGCCGCCATCCAGTTTACGTTGCCCCTGACCGTGTTGATCTCGCCGTTGTGGCAGATCAGGCGATAGGGGTGGGCGAGCCGCCACGAGGGGAAGGTGTTGGTCGAGAAACGCTGGTGGACGAGGGCGAGCGCCGACTCGAACCTCGGATCCTGCAAGTCGCGATAGTAAGCGCCGAGTTGAAAGGCGAGGAACATGCCCTTGTAGACGATCGTCCGGCACGACATCGACACCACGTAGAAGTCGTTGGTGAGGCCGCCGTACGCCTCGAAGATGCGCGCCGAGATGACCTTGCGGATGATGTAGAGCCTGCGCTCGAAGGTCTCGTCGTCAGCAACGCCGGACCCGCGGCCGATGAAAACCTGGCGGTGGACCGGCTCGCTGCCCTTGATCTCCGGCGCCTGTGACAAGCAGGAATTGTCCACCGGCACGTCGCGCCAGCCGAGCAGCGTCTGGCCTTCCTCGGCGATCACCTCTTCGACGATCCGCTCCATTGCGGCGCGGATGTCGCCGTCGCGCGGCATGAACATGAAGCTCGCCGCGTACCGGCCGGGCTCCGGCAGGGCGAAGCCAAGGCGATCGGCCTCTGCCGCAAAGAAGGCGTGCGGAATCTGGACGAGCATGCCGGCGCCGTCGCCGACAAGCGGGTCGGCACCAACTGCACCGCGGTGAGTCAGGTTGACGACGATCTTGAGGCCGTCGTCGATGATACGGTGGGATTTCTCGTTGTGGAGGTTGACGATGAAGCCGACACCACACGAGTCGCGCTGGTTACGCGGATCGTAGAGTCCCTCGGCCCAGCGTGACGGCGGCGCGGGCGCACGGGCATGCGAGCGGGTAGGGGGCGTCGCCCCGCCCGTCACGATTGCCGCGCCGCCGCCCGCCGTGACCATGTCTTCGCTCCTTTGCCGCCGTCTGGCGGGTCGTCCAATCTCTTCGCCGCTTCCTGGCGACAACTCGCCCTTGAGAGGCTTGTTGTCGACGTGACGCCGATCGTTTTGCTTGGCCGCGTTCGCGGCAGGCCTCAGTTTCCCCCGGCGAAGACACCCGTCGGATTGCCGTTCAGTGCGACCGCTTTCCGGGCCGACGATTGGACAGTAGTCCTGTCCTATTTGGGGCAACATGCCAGATTTCGGCCGGCGCGGCAAGGTCGCCAATTATGTTGGCATCATGGTGTCGGGGCAAACAACGATTCGGCTCCGGGTGGAACGGCGCCAGGTGCAATCTTCACGTATGTGGCCGACGGGTCCGTGCCGCGACGCTCACGACGGCGTGAGAGACGCGTGGTCCAATCATACGCGCTATTGATTTCCCATTTACGATGCTGATCCGGAAAGTGGCGTCAATGACGGCCCAACTTCGCCTGGTGGGTAGACGTCACGCTACGAGGAGGACAAAATCCCGTGACCAAGCCCCAGTCAATCTTTGCAACCATGGTCGCCGGCGCGGTCGCCGCAGCCATCAGCTCGCTCGCTGCGGGCCATGCGGCGGCATCGATGGCCGAGAACATGGCCAAGACCGACGCGGTTCTGGCCGGTGGCCAGTTCGAGAAATGCTACGGCGTCGCGCTTGCCGGCCAGAACGATTGCGCCGCTGGCGCACACGCCTGCGCCGCGACCGCCACGGTCGATTACGACCCGGCCTCTTTCAAGTTGGTTCCGGCCGGGACCTGTACAAGCATGGAGACTCCGAACGGGATGGGCACCCTGGAGCCGATGTAAACCGCGTATGCCCGAGACCGGCGTGGGTCGCGTCCAGCCCCGCGTCGACAGCAGGAGACAGGAGAAGACAGACCCATGACGACCAGAACGGTTACCGCTTCAATCCTCGCCGCTTCCCTGACCGCAGCGATGGCCTCCCTTTCGACGCCGGCCGCCGCCCAGGATATGGAGGAGTGCTACGGCGTGGCGCTTGCCGGCGAGAACAACTGCGCGGCGCAGGGATCGGGCCATTCGTGCGAAGGCCAGTCGACGGTCGACTACGACGGCAAGTCTTTCAAGCTCGTCCCGGCCGGCACCTGCACGGAGATGGAGACTCCGTTCGGTCCGGGCAGCCTGGAGCCGATCGACCGCCCGGCCTAAGTTCCGAGGGCGAAACTTTCGCAGGCGGCCGGCGGGTGCCGGCCGCCTGCGGCCGACTGGAAATGAACGACTGCGAGGGGATAAGATGACCATGCAACCGCAGGCGATCCCGTCGCGCGCCGGCGTTGGTCTCAAGCCCGAGCACCATCAGGCGATCATCGAGACCGGCCCGGACATCGGGTGGTTCGAAATTCACGCTGAGAACTACATGGGCGCCGGCGGCCCACCGCATCGCCGGCTTGCGGAGATCCGCGAACGCTATCCCATCTCGCTGCACGGCGTCGGTCTCTCGATCGGCGCCGCGCGGCCAATCGACCGGGATCACCTCCAGCGGCTGAAGCAGCTCAACGAGCGCTACCGGCCGGGTCTGTTCTCCGAGCACCTAGCGTGGTCGACACACGATTCGATCTTCTTCAACGACCTGTTGCCGGTCCCCTACACCGAGGACTCGGTGGCGCGGGTTTCCGAGCACATCGACCAGGTCCAGGAGACGGTCGGGCGGCGCATGCTACTCGAGAACCCGTCCACCTACCTGACGTTCGTCGAGAGCACGATGGGCGAGATCGACTTCCTGACGGAGGTTGCGCGGCGCACCGGCTGCGGCCTCCTGCTCGACGTCAACAACGTCCACGTCTCTGCCACCAACCAGCAGACCGACGCCATCTCCTATCTGGATGCGTTTCCAATGGAGCTCGTCGGCGAAATCCACCTTGCCGGCTACGCGCCGGAGGACGACGGCAAAGGCGCGCCGCTGCTGATCGATGCACACGACCGGCCGATCGATCCGTACGTGTGGGGGCTCTACGAGCACACCATCGCGCGCGCCGGACCGGTACCGACGCTCGTCGAGTGGGACAACGACGTGCCGGAGTGGCCGGTGCTGTTCGCTGAGGCGCAGAGGGCAGACGCAGTGCTGGCCAGGGCGCAGGAAGCCCGGGAGAGGGAGCTTGTTGCGGTCGCTGGCTGAGGTTCAGGCAGAGTTCGCCGCGGCATTGCGCGACCCGGCGGCGGCGACGCCTGACGGAATCGTTGGGCCGGACCACGAGCCCGCACCGCGGCGCTTCGCCGTCTATCGCAACAACGTCATCGTCGGGCTGGTGAAGGCGCTGAAGGGGTCGTTCCCGGCGGTGGAGCGGATCGTCGGCGAAGACTTCTTTCAGGCGATGGCGCGGGCCTACGTGCGGGCCGAGCCCCCGCGCTCGCCGCTGTTGATCGACTACGGTGTCACGTTCGCCGACTTCATCGCCGGGTTCGAGCCGGCCGCGTCGCTCCCATATCTCCCCGACGTCGCCTGGATCGAGCGGGCGTGGCGGGAGGCCTACCACGCCGCCGACGCCGAACCACTCGGGGCGGATGCTTTCGCCGGGATCGGTGAGGACCGGTTGGGCGGGCTGACGTTGCGGCTCCACCCGTCGCTGAGGCTGGTGCGCTCGCGCTATCCGGCGCTGACGATCTGGAAGATGAACGTCGGCGACATACCGGTCGGCCCGGTCGACCTCAATGCGAGCGGCGAGGATGCGCTGATCGTGCGACCGGCGGCAGAGGTCACGGTGCGCACCGTGCCGCCGGGCGGCGCCGACTTCGTCGCGGCGCTTGCGGAGGGCCGGACGCTCGGCGAGTCCGCTGCCGCGGCGCTCGCGGCCGAGCGGGCATTCGATCTCGCCGCAAATCTTGCGGGGCTCGTCGGCGCAGGCGCGATCGCCGGGCGGGTGATGGATCCCGAGGAGAGCGTGCAATGACCGTAGAAATGCCTCGCCGGAGCGACATCACCTTTGGGCGGCTACTGCCGCTGTGGACGACCATCCAGCCGCCGCTGCAGTCGGCCGCGCTGCTGCTGCTGCGTATCGCGCTGGCGGTGCCCTTCTTCCGTTCGGGCATCAACAAGTGGGATGGCTTCCTGTCGCTGGCGCCGTCGACGACGTACCTCTTCTCCAACACGTTCAAGCTTCACATCCTCGGCGGCGAATATCCAATGCCGTTTCCAGAGCTGATGGCGTGGCTGTCGGCGATCGGCGAAGTTACCCTTCCTATTTTGCTGGTCGTAGGGCTGGCGACGCGGTTCGCCGGGCTGGGAGTGCTGGCGATGGCGGCCGTCATCCAACTCACCTATCCCGCGAACTGGCCGAACGAAGCCCTGCCGTGGTCGGCGATGGCAATCGCCATCATCGTCTTCGGACCCGGGCGGATCGCGGTTGACCGGCTGGCCGCCAGGGCGCTGGGGCGCCCGACGGCTTGATCTCGCCTTCGCCCGGCTCCTAGAACGGGCGATGAACTTCGCCAGTGACAATTGGGCCGGCGCATCCGAACCGGTGATCGCGGCGCTCGTGGCCGTGGCCCGGCGTGGGGGGCCGGCCTACGGCGGCGACGAGATCACCAAGGCGGTCGAGCGGCGCTTCGCCGAGCTGTTCGAGCACGAGTGTGCGGCGTTCCTAGTGGCGAGCGGCACGGCGGCGAATGCGCTGGCGCTTTCGGCCTATGCGCGCTCCGGCGGCGCAGTCCTCTGCCACAACGAGGCTCATATCCTCGTCGACGAAGCCGGCGCCACCGAGTTCTTCGGCGGCGGGACCAGGGTGGTTGGTCTCGACGCGGACGCGGGCAAGCTCGCGCCGGAGACCCTGGCGGAAGGTCTGAGCCGTTTTCCCGCCGGCCGGGTCCACAGCGGCCAGCCGGTCGCGGTCAGCCTCACCCAGATCACTGAGCTCGGCGCCGCCTACCGGGTGGACGAAATTGCCGCCCTCGCTGAGATCGCGCACGGATGCGGCGCGGCCGTGCACATGGACGGAGCGCGGTTCGCTGGCGCGGTCGCCGCTCTTGGCCTCTCGCCCGCGGACATCACGTGGCGTGCCGGGGTTGACGTCCTTTCCTTCGGCGGCACCAAGGGCGGCTGCGTCGCGGCCGAGGCGGTCGTCTTCTTCGACCCGGCGCACGCCCGCGACTTCGGCTTTGCGCGTCAGCGCGCCGGTCAGGGCTTGTCGAAGAACTGGTTCATCGCTGCGCAGTTCGACGCCTACCTCAACGACGGCCACTGGCTCGACCTCGCCCGTCATGCCAACGCCATGGGCGCGCGGCTTGCGCAGGCGATCGAAGCCTCGGGGGAGGCGCGACTTGCCCACCGGTGCGACGCCAACGAGATCTTCGCCATCCTGTCGAAAGCGGCGGACGAACGGCTGCGGTCCGCCGGCGCCGTCTACTATGCGTGGTCGCAGCGCCTCCCGCCGGCGCGCTTTCCGGGCGCGGACGAGGTGATGGTGCGGCTGGTGACGAGCTGGCAAACGACGCAGGAAGAGGTCGATCACTTTGCTGCGGCGCTTGCAGGGGGCTGAGCGCAAACCAAAAAAGGGCGCTCGCAAGAGCGCCCTTCGTTGACGGTCAGGCCGCGCGATCAGGCGGCGACCTGGTTGATCTGCTTGGCTTTCTCCTTGCCGCCGCCGATAGCAATCGTGCGGGGCTTCATCGCCTCGGGTATCTCACGGACAAGATCGATGTGGAGCAGTCCGTTCTCGAGGTTCGCACGCCTCACTTCGACGTGGTCAGCGAGCTGGAAGCGGCGCTCGAAGGCGCGCGAGGCAATGCCGCGATACAGGAACTCGCCTTCCTTCTCGTCAGTCTCGGACTTCTTCTCGCCCTTGACGGCGAGCGTGTTCTCCTTCGCCTCGATGTTCAGGTCGCCCTCACCGAAGCCCGCCACCGCCATGGTGATGCGGTAGGCGTTCTCACCGGTGCGTTCGATGTTGTAGGGCGGATAGGTCTGAGCCGAAGCGTCGGAGCCGGCGAGCGAATCGAGCAGGCCAAACATCCGGTCGAAGCCGACGGTCGAGCGATAAAGTGGGCTGAGATCAAAAGTGCGCATTTCCGGTCCTCCTTTTCGAGCGACTAGATTTCCGAAACCAACAGTGCCCGGCCATCGCAGCCTGGCCCATTGTCGGTTCCTGCAGACCCGTTTCTGCGGCGTCCGCTGACATTGAGGTGGGAAGTGCGATTTGCCGATTCAAGGCCCGAACCTGTGCAAGCGGCCGCCTGAAAGTTAACGGACGTCGAAACGGCCGCTTCGGGGCGGGTTCGGCCGCCTGGCCGGTCGTTTCCCGGCCGGCATCTCCCGGCCCCGCCGATGCCGGTCCGAGTGCGCTCCTGCGACGCGCTTGAGCGGCTCGGGCGACTCCTCTAAGCATTGCCGGCCTTCACGGCCCTGGAGGCGTGCGGAGACTTCGGCGGTTTCACGGGCAATGGAACTCTATGCCATCGAGGACAACCCGGTCCCGGCCGGCGGTGTCGTCGGGGCCGTGGTGGCAGCCGATGGCGTCAAGCTCCGATACGCGCGCTGGCCGGGGGCGCGACGGGCGTGCGGGACGGTCTGTATGCTGCCCGGCCGCGGCGAGTCGATCGAACGGTACTTCGAAACCGTGGGCGACCTCGGCGGGCGTGGCTTTGCTGTGGCGATCTTCGACTGGCGCGGGCAGGGTGGGTCAGACCGTCGCCTCGGTAACCCGCGCAAGGGCCACGTCGACAGTTTCGCCGAATACGATCGGGACCTCGATGCCTTCTACGAGCAGGTGGTTCTGCCGGATTGCCCGCCGCCGCACTTTGGACTGGCCCATTCCAGCGGCGGCCTGGTCGCACTGAGGGCGGCGCGCGATGGGCGGGCCCGCTTCGCGCGCCTGGTGCTGTCGGCGCCGCTCATCGCCTTCGGTCCGACGCGCCCGCGCCAGCCGACGGCGTGCCGGATCTCGGCGGTCATCACCGCCGTCGGCCTCGGTGAGATCAGCGCCCACGGCCAAGCGCGCGAGACCATCGGGCGCGTTCCCTTCGAGGGCAACGATCTCACCAGCGATCCGGAGCGCTACCGGCGCCACTTGGCGATCGTTCAGCAACTGCCGCAGGTCTCGGTGAGCGGACCGACCTACGGCTGGCTTCACGCGGCCTGCCAAGCGATGCGCGAGGCCGGCGACCCGGATTTCGGGCCGGCGATCCGTACGCCGACGCTGATCCTCGTCGGGGCGCTCGACAAGGTGGTCTCGGTCCCGGCTATCGAGGCGTTTGCGGAGGAGCTGCGCGCCGGAGCGGCGACGGTGATCGTCGGCGCCCGCCACGCCCTGCTGATGGAGCGCGCCGCGCTGCGGGCCCAGTTCTGGGCGGCGTTCGACGCCTTCATTCCGGCGTTGTAAGACGCGCCAGCACCTGATCGTGGAGGTGGTGGTCGCCGGTGGCGATGACCCGGCCGCCGGCGGCGGCGGAATTGCCTTGCCAGTCGGTAACGCGGCCGCCGGCGCCCGTGACGATCGGGATTAGTGCAACGATGTCATAGGGTTGGAGGCCAGCCTCGATGACCACGTCGGCGTGGCCGGCGGCGACCATGCAATAAGCGTAGCAGTCGCACCCGTAGCGGGCCAATTGCACCGCGTTTTCAACGCGTTCATAGGCCTTTCTGTCGGCGCCTGTGAACATCGCAGGGGTGGTCGTGAAGAGCGCCGCGCGGGAGAGGGTGCCGCAGGGACGCACCGAAAGCTCCCGCGGCGTGCCCGGGCCGCTGTACCAGGCGCGCCGGCAGTCGCCCGCGTAACGCTCGCCGGTAAACGGCTGGGCCATCATGCCAGCGACGGGGCGTCCGCGGTGGGTTAGCCCGATCAGGGTCCCCCAGACCGGCAACCCGGTGATGAAGGCGCGGGTGCCGTCGATCGGGTCAATGACCCACACATACTCGGCGTCGGCGCGCTCGCTGCCGAACTCCTCGCCGATGATGCCGTGGTCGGGGTAAGTCTCGGTGATCAGGCGCCTCATGGCGGCCTCGGCGGCCCGGTCGGCCGCGGTCACAGGATCGAAGGTGCCGTGACTCTTGTTGTCGACCCGCGGGCGTGTCCGAAAATGCGGCAAGATCGAATCGGAGGCAGCGTCGGCGAGGCGATTGAGAAAGGCCGTCAAGTCCTCCAGGTCTGTCATTTCGGCTACAACTGGGTGTCATGTGCGGACGCGAAAGGCTGTCCACAGCTTTCATGGATCATGGCAAGCAATTGATAATAAATAACTTTCTTTCCCTGGGCTGGTGCGTCACTGTGTGCCCGAGGCGGCGGCGGCGCGAGGGCTTGATTTTTCGCACTGCATGATCAAGATATTGCAGTGCGATAGAGATATCGCACTGCCCTTCTTGGGCGTTTCCTCCCTAGACTTGGGCCGCATCGTCAAGCACGAAGCGGCCCTTTTTCTTTTTCGGCTCCCTCTCTTTCAACTCCCGAGTTCGGACGCCCGCCGGCCTACTCGGCTGCGGCCGGACGGGTCAGGAAGCCGTCGTCGAAGGCCGCGGCGAGCTCGGTGGCGAGGCGGGCGAGGTCCAACTGCAGCCGGTCGAAGCCAGCGCCGCGCTCCAGCGTGCGCTCGTCCATGTAGAGACGGCGGTTGATTTCTACCTGCATGGCGTGGAGCCCGCGTCCCGGTTGGCCGTAGTGCTCGGTGATGAAGCCGCCGGCGTAGGGCCGGTTGCGGCTGACCGAATAACCGAGGCGGGTGAGAATCTGAGCGGCGAGATCGGTGAGGTGACTCGAGCAACTGGTACCGTGACGATCGCCGAGAACGATGTCGGGTCTGAGGCGCCCCTGCGCGCCGCGCACCGAGGACGGCATCGAGTGACAATCGACAAGGACCGCGAAGCCGAACAGGGCGCGGGTATCGACCAGGAGTTGGCGGAGCGTCCGGTGATACGGCTTGTAGACGGCGTCGATGCGCGCGAGCGCTTCCTCGACCGGCAGCGGAGCGGCATAGATCTCCTCGCTCTCCGAAACGATACGGGCGATGGTGCCGAGGCCGCCGGCGACGCGGACGGAGTGGACATTGGCATAGGTCGGCAGCGCGCCGGCGAACATCTTGGGGTCGAGCTCATAAGGCTCCCGATTGACGTCCAGCCAGGCGCGCGGAAAGTTCGCTTTGAGCAGCGGCGCGCCGACGCGGGCGGCGCCCTCAGCCAGTTCGTCGACGAAGGTGTCCTCGGAGCGGCGGATGGCGTTCTTGTCAAGGCGCGAGGCGGCGAGGAACCGGTCGGGGTAGCAGCTGCCGGAGTGGGGCGAATTGAACACCAGCGGCATGCGGTGCGCGGCCGGCGCGATTACCTCGAAGGCGGGCTGGCCGGCGAATTGGACGGGCGTGGGCATGGATGCGTTCGCACGGGGTCAAGGGGCGCGGCGCACTGCCCGCCGGATCGAGCGATGTTGCCAAGATCGGCGCCCGCTGTCCACTGGCGCGAGGCAGGGCGCACGCCCGCTATTCACGCCATCTTTACTGCGGTAAGGGTTAATCGCACCGGGCGCCAGCGCCGGGACGACGGGGTGTTCGAATCTGGTGATGACACGCATTCTGCTTGCCGAAGATGATCACGACATGCGTCGCTTCCTGGTCAAGGCGCTGCAAAACGCCGGCCACGACGTGGTCGCGTTCGACAACGGACTGTCGGCCTACGAGCGCATCCGGGAGGAGCCGTTCACGCTGCTCCTTACCGACATCGTCATGCCGGAGATGGACGGCATCGAACTCGCGCGGCGGGCAACCGAGCTCGATCCCGATCTGAAAGTGATGTTCATCACCGGTTTCGCCGCGGTGGCACTGAACCCGGACTCAAACGCGCCCAAGGACGCCAAGGTGCTGTCGAAGCCGTTCCACCTGAAGGACCTGGTCAACGAGGTGGAGAAGCTGCTGGCGGCGTGAGCTGGCGCTGGTTGCCCGACTTTCCTCGGTGACGCGCGCGTCCGATTCACCGGACGATGCGGATCAGCTCGACGTCGAAAACGAGCATGCCCGCGGGAGCGCCGGCCTGGCCGCCGTAGGCGAGGTCCTCCGGAATCCACAAGCGCCGGGTCTCGCCTGCGACCATCAGCTGAACGCCCTCGGTCCATCCTTCGATCACCCGAGCCAACGGGAACGTGGCGGTCTTGCCGCGCACGATGGAGGAGTCGAACATCGCGCCGTCGGTGGTCCAGCCGGTGTAGTTGACCTCGACGGTGTCGGCCGCGGTCGGGTGCTCCGTCCCGCTGCCCGCGACGATCACCTTGGTTGCCAGTCCCGACGCCGTGACCTCGGCGTCCGCCGGGGGACCGGCCACGTCCGGCGGGGTAGGGATCCCCTGTGCCGACGCCAGGGACAGCGCGGCGGCGAGGGCGAGGCAGAGGACGGTGGAAGCGAGGATCGTGTTCTTCATGATCGGGGAAGCTACCTTTGTTGCGGGCACTTGCCACTGTCGCGCCGCAGCCGGGCCGAACTGTGGCGGGCCGCGCATCAGCGAGGCTTGAAGGGTTTGGCCGGCGGCTGATATATCCGACGACGCGTCGCCGCGCGCCTGCGTGCGGCGGTGGCGCGGATGGGCGGTTAGCTCAGCGGGAGAGCACTACGTTGACATCGTAGGGGTCACTGGTTCAATCCCAGTACCGCCCACCATTTTCCCGCAAGTCCAACCGCACACGACTTACCGGTACCCGAGCGCCTTCATCGTCTTGCCGACCTCGGTGAGGGCGAGGGCGTGGAGCGCGTCGCGGTCGTATGAAACATCGCCGGCGACGGCTGCCTTTTTGGCGACGACGTCGACGTCGGGCGGCGGTGGCGTCAGGTCGGTGGGCTTCGCCTTGAGGAGGTCGCGGAAGCTCTTCAGCGTCGCGGCGTAGTCGTCCTTTAGGTCGTCGTAGCGGACGACCCTCACACGCGAGCGGCCCTTGGCTGCCTTGACCCAACCCTCGACGTGCGCCGCCCAGCGGTCGAGCATGTTCCTGCGCTGGTGCATCTGATACCGCAGCATCTGTCCCTCGGGCTCGGCCACGGCGAAGGCGAGGGGGTCGTCGCGCTTCGGCCCTTCGTGCCACTGCCAGTGGTTCATGAACCGCCACAGCGACAGCATCACCGACACCGGATCGCGGTGGATGTAGAAGATCGTCAGCTTCTTGGTGAGGTCGTCGAGGACGGGATCGAAGAACTCGACGGCGTGGTGGGACTTGATGATGCTGGCGATGTTCTGGTCGGCGAGGCGGCCGAGCACGTTGGCCAGGCCCCTGGGCGCGTGGAAGTTGATCGGCATCTGGCTGTAGTCGAGGTCGACCCAAGGTTTGACCGTGTAGCCGTAGCCACGGGCGATGGCGTTCATCAGGAAATGGGTGCCGGAACGCTCGTGGCTGACGACCATCACCGATGGTCGTGCGGTCGCAAAAATCGGGAAGCGCATCCCGCCCTTGACTGGTGCGGAGAGCGGCATCGGGCGGTTCGTTGGGGGAAATCCAGCCAAGGTCTGGACGCTCAAGGCCTGAACGCGGCTGCGCGCGACGGCGGCGGGCGGCGAAACTTGACACCCCGGCCGGGCGACCATAGCTTCCGGCCGCCTTCAGCCGGCGCGGCCGGCTCGTGCCTAGCCTTTCTCATCGACACCGCCCAACCCGCGTACCCAGAATGAAGATCCGAAACTCGCTCAGGTCGCTGCGCAAACGGCACCGCAACAACCGGATCGTCCGGCGCAGGGGCCGTGTCTTCGTTATCAACAAGACCAACCGACGTTTCAAGGCCCGCCAGGGGTGAGCGGTCACCGGCAGGTGCTTTGACCGGCCCCCGGGGCCGCTCTATTGTCGGCCGCATGCCGATTCCGGTCGCGGTTCTCGCGCTCGTCCTCGCCACCGCTTCAGCCGCGCCCGCGCTCGCGCTCGACGCTGGGGCGGCGGCGGAAGAGGGTGCGTCCGTCGAGGACGCCGCGGTCAGCCGGGAGACGCGGCTCGACCAACTGTTCGAGACTCTCGCGCACGGCGAGGCCGACGCGGCCAAACAGGCCGAGCGGGACATCGTTGCCACGTGGATGGAGTCGGGCAGCGACACCATCGACCTCCTCATGCAATGGACGCTGAAGGCGATAGAGGACGAGAACTATCCGCTGGCGCTCGACTACCTCGACCGCATCACAACGCTGAAGCCGGATTACGTGGAGGGCTGGAACAAGCGGGCGACGGTGCACTTCCTCAAGGAAGAGTACGCCAAGTCGGTCTCCGACATCGAGCGGGTGCTGGCGCTCGAGCCGCGCCACTTCGGCGCCATCTCGGGTCTCGGGACGATCATGCGCGAGATCGGTGATGAAAGGCGGGCGGTGGAAGCCTATAAGCGGGCGCTCGACATCGACCCGTACCTCGACAACGTCAAGGACGCGCTCGACGACCTCGACGCGGACAACAGTCGCGGCATCTGACCCGAAAGATCAGTCAAGCGCCGCCGGTGCCGCGGTCGCCGACGTAGGCGATTCTGAGCATGTTGGTCGCACCGGGAGTGCCCAGGGGAACGCCGGCGGTGATGATGATGCGCTGGCCGGGCTGGGCGAAGCCCTGCTGCAGCGTCACGGAGCAGGCGCGGTCGACCATGCCCTCGAGGCTGTCCGGCTCCTCGCCGTAGACGCAGTGGAGGCCCCAGACCAACGCAAGTCGCCGCGCCGTGGCGATCACGGGGGACAGCGCGACGATCGGGATCTGGGGGCGCTCGCGCGCGGCGCGAATAGCGGTGGTGCCAGAGGCGGTGTAGCAGCAGATCGCTGCGAGGTTCAGTGTCTCGCCGATCTGGCGGGCGGCGGCGGAAATCGCGTCGGCCGCGGTGGGCTCCGGCTCGGTACGCTGGGCGCGCAGGATCTGGACGTAGTTCGGGTCGCGCTCGACCTCAGATGCGATGCGGTCCATGGTCGCCACCGCCTCGACCGGGTAGGCGCCGGCCGCCGATTCGGCCGACAGCATGATGGCGTCGGCGCCCTCGAAAACCGCGGTGGCCACGTCGGAGACCTCGGCGCGGGTCGGCACCGGCGCGGTGATCATCGATTCCAACATCTGGGTGGCGACAACAACCGGCTTGCCGGCGCGGCGCGCGGCGCGGGTAAGCTGCTTCTGGATGCCGGGCACGCGCTCGAGCGGCAACTCGACGCCGAGGTCGCCACGGGCGACCATCAGCGCGTCGGCATGATCGACGATGGCTTCGATGTGCTCGACCGCCTGAGGCTTCTCGATCTTGGCGAGGACGCCGGCCTTGCCGCGCGCGACCTTGCGCACCTCGGCCAAGTCCTCCGGCCGCTGGATGAACGACAGCGCGATCCAGTCGGCGCCCGCGTTTACCGCGGCCTCGAGGTCGGAGCGGTCCTTCGGAGTGAGCGCGCCGAAGGCCACGATGGTGTCGGGGGTCGCGATCCCCTTGCGGTCGGCGAGCGCGTTGCCGACCTCGACAACGGTCACCGCCCGCTCCTTGCTCGCCTCGGTTACGCGCAAACGGACCTTGCCGTCGTCGAGAAACAGTCGATGGCCGGGCCGCAAAGCTGCCAGGACTTCGGGATGGGGCACCTCGACACGCTCGGACGAGCCGGGGGAGGGATCGGAGTCGAGGACGAACGCCTGGCCGGGTGCGATGACGGCGTCGTGGTTGGCGAAGGCGCCGATGCGCAGCTTGGGGCCCTGGAGATCGGCGAGAATGCCGATCGGCTCGGCAAGCTCGGTTTCGACCTCGCGGATGGTCTTGACCAGCCGACGCATGACGTCGTGGCTGGCGTGGCTCATGTTGATGCGAAACACATCGGCGCCTGCCGTAAACAAGGCGGCGATCGTCTCCTTGTCGGAGGATGCGGGGCCAAGGGTCGCGAGAATCTTCGCCTTGCGCGTTCGCTTCATCAGCCGCCGCCGGTTCCCTGCGGTGAGGGCTCGGTCAGCTGGACCGTCCAGCTTCTCTGTTCGCCGGTGTCGACCTCGAAGAAGCCGTTTCTCTCAAAGCCGCGCGCCACGCAATCCTCGATGCCGTGGATCGTGAACATCTTGTCGCG
>CAYTXI010000064.1:0-13998 GCA_964441935.1 uncultured Bauldia sp.
TGATCGACACCGGCAGCCGCATGGACGAGGTGATCTTCGAGGAGTTCAAGGGCACCGGCAACTCCGAGATCATCCTCGACCGCAAGGTCTCGGACAAGCGCGTGTTCCCGGCGATCGACATCACCCGCTCGGGCACCCGCAAGGAGGAGCTTTTGCTCAAGCCGGACATCCTCAAGAAGATGTACGTGCTCCGGCGCATCCTGATGCCGATGGGCACCGTCGACGCCATCGAGTTCCTGATCGACAAGCTCAAGCAGACCAAGAGCAACGACGACTTCTTCGAGCAGATGAACACGTGACGGCGGGGCGCTACGCCTTGGGTATGCGTCGCGGATCGATGACGGGGGGTCCATATGACCACTTCGCAGCAACGCACCCAGCTTCTGGCGAGGCTGACAGGTCTGCTGTTCCTCGCGACCTATGCCACTTCGATCCCGCCGGTCCTCCTGTTCTATGTGCCGGCGCTGAACGATCCCGCCTTCATCCTCGGTGGCGGCTTCGATCCCGGCGTATCGTGGGGAGCGCTGCTTGAGCTGCTCCTCATCGTCGCCAATATCGGCACCGCGCTCACCCTTTACCCCGTGCTCAGGAAGTACAGCGAAGTCCTCTCGCTTGGCTACGTAGCAGCGCGCCTCACCGAATGCGGTTTCATCGCCGTCGGTGTCATCGCCATGATGGCGCTGAACACGATGCGGCTGCACGCCGGAGACGCGGACGAGGCGGCGCTGCTGGTGGCCGGTCAATCGCTGGTTGCGGTCCACGACTGGACCTTCCGGCTCGGGCCGGGCGTGGTCGTCGGCATCGGCAATGGCCTGATGCTGGGCTACATGATGTGGCAGACGCGGCTGGTTCCGCGGGCAATATCGATCCTGGGACTGGTTGGCGGTCCCGCCCTTCTCGCGGCCGGCGTCGCCATGCTGTTCGGCGTCATCGAGGTGGCTTCCCTTCCGCAGGTTATTGCGACGATACCGGAGTTCTTCTGGGAGCTATCGCTCGGCATCTGGCTGCTGGTGAAGGGATTCAACCCCTCCGCTGTTGCGGCGCTGGAAGGACGCCCGACGCAATAACCGGACTTGATCCGAGGCGCGATCCTGACCGTTGCGCTTCGCCGCCTCGGCGCTATGACGGTACCATGCCGTCACGAGCGATTCGCTCCTTCGACTACGACGCCGAGCGCCACGAACTGACGATCACGTTCGAGCGCGGGCGCACGTACGTCTACTCGCTGGTGCCGGCGGCGGTCGCCGTCGCGTTCCTCGCGGCGCCGTCGAAGGGCGCCTTCCACAACATCCGCATCCGCGACCGTTACCCGTACCGGAGGCTCAAGACCACGTCGGCTTCGGTTCCGCTCCGCGATGCCCTCGTGGCGTCGACGGGTGAGCACGCCGTCGGCGAGGCCCCCAAGCTCGGACCCGAACGGAAACGGGGTTAGCGTCGCGCTGTCGGCGGCGCCTCCGATCTGATAGGGAACGGCGGGAACGCAAGGGGGCGATTCGATGAATTTCACAGAAGCGGTCGGTTCCGGCTTTCGCAACTACGTCAATTTCAGCACGCGCGCCATCCGGTCGGAGTACTGGTACTGGACGTTGTTCGTCGTCCTGGTGTCCATCGTATCGGGCGTTATCGACTGGACCATCGTTCCGGGCGCGAAGGTCGGCCCGGTCGGGGCGATCACATCGCTTGCCCTGCTTTTACCCGGTATCGCGGTTTCGGTTCGCCGGTTGCACGACCGCGACTACTCGGGGTGGTGGGTGCTCCTGGCGTTCGTGCCGCTGGTCGGATGGATCATCCTGCTGGTGTGGTTCGTCATGCGCGGAACCGTCGGCGACAACCGGTTCGGGCCGGACCCCCTGCAGGGCAGGATGTGAAGTCGTACTTCACCCGCCCGGCCTCAGCCGAGCAGCTTCGCCAGTTCATCCCCGTCCGTCACCGGCAACGAGCAGGTCTCGCCGCGGCAGACGTAGGCGGTCGCCCGCGCATCCATTGCTGCCTTGCCGGCGGCGGGATGGCCGGCGGGGAAACCGACCGCATTGTCGTGAACCGAAAGCACGGTGTTTGGTGTGGCGTGTCGACGGACCGCTGACAAAAGCTCGTCGGGGCCGTCGCCGACCGGCTTGACAATGACCACGTCGGTGGCGCCGAGCCTCAGGTCGAGTGCGTTCAAGAGGCTGGTGGTGGCGAACAGGTTGCCGGCGACGGTGGCGGAAGCGCCGGCGACAACGTCGTCGGCGTCGCGCCGATAGTCGTCGTTGCCGGTGAGCCGCCACAGGCGAACGAGGTTCTGGGCCATGAGGCCGGTGGCGCTGGGCGTTGCCTCGTCGGTCGTCGACCGCGGCCGCACGATCAGCGCCTCGGCGTCGTCGGCGGAGAGGTAGTAGCCGGGCGTCTCGGCGTCCCAGTGATGGGCGCGGAGCGTCGCGGCGAGGGCCTCGGCGCGCTCGAGATAAGCCGTGTCGAGGGTGGCGGCATGGAGGGCGAGCGCCGCCTTGGTCATGGCGGCGTAGTCGGTGGCGAGGCCGGGGAAGACCGACTTGCCGGCGCGCCAGGAATGCGCCAGCCGGCCGTCGGGCGGCATCTCGCCGGCGACGAAGTCGAACGCCTTCGCCGCCAGCCCGATCCAGTCGTCGCGGCCGAACGTGGCACCGGCGAAGGCGAGTGCGGCGATCGCGAGGCCGTTCCAGTCGGCGAGCACCTTGTCGTCGGTGGCCGGGCGCACCCGCTCCGCACGCCGCTGGAGCAGGCGTCGTCGTGCGTCTGCAAGGCGGTGTTCGTCGTCGTCGGACAAGCGCTGGCGACGGTCCAGCCGGTTCGGGATCGACACGCCTTCCCAGTTGCCGCCGTTGCTGACGTCATAGACGTCGGCGAAGAAGGCGCCCTCCTCCGCCCCCAGTGCGTCGATCACCGCGTCGCGCGTCCAGACATAGAATTTGCCCTCGTGGCCTTCGGAATCGGCGTCGAGGCTCGCGGCGAACGCGCCGTCTGCCGTCAGCATCTCGCGTTCCAGCCAGGCGACCGTCTCGGCGATGCGTTCGGCGCACAGTCGATCGCCGCTCGCCAGCCACGCGTACGTCATCAGCTCTACGAGCTGGGCGTTGTCGTAGAGCATCTTCTCGAAGTGCGGCACCAGCCAGCGATCGTCGACGGAATAGCGGGCGAAGCCGCCGCCGACGTGGTCGTAAATGCCGCCCTGCGAAATGGAGCGGAGCGTCAGCAGCACCTGGTCGCGGTAGCGGGCCTCGCCGGTGCGCGCGCCCGCGCGCCAAAGAAGCTCGAGCAGGGAAGCGTTGGGGAACTTGGGCGCGCCTTGTGTGCCGCCGTTGACCGGGTCCATGAGCTGCATCAGCCGGTCCGCGGCGCCGTCGAGCAGCCGCCGGTCGAGCATCACGCTCCCCTCGCCCGTCGGCGCCTGCAGCCGCTCCATGATGAAGCGCCGGTTGGCGGCGATCTTGTCGGGCTCATCGCGGTAGAGACGCGCGACCTCGTGCAAGACGTCGACGAAGGCCGGGCGGCCGTAGCGGCTATCCTTGGGGAAGTACGTGCCGCCCCAGATCGGCTCGCCGTCCGGGGTAAGGAACATGGTCAGCGGCCAGCCGCCCTGTTCGCCGAGCGAATGGAGCGCCGTCATGTAGATCTGGTCGACGTCGGGGCGCTCCTCGCGGTCGACCTTGATGTTGACGAACAGCCGGTTCATCACGGCCGCCGTGTCATCGTCCTCGAAGCTCTCGTGGGCCATGACGTGGCACCAGTGGCAGGCGGCGTAGCCGACCGACAACAGGATTGGCTTGTCGGCGCGCTTGGCCTCGGCGAGCGCCGCCGGCCCCCACGGCCGCCAGTGGACCGGGTTGTCCTTGTGCTGCAGGAGGTACGGGCTCGCCTCATGGCGCAAGAGGTTCTCGCTCATGAGCGTCAGTGTAGGGTGAGCCCGGCAAAGCGAAACCCGCCACCGGCGCCTAGCCTCCAACTTGAGCAACGCCGTAGCCCGCATGGAGCGAAGCGAAATGCGGGAGCGACATCGAAATCGGGACAGGTGGTCCCCGGATTTCGCTGCGCTCCATCCGGGCTACGTACTGCGCTATGATTCTGACGGATGGAGCCGCGTCGGCTGACGACAGACTACGGGAACAGATCCATGACCAAAGGCCGTCGGGATGATCATGGCATGATCCACTGGTCCCAAGCCAAACCGAAGGCCGCGGGCACCAGACCCGGCGCCACGCTTCGGCATCTGGCTACAATCGTGTTCCTGCTCGTTCTCTGTGCTCCCGCCGCGGGTCAAGGCGAGGGCGAATTCAGCTGCGACGTGTTCGGGCCCGGTTTCACGCCGCATCCCGACTTCGCCAACACCTGCTGTTTTCCCGGCACCCAGCCGGTTCCCGGAGAGGCGCGGTGCACCGGCGACGGTTCGCCGGGGAACGCCCCTCAAGCGGGTTCCAGTTCGATGGAGCAGTCCGGAGGTGCACCCGGCGGTCATTGCATACCCCTCGGCGGGACCTGCACGCTCCACGGCGCGCCGTGCTGCAACGGTACGTGCCAGGGCCGGTTCCCAAATACGGTGTGTCGGTGAGGTGCGTGGACGAGCGCGAACCGACCCTGTCCTTTGGTGGCGCTGAAGCGGAGCGTCCCTGTCGCCACGCAGTCAGCGGCCCTGGCGGCGCCGCTGCTGGCCGCCGAGCCGGCGGGCACGACTGTGGGCGACGTGGCCTACGGCGCGCTGCCGTAGCAGAAGCTCGATATCTACGTTCCGGGGCCGGAGCGACGGAGGCGTCGGTGGTGTTCGCTCGCTAGGACTGCCTCAGCGCTTACCGCGCCAGTTCGCTTCGGCTAAACCTCGCCCGTGAGCCCCGACACCGACACCATCTTCGCCCTGTCCAGCGGGCCGCCGCCGGCTGGGGTCGCCGTCGTGCGGGTGAGCGGGCCGGGAGTCCGGTCCGCGCTCGGGGCGCTCGTCGGTACGGTGCCGGTCCCGCGCCGGGCGAGCCTGCGGTCCATTCGCGGGAGCGACGGGCGGGAGATCGACCGCGGCATCGTCCTCTTCTTCCCCGAACCGGCGAGCTTCACCGGCGAGGACGTCGCCGAGTTCCACTTGCACGGCGGGCGCGCGGTGGTCGCCGCGGTCCTCGCCGAGCTGGAGCGGCTGCCGGGCTTTCGCGCCGCGGAGGCCGGCGAGTTCACACGCCGCGCCTTCATGAACCGACGCATGGACCTCACCCAGGTCGAGGGCCTCGCCGACCTCGTCCAGGCGGAGACCGAGGCCCAGCGGCGGCAGGCCTACCGCCAGGCCGAGGGGAGCCTCAGCGCGCTCTACGAAGCGTGGCGCGAGCGGCTCATCCGGGCGCGGGCGCTGATCGAGGCCGAGCTGGACTTCGCCGACGAGGAAGACGTGCCGGAATCCGCCAGCGCTGGCGCCTGGCCGTCGCTCCGGGCGCTCCAGCAAGAAATCGTTAACCATGTTTCGGACCATCGCGGCGAGCGGCTGCGCGAGGGCGCCGAGGTCGTGGTGCTGGGCGCGCCGAATTCCGGAAAATCCCGCCTTATCAACGCGATAGCCAAGCGGGACGTGGCCATCGTGACGCCCGAGCCGGGGACCACGCGCGACCTGATCGAGGTCCGGCTCGATCTCGACGGCTACCCGGTGACGCTGGTGGACACGGCGGGCCTCCGCGAGGCGGAAGGGATCGTGGAGCGCGAGGGCGTGCGCCGGGCCGGCGACCGGGCCAAAAAGGCGGACCTAGTGTTGTGGCTCGCCGACCTGACGGCGCCCGTGGGCGCTCCCCCTGCCCTCACCCGGCCCGCGATCCGCGTCGGCACCAAGGTCGACCTGATCGATTCGGATGCCGAACGATCGCGGCTCGCCGCCGGGTTCGATGTGCTGACGTCGGCCAAGACCGGGAACGGCGTTAACGATTTGTTAACCATGATCAGCGGCGCGATCGCCCGCGATCTCGCGCCGGCGGAATCGCCGTTGATCACGCGGTCACGGCACCGGACCGCCCTCCTCGGCGCGGTCAGGGCGATCCGCGCGGCGCTCGCCGACGATGGCCGGGCACTGGAACTCCGCGCCGAGGACCTGAGGCGGGCGGGCGATGCCATCGGCCGGATTACCGGGCGGATCGATGTCGAGGACATGCTGGACGCGATCTTCCGCGACTTCTGCATCGGCAAATAGGCGCCCTGCCCCCGTCCAGTTTCACGTGAAACGGCATCGGCTTTGACGGTGGCTGGCGGCTCCGATACGGAGAGCGCCATGAGGGAATCGGCGACGTTCGACGTGATCGTGGTCGGCGGCGGCCACGCCGGGACCGAGGCGGCCGCGGCGGCGGCGCGCATGGGTGCCCGTACCGCCCTCGTCACCCATGCCTTCGCCACGGTTGGGGCGATGTCCTGCAACCCGGCGATCGGCGGCCTCGGCAAAGGTCACCTCGTCCGCGAGATCGACGCCCTCGACGGCATCATGGGCCGGGCCGCCGACTTGGCCGGCATCCAGTTCCGGGTGCTCAACCGGCGCAAGGGCCCGGCGGTCAGGGGTCCGCGGGCGCAGGCCGACCGGGCCCTCTACCGGGCGGCGGTCCAGGGCCTGCTGGGGGCACAGGCGAACCTCACCATCGTCGAGGCGGAGGTCGCCGACCTCTGCGTTGCCGACGGCCGGGTGGCTGGCGTCGTGCTCGGCGACGGGCGGCGGCTTGCCGCCGGGGCGGTCGTTATCACCACCGGCACGTTCTTGCGCGGCCTGATCCATATCGGCGAGGTGCAGATCCCGGCGGGTCGGGTCGGCGAGGCGCCGGCGGTCGGCCTCGCCAAGACGCTGGAGCGCGCCGGGTTCCGCATGGGGCGGCTGAAGACTGGGACGCCCCCTCGCCTCTCCGGCCGGACGATCGACTGGGCCGGCCTCGACCGCCAGCCCGGCGACGATCCGCCGGTGCTGTTCTCGACGTTGTCCGAGGTTGCGACCAACCCCCAAATCGACTGTCACATCACCAGAACCAGCGCTCGCACCCACGCTCTCATACGGGAAAACATCCACCGTTCACCCATGTATTCCGGCGGGATCCGCAGCCGCGGGCCGCGCTATTGCCCCTCGATCGAGGACAAAATCGTCCGCTTCGGCGAGCGCGACGGTCACCAGATTTTCCTTGAGCCAGAAGGACTTAGCGACGATACGGTGTACCCGAACGGGATCTCGACCGCCCTCCCCGAGGAGGTTCAGGCGGCGGTCGTGGCCTCGATCCCGGGGCTGGAACACGCCGAAATTCTCCGCCCCGGCTACGCCATCGAATACGACCACGTCGACCCGCGCGAGCTTAGGGCGACGCTCGAGACGCGGCGCATTGGTAGGCTGTTCCTGGCCGGACAGATCAACGGGACGACCGGCTACGAGGAAGCCGGGGCCCAGGGGCTCATCGCGGGGCTGAATGCGGCGCTCATCGCCGGTGGCGGCGACGGTGTCGTGATCGGCCGGGCCGATGCCTACGCTGGCGTGATGATCGACGACCTGGTGGGCCGGGGGGTCAGCGAGCCATACCGGATGTTCACGTCGCGAGCGGAGTATCGGCTGTCTCTCAGGGCGGACAATGCCGACCAGCGCCTGACGCCATTGGGTCTCAGGTTCGGGGTTGTGGGCGCCGAACGCGCGGCCGTTTTCTCGAGGAGAATGGCGGCTCTGGAGGTGGCGCGCCGGTTGGTGTCGACCCTCGGGGTGACGCCAGATGAGGCCACCAGGCACGGGTTGCTCGTCAATCGGGACGGTGTGCGCCGGTCGGCGTTCGACCTGCTGTCGTACCCCGACGTGGACATGACGCGGCTGGCGGCGGTCTGGCCAGAGTTGGCGCGGCTCGATCGATTCGCCTCCGAACAGGTCGAAATCGAGGCGAAGTACGCGGTGTACCTGGAACGACAGGCCCGCGACATTGCCGCCTTCGAGCGGGACGAAGCGGTGAGCATCCCAGGCGACCTAGATCTTTGCTTGCCGGGCATTTCCACCGAAATCCGCGAGAAACTCGTTGCTTTCCGGCCCGATACGCTGGCCCAGGCGGCGCGGATCGATGGGATGACTCCGGCGGGCCTGGCGCTGCTCCTGGCCGAGATCAGGCGGCACCGACGGCGGGCAGCGTGAGTTGGAACGGTGGAGCTGACGGCCCGGAGGTGCTCGACGGAATCGTCAATGTTTCACGTGAAACAGCGGAGCGTTTGGGCATCCTGGTGGAGCTGGTCGGCAGATGGCAGCCCACGGGAAATCTTGTGTCAAACGAGACACTTAGTTCGATCTGGCGGCGGCACGTGGCGGATAGCGCTCAGTTGGTGGCATTGTTCCCGGAGACCAGGCACTGGCTCGATATTGGCTCTGGCGCGGGATTTCCGGGGCTGGTGGTGGCGATCGTCGGAGGCGAGGGGACGCATGTGGACCTCGTCGAGAGCAACCGGCGGAAATGCGCCTTTCTGAGGCAGGCGATCCGGGAGACGCGGGCGCCGGCGACCGTGCACGAAGGACGGGCTCCCGCGATCCTCCCGCGCATCGCGCCAGGCGTGGCCCGGGTCACGGCCCGGGCGGTGGCCCGGCTCGCCCGGCTCCTGGAGCTCGGTGCACCGGCAATGGAGGCCGGTACGCCTGCCGGTTTTCACAAGGGGCGGGGTTTCGAGCGGGAAATTGCCGAAGCCACTCAATCTTGGGAATTCGATCTGGTAAAACATGACAGCCGAATCGGCGGCGGTGGTGTGATTCTCGAAGTCGGCCACCCGAGGCGGAAGCGGCGACAAGGTTAACGTCCGGTCAATGAGGCCATGGGACTGCCCAAGTCTCCTCGCGTGATCGCGCTCGCCAACCAGAAGGGCGGCGTCGGTAAGACGACGACGGCGATCAACCTTGGGACTGCACTGGCGGCGATCGGGGAAGAGGCGCTGATCGTCGACCTTGACCCGCAAGGCAACGCATCGACCGGGATGGGGATCGACCGCAGGAGCCGAAGCGCCTCGACGTACGACCTGCTTATCGGCACCGCCAGCCTCGACGACGTCGCTGTGCCCACGGCGGTGCCCCGGGTTTCAGTGGCGCCGTCGACACTCGACCTGCTGGGCGTGGAACTGGAGATCGCGACCCAGCGCGACCGGACATATCGGTTGCGGAACGCTCTATTTGGCGGCTCAGAGAATTCGAGTCGCGTCCGAAACTACACTTACGTCCTGGTCGATTGCCCGCCGTCGCTGAACCTCCTGACCATCAATGCGATGGCGGCCGCGCACTCGATCCTGGTGCCGCTGCAGTGCGAGTTCTTCGCGCTCGAAGGCCTGAGCCAGCTCCTCCAAACCGTCGATCAGGTGAAGAGGAGCCTGAACCCGGAGCTGAGCATCCACGGGATCGTCCTGACGATGTTCGACACGCGGAACAACCTGTCGGGTCAGGTGGTCGCCGACGTTCGGGCGCACATGGGCGACAAGGTCTACGAGACAATCATTCCGCGGAACGTCCGGGTGTCCGAGGCGCCATCGCACGGCAAGCCGGTGCTGCTCTACGACTTCAAGTCCACCGGCAGCCAAGCGTACCTGAAGCTCGCCGCGGAGATCATCCAGAGAGAGCGGCTGCTCAAGGCGGCGTGATCGATTCGGCGGTGGAACGAACGGGATTGGCAAAGGAGCGGACGATGGCAGACCGGGCGGCACGGGCGAGGGGACTTGGTCGCGGGCTGGCGGCCCTCATCGGAGAAGCAGCGGCGGAGACCGATGATGCGGCTCCGGGTGAACGACCGCACGGTCATCGCCGGTTGCCGGTGGCGTTCATCCGGCCCAATCCGCGCAACCCGCGTGAGGCATTCGCCGACGCGGACCTCGACGATCTGACTGCGTCGATTCGGGAGAAGGGCGTGGTGCAACCGTTGATCGTACGGCCGGTTGCGGACGCGGCAGACCGATACGAGCTCATTGCCGGTGAGCGGCGGTGGCGGGCCGCCCAGCGTGCAGGCCTGCACGAGGTGCCGGCGATCGTGCGCGAGGTGAGCGACAAGGAGTCGCTCGAGATCGCCATCATCGAAAACGTGCAGCGGTCAGACCTCAATCCGCTGGAGGAGGCGCATGGCTACCAGCGACTGATCGATGAGTACGCCTACTCTCAAGGCGCGCTTGCCGAGGCGATCGGCAAGAGCCGGTCGCACATCGCCAACACTCTGAGGCTGCTCAACCTGCCCGAGGCGATTCGGGGCTACATCCGTGACGGCCGGCTCAGCGCGGGCCATGCGCGGGCGCTGTTGACGCTCGACGATCCTCTGGCGGCGGCGGAGCGGATCGTCAACGAAGGGATGAACGTGCGCGAGGCCGAGGCGATCGGCGCGGGGGAGGGACGGAAGACCCGCGGTCCGCGAAAGGCGGGCGAAAAGGACGCCGACACCCGGGCGTTGGAGAAGAGCCTGTCGGATCTGCTCGGGCTGACGGTGACGATCGCGCATAAGCGCGGGCGGGGCGAAGTGCGCGTCAAGTACAGGTCACTGGAGCAACTCGACGACGTGTGCCGGCGGCTCAGAGGGTAGGGAGAGCGGCGGCAGTTTGCGACTTCCGCCGTTGACGCATGCGGGACGATGCGGTGCCCAGACTGGACGTCAGTTGTTCGGGAGCGACCGGACTCAGCGGAGCGCTGCTTGATCCTGGTCAATTCGGCTTGTCCTGTCACGCACCAGGGTCGTCCCGCCGTGGCGGTGAGTAGGCTTGTCGCCTGTGCTCAGGGGTCGCAGCTCGCGTCGGGAATGCAGAAGCTCCGCAATCGCATAGCCCTCTCCAGAGGTGGCAATCCGATTGCGGTCTATTTCTGCTTGGCGTTTGCCCTGTCATGGGGGCCCATCCTCTTGCTCGCCGGCCCGACGGGCCTGCCAGGCACCGGCGAAGCGCTTGACCGGCTCCTGATTCCGATCACCGTCGCCATGTTGGCCGCACCGTTCGCGGCAGGCCTGCTCATGACGGCCGCGGTGGAGGGGGCGGCCGGAGTGCGGGCCCTTGCACGGCGTGCGCTGACTTGGCAGGTGGGGGCGGGCTACTACGCACTCGCCTTGCTCGTCATCCCGCTGACTGCGGCGGCCGTGCTGGCGGTCTTGTCTGCTTTCGATCCTGCCTTTGCACCCGGCATCATCGCAACCAACGATTTGGCAGCGACAGCGCGCTTCGGTCTGATTGCTGGGCTGGTTGCCGGCCTTGTCGAGGAAGTCGGGTGGACCGGCTTTGCGGTGCGGCGGGTTCTACGCACCCGCTCGCTTCTCACTGCCGGCCTCCTGATTGGGGCTCTTCACGCGATATGGCACTTGCCGGCAGGCTATTGGTTTGAAGGAGAGAGTTTCGGCTGGTGGTTCCTTCCCTATTTTCTGCTGCACTGGATGATCGGCGTCACCGCGCTGCGCGTTATTGTTGTATGGCTATATAAGCGCACTGACAGCCTGCTGATCGCCCAGCTGACCCACGCCAGCTACACTGGCGGGCTATTGCTGCTCGCACCAATCGGCCTTGGCCCCACTCAGACAACGCTTTGGATGTCGGCATTCAGCATCGCGCTGTGGATCGTCGTGGGCGCGCTGGTGGCACTCAATCGGAGCGAGTTCGCCGCGGTTCCGGCAATGCCAACCGCCTCCGTCGACTTAATCTAGCCTCGCTTCGCTCGGGCAAGGCGCGATGGGTGCACGGCGCAATCCGTCATTACGCGCGGCGCGCAGGCGTGGCCAGCGCGGCGACCAACTGGAGCGCCTGGCCGATGACCTGGTCCGAGATCGAGCCGTGGAGGCGGCTGTCGAGCATCGCCTGGTCGAGGCCGGAGAGGGCGCGTTCCAGGCGCCGGCGCGGCCAGAGTGGAATCTGGCGAACGACGTCGGCTTGGCGCTTGAAGAAGATCGGTGGGCGAGCGCGCTCGACCAATTGCTTCGCCGGCGTACCTTCGTCGTAGGCGAAGCGGGCCTTCTCCAGGAAATTGAAGTGGCGGAGCGCGGCGCCGGCGACGACGAAGCCAGGCGTGCCTGATGCGATGAGCCGGCGATAGCCGCGGTCGAGGGCAGCGGAGTCGCCCAGCGCCATCATATCGACGGTCTCGTCGACGGCGAAGGCGGCGGCGTCGCCGATGACCGCGCCGACGTCATCGACGGTGATGGTTCCGGCGTCGGCAGCGTAGAGGCAAAGCTTGGCGACCTCCGAGCGGCTGACGCGGCGGTCGGCACCAATCAGGCGCTTCAAGGCGTCGCGTGCATCGTCGGCGATGGTGAGGCCCGCGCGCACGGTCTCCTCGTCGATAACGCGGTCGAGGCCCCTCTCGTCGTCGGCATAGCAGGGGATTACTGCCGCGGCCTCGTGGGTCTCGCAGAGACGGCGTAGCGGAGAGGACTTGCGCAGCTCGCCGGCGGTGACGATCACCCACGAATCGGCAGGCGGGGTATCGAGCACTGCCTCGAGCGCCGGCGCAATCTGGCGGTTGCCGGCGACCCCGATGGTAATCGCGCGCCGGCCGCCGAACAGGGGCACGGCGTTTGCCTCGTCGGTGAGGACGCCTGGGTCGTCGGCGATCATGTCCATGTCGAGGCGAACGCGGCCGAAGGGATCGGCGCCAGCGACGGCGTCGGCGAAGCGGCGGGCGCGCTCGGAAACCAGTCCCTCGTCGTCGCCGAAGAGAAGGACGACGCGAAACGCATGATTAGGCTTTGAAAGGAAGCGGTCGGGGTCGGTCTTGATCTGAACCATGGGGCTTCTCGGCGCGTGCAACGATTGACGCTCTAACCCCTCATTTGCGACCTCTCCCTCAGCGAGAAGTGTCGCGGCTCAGATTGTCCCTCTGGCCGCGGCGGTGGCGAGGCGGATGTGGATGTCGTCGGCAACGACAACGGCGGCGCGGTTCTCCGCGTCGAGCCTGGCGCGCGTGTTGGCGAACACCTGATTGACGCGATCATAGGTGGCACCGCCGCGGACCGTGGCGCGCAAGACGATCTCGCCGGTGGCGATCTCGGTTACCTCGTAGGTCGTGGCCACCGTCACCGAATAGGCCGGCGACGACTCCACGGGGGTGACGCCGAGGGCGTTCTCGCTCGTGGTGACGGTGAGGCGCATGCGATAGACCGGCGAGGTCGGTTGTCCGCTGCCTCCGTAGAGGACGAAAATGAGCCGGTTGCGAACCTGCTGGGCGACGCGGGTGTCGACCGGGTCGACAACGATGTTGGTGAGGGTCAGGCCGACGGCACCGGCGGTCGCACTCGACGTTGGCGCATAGAGGGGTTGGACCGTGCAGGCGGCAAGCGCCGCTACCGGCAGGAGAGCCAGCAAGATGGCGCGAGAACAGCGGTTTGCCCGGGGGCGGGCCCCGGATCGTGATCCGGGGCAAGACTCAAACGACGACATTCACGATCCTCTTCGGCACCACCACGATCTTCTTGGCCGGGTGGCCGCCTAGCGCCCGGCGAACGGCGTCAAGGGCAAGGGTCGCCGTTTCCACCTCAGCTTGGGACGCGTCGATGGCGATTGTCAATTCGCCGCGCTTCTTGCCGTTGACCTGAACCGGCAGAGTGATCATGTCCTCGACCAGCAGAGAGCGGTCGATTTCCGGCCAGGGCCGGGTGGCGACGAGGTCATCGCGGCCGAGGGCGGCCCAGCATTCTTCGGCGAGGTGTGGCATCATCGGCGCGCTCATCTGGACCAGCAAATCGAATGCCTCGCCGAGGGCGGCGGCGAGGGACGCGTCGCGTTCATCGGCGACGAAGCCGGACAGGGCTGCGGCGACGGTATTCACCAGCTCGTAGATCTTGGCGACGGCGACGTTGAAGCGAAGGCCTTTGATGTTGTCCTCAACGCCGGCAAGCGTGCGATGGACGGCCTTGCGCAGTGCCAGTGCCGGCGGGCTCCACCGGTCGGGGCGGGCCTCGGTGGCGGTCGCGCGCTCGGACCATTCGGTGGTGAGGCGCCAGACGCGCTGGACGAAGCGATGGGCGCCAGCGACGCTCTCCTCGGTCCAGATGACGTCGCGCTCGGGCGGCGAATCCGACAGCATGAACCAGCGGG
>CAYTXI010000065.1:0-13913 GCA_964441935.1 uncultured Bauldia sp.
CCACGAACTCCTTGTGCGCGATGGTGAGGTTCAGCTTCCGGATGACGTAGTTGTCACCGAAGTACTTCGCGATGTCGCGCAGCACGATCTCGGCCACGTCACTCCTCCGCGGGGCCCGGCTTGATGTGCGAGAAGATGATGAAGCCGGCGAGGCCGATGAGGATGATGGTCACGCCATAGCGGTGGAGGACCTCGATCCATGGCTGGGAGAGCGCGACGATGCCGGCGACCATCGTCCACATCGAAATCGGCTCCAGGTATCTTGCGCTGATTTCCTTGAATCGCATGGGCGCCCAGCTCCCGACCGAACTCACTTGCGGATGGCGCCGAAGGTGACGCCGCGCAGGAGGTGCCCGCGCAACAGAAACGTGAAGATGGCCACCGGCAGCAGGAAGAGGAAGCTCCCGGACGCGATCACCGTCCAGTCGTGCAGACCGGAGCCCACCTGCGAGGGGATGAACGGCGGCGCGGTCTGCGCGCGGCGGTTGGTCAGCATCAGCGCGAAGGCGTATTCGTTCCAGGCAATGATGAAACTGAAGACCGCCGTGGCGGCGATACCGGTGGTGGCCTCCGGCAGCACAATCTTGAAGAAGGCCTGCATGCGCGTATAGCCGTCGACAAGCGCCGCCTCTTCGTACTCCTTCGGGATCTCATCCATGAAGCCCTTCATCAACCACACCGCGAAGGAGAGATTGAAGGCGGTGTAGAGGATGATCAGGCCCAGATGCGTGTCGGTCATGCCGACCGTGCGGTACATGAGGAACATGGGGATAGCGATGACCACCGGCGGCAGCATGCGTGTGGACAGGATGAAGAACAGCCAGTCGTTGGCAGCGGGAACCCGGAAGCGCGAGAAGCCGTAGGCCGTGAACGTACCCATGGCGACAGCGAGCGCCGTGCTGCTAATCGCGATAATCAGGCTGTTGATGAAACGGTTCGGATATTGGGAGAGCTGAACGTTGGGCCCGACCCGCAGGATTCTTTCGCCGCCGTCGTAGACCCGCTTCTCCCACCAGGGAGAGGCGTCATAGACCTCCGGATCGACCGGCTTGGTGAGCTGGACCCGCTTGGTGAAGAGCTTGATGAAAGGCGTAACTTCCGGCGTGAAGAACACCGTCGGAGGCACGGTCGTCGCTACTGCGCGCGACTTGAACGAAGTGGAGGCAATCCAGTAGATCGGTGTCAGAAAGACCACCACCGCGACGAGCACGGCGACGATGGCGACGCCGTTGCCGATGCGCTGCCTGGGCGAGGTGACGGCTGCCATGTCAGCGCTCCTTCGCCTTGTTCAGGTACTTGATGTAGATGTTTGTGATCGCCACGACGACGATCAGCACGATGTAGGCGAAGGCGCACGACTTGCCGGTCTGCCATTCGCGAAAAGCCATCTGGTAGAGGCGCTTGGAGATCAACTCGGTCTCGTTCAGCCCGCTCATGATAAAGGCGAGGTCGAAGGTCTTGAACGCTTCCATGGTGCGGAAGATCAGCGCGATGAGAAGGAGCGGGGTGACCAGCGGCAGCGTGATGCGCGTAAAGGTGAACCACCAGCCGGCGCGGTCGATGGCGGCGGCCTCGTAGAGATGCTGCGGTACCGCGGAGAGGCCCGCGAGCGACAGCAGCATGACGAAGGGCGCCCACATCCAGATGTCGGTTATGGCGACGGCATAGAGCGCCAGGTTCGGATCGGCCAGCCAATCGAGGTGGCCAAGACCGAGGGGCGCCAGCACGTAGTTCACGATCCCCCACGACGGGTCGTAGAGCAGCTTCCAGAACAGGCCGACCACCGCCATCGACAGCATCATCGGCAGGAGCAGAAGGGTCGTGACCAAACCCTTGAACCGAAACGACCGGTTCAGGAGCATCGCGAGGCCAAAACCAACGATCATCTGGCCGCCGACCGACACGATCACATATTTTGCAGTGATGGCGAAGTTGGTCCAGATGAACGGATCGGCGAGCAACTCGCGGTAGTTCTGCAGGCCGATGAAGTTCGCCGGCTCGTTTAACGAGGCGCGGTAGTCGGTAAACGAATAGCCGAGCGAGTAGAGCAGCGGGAAGATGTTGAAGACGATGAGAAACGCCACCGTGGGGATAATGAACAGGTTGCGAATCGCCAGATCGCTCATCCCGCTCGCGGCGGAGCGCGAGGGGCGGACGTTGGCGGCGGCAGCGGCGACGTTCCCTACGGCCATCGTCTTTCGCTCATCCGGCACAGGGAGGGGGCGTACCCCCTCCCGATCTCACATGCAGCAGGCTCGACTCAATAGCGGTCGTACTTCTCGAAGGTCGCCTTCCAGTCGGCCGCGAGGCCGTCCAGCGCCTCTTTTGCCGTGCCCTGGCCGCTCTGCACGTAGTTGCTGATGCGCTTGTTGAGCTGGATCAGCAGCTCCGCATACTCCGGCGTCGCCCAGAAGTCCTTGACGATGAACATCGTCTGGTAGAACGCCTCGTTATAAGGCGTTGCGCTGCGGAACTCGTCCGACGCAAGCACCTTGGCGGAGCAGGTGTAGCCGCCGAGCTCCGCCCACCGCTTCTGAACGTCGTCCCGGATGAACCACTCGAGGAACTTCAACGATTCTTCCTGGTTCGACGAGTAGCTGACGATCGAGATCCCCTGACCGCCGAGCGCGGCGAACTGTTCGCCACCCGGGCCCTTCGGATTGGCGAAGAAGCCGGTCACGTCCGCGTTCGGGTTGGTCGCCGAGTTCACCAGCGCCGGGAAGAAGGCGAAGTAGTTCATGCTCATCGCCGCCAGATTCTCGGTGATGGCCTGGTTGCCCTCCTGGAAGAAGGCGTTCGACCAGTTCGGCGGCGTGAGGCCGTAAAGCTCCTTGTAGAGCTCCAGGGCAGCAATCGCCTCGTCGGAGTTGATGATGCCATCGACCTGGTAGGTCGCATAGTCGCCGAGATCGCCGCCATAACTGAACAGCGAGTTCTCGAAACCCATCGCCAGGGCGTCGTAGTCGGTCTGCGTGTAGATGGCGACGCCGTAGCGGCTCTCGTCCGGACGGTGGAAGAACTCGGCGATGTCACGCAACTGCGCGAACGTCTCCGGCACAGCCAGATCGTAGCCGTACTTGTCCTTGAAGGCGGCCATTTCGGCCGGATCCTCGAACCAGTCCTTGCGGTAGGCCCAGCCGACCGCATCGCCTTCCAGCGGGATCGCCCAGTACTTGCCGGCGCCCTTCGGGTATTCGGCGTAGTACTCGACCGTCGCCGGGGCCATGACGTTGCCCAGGTCGTGCTCGTTGAAGAAGCCGGTGAGGTCGACGTAGTGGCCGCCGGTGGAGCCGGCGCCGAGCCACTGCGAGTCGCCGACCACCATGTCGTAGGCGTCGCCGTGGGCGTTGAACTCGGCGAATGCCTTGGTCTGGAAATCCGGCCACGGAGTCGTCTGCACGGTAACCGTCACGCCGGTTTCGGCCGTGTATTCGTTGACCAGCTCCTGCAGGTAGTTGGCCGGGTCCCACTCCGCCCAGAAGATCGTCAGCTCCTGCGCGGCGGCGGGAAGCGACGCCAGCCCGGCGGTCGCGAATGCCACACCGCCGAACAGACAAGTCCACGTTCTGCTCACCATCGTTTCCTCCCTGTGGTTGAGCGACCGGCCAACTCGTGGCTGCGGTCGCCCTAGTTACGATTCGCTGCAACTCCCTCGCGGGCGGCCGACTGGCCGCGTCGCGTTCGATTGCGCCGGACGGTGCCAATGTCCGTGCCGGCGGTCGCCTCGGCGATCGCCGCGCGGACAAGGGCCTGCCCAGCCCACAAAGCGACTCCCCTGGCCTCCGTGCCGTCAAGGCGCCAAATGTCCTTGAGGACGACAAAGGCCTCGCTCCCGAATATCAGTGACAGGGCTTGGGTCAACCTGTCAAACGCTGCCTTACCGAGCTGTTTGCGTAAAGGCGCAAGCGCCTGGGCCAGGAGTTCCTTGCGATGGCCACGGACGATCTCGGCCTCGTCGCCCAGGGTGCCGGCGCGCCGCCGCGTCCACTGGTCGAGCGATAGAAGCAGGGTCGCCCTATGCGTCGCCTCGAACGCCTCGATGCGGGGGTAGGCGAAGGCCAGAAGCTCCATGATCCGGGCCTCCGGATCGGGTGAATCCGATTTCCAGCCAAGAATCGGGCCCAGCGCCTCGTCGACCGTGTCCTGAATCATCGCCGCCTGGTTGGGGAAATACCGGTAGGCGGTGGCGCGTGAAACTTCGGCCGCCTCGGCGACGTCGGTGACGGAAGGGATGATGCCTCGCTGCATGAGTTGCATGGCAGTGTCGAGCAACGTCCTCTTCATGCGTGCCCGTGGCCCGGGTCTGGCAGCGGCGCGTCGGGTGCTCGGCGCTTGACGTGAGACGAGCATATCAATATGATACAGGCGTCTCATATCGAATGCAATCGCCTTCGAAACTGACCTTGCCGGTCGAGGAAATGCACGCGCGATGGCGAGCAAGCGCGTCTATGTCGTCGGCACCGCCGACACCAAGGGCGAGGAGCTCCTGTACCTGAAAACCCGTGTGACCGAGGCGGGGGCCGACGCGGTTCTGGTGGACGTCGGGACGCGGAAGCCGTCCGTGCCGGTCGATATCGCCGCCCGTGAGGTGGCCGCGCTGCATCCGCAAGGCGCGGATGCGGCTCTGGCCAGCGACGACCGGGGAACGGCAGTCGCGGCAATGGGTGAGGCGTTCGCGCGGTTCATCGTTGGTCGCGACGACGTAGGCGGGATCGTCGGCGCCGGTGGGGGCGGCGGCACGTCGATCGTCACCGCCGGCATGCGGGCGCTGCCGATCGGCGTCCCCAAGCTCATGGTATCAACGCTGGCGGCAGGCGACGTCACACAGTTTGTCGACGTCAACGACATCGCCATGATGTATCCGGTTACCGACGTCGCCGGGCTCAACCGGATCAGCCGGCTGGTGCTGGGTAACGCCGCGGCGGCGATCGCGGGCATGGCGCTGGCACGCCGGGACGAGGCGGCCGACAAACCGGCGATCGGACTGACCATGTTCGGGGTGACGACGCCGTGCGTGACGCAAGCCGTCGAAATGCTCAAGGCAGATTACGATTGTCTCGTGTTCCACGCCACCGGCACGGGCGGGCGGGCCATGGAGAAGCTGGTCGACAACGGCATGATCACGGCGGTGATTGACGCCACGACCACCGAAGTCTGCGACCTCCTCATGGGCGGAGTCCTCAGCGCCGGCGAAGATCGCCTCGGCGCGATCGCCCGCACGGGCGTCCCTTACGTCGGCTCGGTCGGTGCCCTCGACATGGTCAATTTCTGGGCGCCGGAAACGATGCCCCAGCGCTTTCGCAAGCGGAAGATCCACCGCCATAATCCCCAAATCACATTGATGCGTACGACCGTCGAGGAGAACCGGCGCATGGGCGAATGGATCGGCGAACGCCTCAACCGCTGCGAGGGGCCGCTACGCTTCCTGATCCCCGAAAAGGGCGTGTCGGCGCTCGATGCGCCCGGTCAACCGTTTCATGATCCGGAAGCGGACGCTGCGCTGTTCGCGGCGATCGAGGGCTCGATCGCGACAAACGACCGGCGCCGTGTCGTTCGCGTTCCCCACCACATCAACGATGCTGAGTTCTCTGCCGCGCTGGTCGAGAACTTCCGCGAGATCGCGGTCTGAGTGAGGAACATGGCAGCCCCTTCACATAGCGAACTCGTCAAGCGGTTCCGCGACATGGTGCGCCGCCGCGTGCCGATCATCGGTGGCGGGGCGGGAACGGGCCTGTCGGCCAAATGCGAGGAGGCCGGCGGCATCGACCTCATCGTCATCTACAACTCTGGCCGCTATCGCATGGCCGGCCGCGGTTCGGCCGCGGGGCTGCTCGCCTACGGAAACGCCAACGAGATCGTGAAGGAGATGGCGCGGGAGGTGCTGCCGGTGGTGAAACACACGCCGGTGCTCGCCGGGGTCAACGGCACCGACCCGTTCGTCCTGATGCCGCAGTTCCTGGCCGAGCTGAAGACGATGGGGTTCGCCGGCGTGCAGAACTTTCCGACCGTCGGGCTGTTCGACGGCACCATGCGGGCGAGTTTCGAGGAGACCGGCATGGGCTACGAGCTCGAGGTCGACATGATCCGCCAGGCGCACGAGATCGATCTTTTGACGACCCCCTACGTGTTCAACGCGGACGAAGCCGTGGCGATGGCCGAGGCGGGCGCCGATATCGTCGTCGCCCACATGGGCGTCACCACGGGTGGCGCGATCGGCGCCGCCTCGGCGAAGTCGCTCGAACAATGCGTGTCTGACGTCGACGCGATCGCGGAAGCGGCGCTTGAGATCCGCAAGGACGTGATCGTGCTCTGCCACGGCGGTCCCATCGCCATGCCGGACGATGCCGCGTACATTCTCAAGAATTGTTCCGTCTGTCACGGCTTCTACGGCGCGTCCAGCATGGAGCGCCTGCCGGTGGAGGAAGCGCTGACGGAACAGACGCGGAGGTTCAAAGAGATCAGCTTCTGACGTTCCGACGAACCAACAACAAGACGACAGGGAGGAAGCCGCGATGCAGCGCAGGTTCGCCATCGCCAGCGAGACAGAAGAGGAGGTCCTCGACTGGGGCACGCTCAAGTGGATGAGCAACCCGCCGTCGACCGGCGCGGAGTACCTGACCGTCATCGATGTCACGCTCGCCCCGGGCAAGGGCCACAACTTTCACAAGCATCCCGACCAGGAGGAGGTGATCTACGTCGCTGCTGGCAAGGTCGAGCAGTGGGTCGACCGCGAGCGGCGAATCCTCGGTCCGGGCGATTCCGCCTTCATTCCGGCGGACATGGTGCACGCCTCCTTCAACGTCGGCGATGCCGATGCCAAGATCTGCGCGATCCTCGGACCGTGTGTCGGTGACATCGGCTACGAGTTGGTGGACGTCGCCGGCGAGGCGCCGTGGAATACAATGAGGGATTGACGCGAACTTAGGCCGTCGGGGAGGAAACCATGGCATCCGACAACAACTACCCGAAACTGCACAACGCCATGTGGCCGGGCATCGTCGGCAAGGGGACGATGGACGCCGAGCCGATCATCCCGCTCGACACGCTTCTGACGCTTACACGCGACGCGCGCGGGCCGAACGGAGAGAAGTTCGACGGCGTCGACCTGTTCATCACCGCGCCCCACTTCGACATCGACAGCGACTACGATGCGGTGAAGCGCATGGCCGATCACATCGCCAGCTTCGATCTCGAGGTCGGCTCGTTCGTGGCGCCGATCTGGGGCGGCGCCGGTGGCGGTTCGGCGATGGGCTCGGACGATGATCGCAAGCGCTTCGTGTCGCAGGTGCAGAAGGCGTCGGCGATCGGCGAGCAGATGCGTGACATCGGCATTCGGCCGACCGGCGGCATCCGCATCGACTCCTCCGTCGGCGTCGAGGAGTGGGACAAGGATCCCAAGGGCAACACGGCAAAGATCGCCGAGACATTCCGCGAGGCGGCCAAGGTGGCGGAGGACCACGGCGAGTTCCTGGTCGCGGAGGGCGAGATCTGCTGGGGCGGCATGCATTCCTGGCGGGAGAACGTGCGGCTGCTGGAGATGATCGACATGCCGGACGTGGTCGGCTACCAGGCCGACATGGCGCACTCGATGCTGTTCGTGCTGGGCGCCAACGCCGAGAAAGATCGGCTCCTGCCCGCGGACTTCGATTGGTCCGACACGGAGGCGCTCGACGAGGCCTACCACAAGGTCGCCGACGCGCTCCGTCCGTGGACCTACGACTTCCACGTGGCGCAAAACGACGGTTCGACCTTCGGCTCCGGTACCCACGAGAAGACCGGCCGCCACTGCCAAATCACCGACCCCAACGGCAAGCTCGACGTCACCAAGCACGCCGGCTACTGGCTGCGCGACGAGAACGGCAATCTAACCAAGCGCATGCGCCACATCTGCTGGGACGGCTGTATGTTCCCCAACGCGGTGATGGAGCAACAGGAGACGTGGAACAACGTGCTCGGCGCCATGGTCAAGGTGCGCGACGCGCACGGCTGGCGCGAATAAACGCGGGGGATCGGACATGCCCACCAAGGCGCTCAACATCGGGATGATCGGCTACGGCTTCATGGGCCGCGCCCACACCAACGCCTACCGCAAGGTCAACGCCTTCTTCGATCTCGACTACCAGCCGGTGCTCAAGGCCGCCTGCGCCCGCGACAAGGCAAAGGTGGAGGACTTCGCCGCGCGATGGGGCTACGAGTCGGCCGAGACCGATTGGAAGACGCTGGTCAAGCGCGACGACATCGACTTGATCGACATCTGCGTGCCGAACGACCTGCACATGGAGATCGCGGTGGCGGCGGCGAAGGCCGGCAAGATCGTGCTCACCGAAAAGCCGCTCGCCCGCAACACCAAGGAGGGCGAGAAGATGGTGGCGGCGGTCGAAAAGGCCGGCGTCGCCAACATGGTCTGGTACAACTACCGGCGCATGCCGGCGGTGATGTTGATCAAACAGGTGGTCGACGAGGGGCTGCTCGGCCGCATCTACCACTACCGCGCCAACTTCCTCCAGGACTGGACGATCTCGCCCGACGTGCCGCAGGGCGGGCCGGGCACGTGGCGGCTCGACCTCGAGGCCGCGGGCTCGGGCGTCACCGGCGACCTCATCGCCCATTGCGTCGATACCGCGATGTGGATCAACGGCGGTATCGCCAACCTGTCGGCGATGACCGAGACGTTTGTCAAAAAGCGCAAGCACGCAATCACCGGCAAGGTGCAGCCGGTCGGCATCGACGACGCGGCGGCAGTCCTCGCCCGCTTCGACAACGGCTCGCTCGGCCTGTTCGAGTCGACGCGCTATGCGCGCGGCCACAAGGCGCTCTACACACTGGAGATCAACGGCGAGCACGGCTCGTTCATGTGGAACCTGCACGACCTCAACCACGTGCAGTGGTTCGACCACCGCATCGAGGGGCGGCTGCGCGGGTGGACGTCGATCATGGTCACGGACGGCGACCACCCCTACCTCGGGCGGTGGTGGGTGCCGGGCCTGTCGATCGGCTACGAGCACTCGTTCGTCCACCAGATCGCCGACTTCCTGGAGGGGCTGGCGACCGGTCAGCCGGCGTCGCCGACCTTCCGCGAGGCGCTGGAGACGACGCGGGTGTGCGACGCGATCATCAAATCGGGCAAGACGGGAAAGTGGGTGTCACTCGGCTGAGCCCAATGCCGGAGTGCGAACAGGCCGCAAGACAACGTGAGTTTGGTCTCTTCCGGGCCTAGGATTGTCGGTATTCCACAGCCCCCAACCGCCCCGGGTCGAACGGTGAAAGATCGACGGCGGCAGCTGCGCCATCGGCGATCAGTTCGGCCATCGCCTCGCCGGTCGCCGGTGCGTTGAGGATGCCCCAGACGCTATGGCCTGTGGCGACATAGGCACCGTCGACGCCGGAGACTGCTCCGATCAGCGGCAGGCCGTCGCGTGCGACCGGGCGGTAGCACGCCTGGCGCGCACGAACCGGGGCGGCGGCGAGGACCGGCGACAGGTCGCGGCAGATCGACTCCAGCCGCTCGATGGCGCCCGGGTCGGGGACGACCGCGGCCGGGTCTGCGGGGAGCGGACTGCCGCTCGAAAGCCCACAGATGTAGGTGGTGCCGTCCAAGCGCGGGAACACCTCCGGGTGCACGCCGTCGGCCTCGTCCGGGTAGTCCAAGAAGACGGCGTCGGCCGGAACGCCACCGGTTTCGAACACCAGGCTGTGGCCTTTCAGCCCGAACACGGGCGGCAGCGGCAGCCATTTAGCCGCGGCGATCGACCACGGGCCCATGGCGACGACCACCACGTCGGCGGCGATCCGCTCGCCGTCGACCATGACGCCGGTGACCCGCCGCGGGCTCCCGTCGAGGGCGATGCCGGTCGCCTCGCCCACGCGGAGTTGGGCGCCGCTCGCCTCGGCCGCGCGCATCAGCGCCTCGGTGAACAGGCGCGGGTGGACCTGTGCAGTGGTCTCGGTGGAACCGAGCCGTTGGCTCACGCTGACGGCATCGGAAAGCCAATCGAGGGCAAAGGTGCTGCCTCGTGCGCGGCCGCCCGTGCCGGCATAGGTTGTCATACGGCGGTAGCCCCAGTCGCCGGCGATCTCGTCGGCAAGCCGCGCGTGCAGATCGAAGCTCCGCCGCGCCAGCATCTGTAGGGGCGTCCCGTCGCACCAATCGCGGGCAAGAAAGCCGCCAGACTTGCCCGAGGCGGCGTTGGCAAGGCCGGTGCGCTCGATGATCACCGGATTCAGCCCGCGGCGGCTGAGATAGTACGCGGTCGCGGCGCCGATAACGCCGCCGCCCAAGATCGCAACCCGCATCGGCTCCTTCCCACACTGTCCCGGCGCACTATAGTGCCCGCTCGGGCGACACCCGGCCATCCCGGCCGGTGCGGTCCGGCAGGGCGCCGGTTCGCGCACGGGGCAGGTCGCGGGAGCGCTCGGGACAACGGACGGTGCAAACCAGGAACACGATCCTCATCGGCGGTCGTGGGAACCTCGCGCGGCGGAGCTTGCAGAGGGCCTCACCGCCAAGCTCGACGCCGACATTGTCCTGCAGCGCTATTATCGCGCTCGCCGTCGATCGTCGCGACATATTTGTGTTCGACCGGTCCGGTCCGATCGTCACGTTTCCCGACCGCGATATCGGTGCGGCCGGGTAGTCCGCTGCCCATAGACAGAAGAAAGCCGCGCCGCCATGCGCTATCGTCAGGTTCATCTCGACTTCCACACCTCCGAGCGGATTCCCGGCATCGGTTCGCGCTTTGACGCGGACGCGTTCGCGACGGCGTTCGCCGACGCCAACGTCGATTCGGTCACCATCTTCGCGAAATGCCACCACGGTTGGTCCTATCACCCAACCAAGGTCGGCAAGCAGCATCCCAACCTTGACTTCGACCTGACCCGCGCTCAGCTCGACGCACTCCACAAGCGGGGAATCAACGCCCCGATCTATATCTCCGCCGGGTGGGACGAGCTCGCCGCGCGCGAGCACGCCGAATGGCGGGTGGTTTCACCCGAAGGCGACCTGGTGCGCATGCGCGCCCCACCGCACGGTGCCGGCTGGGCGTTCCTCGACTTCGGCTCACCCTATCTCGATCACCTGTGCAACCAGATCGACGAGGTGATGGAGCTGTTTCCCGACGGTGACGGAGTCTTCATCGACATCTGCTTCCAGCTCGTGTCGGTGAACGCCTGGTCGCAGGCGGCGATGGAAGCCCGCGGCCTCGACTGGACAAATCCCGACCACCGGCTCGATTACACCGAGGAGGTGCAGGTCAATTTCTACGAACGCGTCGTCGGCACCGTGCGCAAACATGACGCCGAGACGCCGCTGTTCTTCAATTTCGGCCACGTACGCCGCGGTCGCCGCGACATGCTGACGTACTACACCCATCTCGAAGTCGAGTCGCTGCCCACCGGCGGCTGGGGGTACGATCACTTCCCGACCAGCGCCCGCTATTTCGAGCCCCTCGGCATCGACTTCCTCGGCATGACCGGCAAATTCCACCATTCGTGGGGCGAAGTCGGCGGCTACAAGAAGCCCGAGGCGCTCATCTACGAATGCGCCGCGATGCTGGCACAGGGTGCGCGTTGTTCGATCGGCGATCACCTGCACCCGACGGGCGCGGTCGACCAGACCACCTACCAGACCATCGGCGCCGCCTATGCCTACGTGAAGGCATGCGAGCCGTGGGCGGAGGGTTCGCGCAACGTCGCGGAGATCGGCGTGGTCAGCACCGAGGCGGCGGCCCGTCCCCGCCTGATCGGCATTCCCGAGCACCATGACGATGCCGACGAGGGGGCTCTGCGGGTGCTTCTCGAGAGCAGCTTCACTTTCGACCTGCTCGATTTCGAATGCGACCTTGGCGCCTACCGGCTGCTGATTCTGCCCGACTCGATCAAGGTCACTCCCGAGATCAAGAGCCGCATCGACACCTTCGTTGCCGCAGGTGGGCGCGTCCTGCTGACCGGCATGAGCGGCATCGACTCCGAGAAGGGCTTTGTCCTCGACGTCGGGGCCGAATGGCTTGGCCACTCCCCCTTCCACGGCGGTGACTACCTCTTGCCCGGGGAATCGCTACGGGCCTCGTTCGTGGGCGATCCGTTGTTCATGTACGAGCCGTCCGAGCGTATCCGGGTCACCAACGGTCAGTCGCTGGGTGCCATCTACGAGCCCTATTTCGACCGCACTCCTGTTCACTTCAGCGGCCACCGCAACACGCCGAACCAACCCGAACCCTCCGGCTATGACGCCGGTGTCGAAAGCAACGGTTTCTTCTACCTCGCCCATCCTCTGTTCTCGACCTACAAGAGAGTCGGCGCCGTCGCCATGCTAGAGATCGCCGAGAAGGCCATTGCCCGGGCGCTCGGTCGGCGGAGGCTGGTCGAGACGTCGCTACCGCGCGCCGGACGCGTCACGTTGCGGCGTCAAGCCGATCAGCGGCGCTACGTTTTGCACCTCCTCCACGCGACTCCGGCGCTTCGTGGGAACATCCAGGGCGGCAACGTCCAGCCGATCCAGGATCTTGTGACACTCCGCGACGTCAGCGTCGATGTAGGCATCGACGCCAGCGCCAAGGTCGTCCGCATGGCGCCGTCAGGGGAAGAGCTGGAATTCAGTGCTACCGACGGCCGCGTGCGCTTCAGTGTGCCGGAGCTGACCGGACAACAGTTGGTCGAAATCGCCTTTTGAACAGGCCGATGAGGTCCGGTTCGCTGGAGCGGGACGTTTGAAAAGCCCTCCAGAAGAGGTTTGACCATTCTCGCCTACTTCACGAACACTGTCACCCGGTCCGATTTGCCGTCAGCATCCACCACCGACAGCGTCACGAATCCGCGACCGTCCGCCCGCCAGGTTTCCGATCGCGCGAACGGCGCGCGCCCGATCGGCGCTCCGTTGGCGAAGAAGGTGAGGGGCAGCGCTCCGTTCCTGACCTTGATCGTCAGCGGCGAGGGATCGCCCGCGTCGATGCCGAGATCGACCGCCACCCCGTCGAGGGGGAAGGCGATCTCGGGCTCGCGGCGGCGTGCGGCGTCGATGTTCGTCGCGCCCCGGAAATGGCGGAGCGGCGCCGGCAGTGATGCCGTTGACGCTGTGACGACGCCGGCGGGCGCGGGGCGCAGCGGCCTGCGCCGCGGCCCGATCCGGTCGAACGCCTCGAACAGGATCGGCGCCGCGCCGTCGATGCCGGAGAGCTCCGGCACCGGCGTGCCGTCGGGGCGGCCGACCCAGACGCCGACGGTGTGGGCACCGTCGAAGCCGACGGCCCAGGCGTCGCGGTAGCCGTAGGAAGTCCCCGTTTTGTAGGCGATCTGGCCGGGCGAGCCGTTCACCGGCGGCAGCGTGCCCGCAAGGATGTCCGCGACGTACCAGGCTGCGACCGGGGATAGCACCGGCGCCGTACCGCCGGATTGGCCGGTACGGGCCCCATCGCGAAGCGGGAGCGGCATCCCGCCCCGCGCGATCGCCCCGTACAGTGCGACGAGGTCGCGGAGCGTGACCCCGACCCCGCCGAGGCCGACCGCGAGGCCCGGCGCCGACTGGTCGGGCAGCGTGGCGCTGACCGACGCCCGCCTGAGCCGTGCCACCAGCCGCGCCGGCCCAACCGCGTCGAGCACCTTGATCGCCGGCACGTTGAGCGACTGGCTCAGCGCCTCGCGGATCGTCACCGTGCCGCGGTGGTAGCCGTCGAAGTTCTGGGGCGCATAGGCCCCGAATCCGGTCGGCCGGTCCTCGATCAGGCTTTCCGGATGCGCCAGACCCGCCTCGAAGGCGAGGCCGTAGATCAGCGGCTTCAGCGTCGAGCCTGGCGAGCGCACCGCGCGCGTCATGTCGACGTAGCCGTTGCGCGCGTCCTCGAACAGACCGGCCGAGCCGACGGAAGCGAGCACCGCGCCGCTGAGGTGGTCGGCGACCACTATCGCCACCGACAGCTTCG
>CAYTXI010000066.1:0-13904 GCA_964441935.1 uncultured Bauldia sp.
CCACCAAATTCTCCGGTGACGTAAGCGGCGAGGGCGGGTAGCGGGGAGGGGAGCCGATGGACCCCGTCGAGAAGCCCTTCAAGATGACGGCACCCAGCGCCGGTCGATTGTTCCCGATGACCGTCGCGGAACAATCTCTTTGGGATGGCGTGGTCGAATCCATTGGCGACATGACCGTTGGGTTCGTGTCGGTGACACGTCGCGACAACGAGGAAGTCGGCGAGCCGGCAGGAACGGGCACGCTCGTTTTGATCGATGGTATGCGCGGCATACTGACCGCGTCCCACGTGCTCGCGCATTTGCCGCGCAATGGCCAAGTCGGCCTCGTGCGGTTCCGCGACAAACCCGACGACTTCCAGAGGACGTTCGTGGACATGCGTCTGACGGAGACGTTTGCGCTTGGAGGCGCGTCGTTTGGTCCGTCGGGACCTGACGTCGCTTTCCTAAGATTGCCCGACGATCTTGCCGGTAGCCTCAACGCTACGAATGTCTTTTTCAACCTGACCAAGCGCCCCCGAGACGAGCTTATGGCCAGCTTGGACACCAAGCCTTACGCCGATGCCGTCGCGGGTGTCATAGCGGAAAGAACGATCGTCGCCGACTCGCCCATTCCCAACACCATCCGAAAGGGCCTCAAAGCGCATCTTTTGCTCGGCAACGTCGTTGACGACCGAGAGGCCGACGGGCTCGACGTGCTCGACTTCAAGATCGAGTTCGGCGAGCCAGATCGCCCGCCCGTGACCTACGGCGGCGTGAGCGGAGGAGCCATGTGGCGCGTGACCTTCGGCGTCGACTTCAAGTCGGTGCATTCGAGGACGCTCGTCGGCATGGCTTTCTACGAATCCGATGCAGATGCTGACGGGCGGCGTTTTCTCACGTGCCATGGACCTCGCACCATCTACGGGCCGCTGATCGACCTCGTTCGAGCTAAACGCGCCGCCGCGTGATCTCAACACAGCGACCGGGCTAAGGGCGAGATCACCTCAGTGCCAAGACTAAGGCAATGACGACCAAAGCTGCGAGCACGAAGCCCATGGTCCGCGCGATCTGCTGCAAAACACCCTTGTAGTTCGGGACTTGCTGACCACTCCAGTCGACTTGCTCGTCGTCGCGCTCCTCCGCCTCGGCGATCGTGGACGACGCACGCGCCGGCGTGGGGAGCTTCCGGTCCGTCCAGCGAAGCTCCGTCACTGAACCGCGGGCGACCCCGAGCTTTTCTGGCGGCAAGTAGCGTGTCACGCTTGCGCTCGGAGGCGCGTGCTCGTCGGGGCGCTTAACGTACAGATCGGTCTCAAGCCCAAGCGACAGCGATTCCACGTGTCCTGATCGCCAATCGGCTAAGAATTCGTCGAACGCGGATCGCGAGACGTAGGCCTCTACAAAATAGCACTCAGGCTCGCCGATCTCCCAGTCGTACTCGAGAAACCCGATGATCGCTGTCCACAGCGACTGGTTGGTGTTTTCCTCATCAACTTCTATCGGCACTAGGGCAAGCGAGATCCTTGTGGCCGGTTCGTCACTCGACCCGACGACCGAGATGCGGTCTTTCTGAATTTCGGCCTCACCGTTGAATCTCTCTGTCTTGAGGTCCTCACCGACGTCTCGAACGCCCTTGCCGTATTCGAAATCACTCAAAGAAAGCCGAAAAGAGCGGATGTTGTCCCGTACATATTCGGCTCCGTCGACCGTCAGCTTGTTGCCGTCCCCTTCCGTTTCCACGCCTCACGCCCCAATGTTTCCCGAGTGCGCCATTCTAGCTCAGTGGGGTAGCACCTGGAACCGTTGAAGCCTCGGGCGCTCCGCGCCCAGCGCCAACGAAGCCTGAAGGAAATCCCTAGATTCGTCTCGGCCCGCGCGACGGTGCCTCAACCGGCGGCGCGGCGCCTCGACGTAATGTCGCGTCCACCTCTCCCGGTGGGGAGAGGTCGCCGAGAGATCGCAGATCGCGAGGCGGGTAAGGGGGGATGGACCTAATCGGAAAGGGCACCCGCCCCCTCACCCTTTTCGCCTATTTCGCTTCGCTCATAAGGCTCAAAGCCCTCTCCCCACCGGGGAGAGGGAGAAGCGTTGCCGAGGCCCGCCGGCGCGAAAGAAAGCCGAACCGGTCACCCCCCGCGCGTGAGCGCGCGTGCAACAGCGTCGGGCTCGCGGTCCATCACCTGCAACAGCGTCAGTGCTGCGCCGTGTGGACGCCGCTGGTCCTGCTCCCACTTGCGCAGGCCGGACACGCTGACGCCGAGCACGGCCGCGAAACGCTCTTGCGTCAGGCCTACCTTCTTGCGGATGCGTCTGACCGCGAGAGCCGGCTCGTCGAAGCGCGTGACGCGCACGTCCACGGCCTCGCCACGGGCATGGGCCAGCGCCTCACCCATCGACTGGATCAACTCGTCGCCGAGGTTCTTGGGCTTGGCCTTCTTCGTCGTCGTCGTCATCGTCCTCTCCGGGCCGCTTTGATGGCGGTCGCAAATGCCTGCATTGCTTTCCTCTGCTCCCCGGTCATATCGTCTTGCTCGTCCTTCCCGTAGATGAGAAGCGCATAGAGCGGAACATCCTCGTCAACCACGTAATAGACGACGCGCACGCCGCCGCGTTTCCCTCTGCTTCGCCCGGCGAAACGAACTTTCCGCACGCCGCCCGTTCCCGGGACGATGTCGCCAGCGAAGGGATTTCGCGCCAGGAATTCAATCAACTCCGTCCGTTCATTCTCGGCGAGAAGCTTCGCCGCTCTGCGGTGAAACGTCGGTGTCTCCACGACCGTGAACATCGTGCCATATAACCCAATGGGTTAGTTACGTCAACCCACCCCCACCCCGTCGATCCAGGTGTCGATGATGCGAGATCGTCATCGAAGGCGACGAAATTTGCGGCTGTTGCCGGCGGGCGCAATCAAGCCCAACTCGAGGGCCAAGCGCTGCTTCGAGCGGCGGGCGGGAGTGGCGAGCGGGGTCCGCCAGACGTTCCGGCAAGCCTACTTGTTCTTGCCGTTGGCGTTGCCGTTGTTGCCGTTATTCCCGCCGCCGTTGTTGCCGTTGTTGCCATTGGCGACGTTGCCGCCACCATTGCCCGGATTGTCCTGCTCGCCCGGACCCTCGCCAGGGACATCGGCGCCGTTACCGAATCCTCTGTTGTTATGGCCGTTGTTCGGGGGCGGCGGAGGTGGCGGCGGAGGTGGCGGAGGCGGTTCCTCCCCCGGTTGCACGGCCGGGGGCGGCGGCGGTGGCGGGTTGGAACTCCCCGGCGGCCGCGCCTGCGCCAGGTTGCAGGCCGACGTGTCGACGCGAAACGCCTCTTGCAGGCTCGACTGGTCGCGCAGGTAGCGGAAGTACCAGTTGAGGTCGCGGTTGCGATCGGGGATCGAGGTGACCTTACGCGGGCTGCGTCCGGGCTGAACGACCGTCAGGCTGCAATTGCCCACCACCTCGACGCACGACGGCCGTTCAGGCGAACCGTCGGCAACGGCCCCCCTCTGGCAGATCCGTCCGGCCCCGCTGATGAAAGCCGTACGGGTGGCGCGGGCGTCGACGCTGATATCGATTTCTGTCCCGCGCACGCCGATCGTCGCCGTCGGCGTCGTTATGCTGTAGGCGTCCTTGCGGCTGTTGCCGGAGATGAAGCGGAACGCGCCCTGTATGGCATTGATCGAGATGTCCCGCGCCGTGTTGTCGTTGCGAAACACGAACGCATCGATCACCAGCTTCGACTTCGGCCCGACCACCAGCCGCGTGTCGTCGCGGAACCGGATCTGCGCTTCGCCCACGGCGCCGGTGACGATCTCGTCGCCGGAATAGACCGGAGCTTCGACCTGGAGCATTCGCTCGCCGGTCTCGCCGCTCACCTCGGCGGACTGGACGACGGCAATCGCCACGCCGCTCGGCTTCGCATGGGCGGCGTGGGGGGCGGTCGCGACGACCAATCCTACGACCAGAACCCAATTCGCGTTCCAATGTGTACGCAACTCTAGACACCCCAAAACAGCCGGGCCGCGTCCTCGGCGACGATAGCACCTCGTTTACGATGTGTTTACCATTATCGGCGGGACGGTTAACCCGGCGGCGCGAAATGGCCGTTTGGCGCCTATCGCTCGGTCCCGACCCCGTCGATCCAGGTGTCGATGACGCCGAGGTCGTCGTCGAGGAGGACGAGGCTGGCGCGGTAGCCGGGCGCGATGCGGCCGAGTTCGCTGCCGAGACCGAGGAACTCCGCCGGCGCGCGCGCGGCCATGTGGAGCGCCGCCTCGAGCGGCAGGCCGAGGTGGCGGACGCTGTTCCTGACCGCGGTTGCCATGTCGAGCGCCGAGCCGGCGATCGTACCGTCCGCCGTCGTCAGCTTGCCGCCGTCCCGCGTCACCGTGCGTCCGCCAAGCTCGAAGGTGGTGATGTCCGTTCCGACCGGCGGCATGGCGTCGGTGACCAGCATCATGCGCTCCCAGCCCTTGGCCGCGATTGCGACGCGCAAGGTCTCGGCGGCGACGTGGTGCAGGTCGACGATTAGCCCGGCCCACGAGTCGGGATCGTCGAGCGCCGCGCCCACCGGCCCCGGCGCGCGGGCGGCGAGCGGCGGCATGGCGTTGAAGAGGTGGGTGAAGCCGGTGAGGCCGGCGTCGCGCGCAGCCTCGATCTCGTCGTCGGTGGCCTCGGTATGGCCGGCCGAGACGACGATGCCGGCGCCGGCGAGGCGGGCAATAGCCGCCGCCGGCACCATCTCCGGCGCCAGCGTCACCAGCATCCGCCCGGCCTCGAACGAGGTCAGCAGCGCGATGTCGTCGTCGTCGATCGGGCGCATGAACCGGGGATCGTGGACCCCCTTGCGCGCCGGATTGAGGAACGGCCCTTCCACGTGGATGCCGACAACTCCGGGCACGCCCTCGGCAATCGCGGCCGCGGCCGCGTCGACGGCCTCGGCCATCCTGTCGCGTTCGTCGGTGATGAACGTCGGCAGGAACCCGGTCGTGCCGAACCGGCGATGGGCGGCGCCGATGGCGGCGATCCCCGCCACGCTGCGCTCATCGTTGAACAACACGCCGCCGCCGCCGTTGACCTGGCAGTCGATAAGGCCCGGGGCGATCAGACCGTCGACGGCGCGTCTGTCGAGGTCCGCAGGGACCTCGCCGGCGGGAACGACCGCAACGATGCTCTTGCCCTCGACGACCACCGCGTGGCCGTCGACAATCCGCGCGCCGTCGAAGATCCGGGCCCCGGTGAGTGCCAGCGCCATCAGGGCAACTCCACCGGGCCGGTTGGCGACGGGCGGTCTTCCGCGTCGGCGGTCAGGCGCTTGCCGACTTCCGCGGCGTCTCCGCTGCTGCCTCTTGCTCCTTGCGCGGCATCGCGGCTTCGACCTGCGCCCGCGCCGAATCGATGATGCGTTCCGCCTGGACCTTGGCCTGATCGATGATCGCCGCGGCGTCCTCCTGAGCTTTCAGGATGCTGGTCTCGTAGTCGCGTATCGCCGGTATGTTCAGCTTGCGCGGCTCGCGGCGAACGATCCGCGCCAGTTCCTCGGCCTGATCCTCGTAGTCGGTGATCAGCTGCGCCTCGAATTCCTTCAATGAACGTGCGACTTCGTCAAAGGAGCCGAGCTGCACGAGATCAAGTGGATAGAGCCAGTACAGCTGGACGCGACGGAAATAGAACTCCGCAAGGCTGGAATTCCAATCCGCCAGCAGTGCCATCCCCTCGCCGACCGGACGCCCGGCGCCCTGATCGACGTCTTTCGATGCACGCGATCTTCTCGATGTTTTCGCCATAGTGCGACCTCGTTGAAACCGGATGGCCGCAGCGCCTCCCCAGTATCGCGGCTTCGATACGCCGAAACATGGACCCGAAGAAACCGACCGCCGCCGCTCCACCCGGTGAATTGTTGAGTGCCCTCTGTCCGTTTCAGACAATAGTCGCGCGCGCGAGGTGGCGCAATGCGCCACCTGCGCTGCCGGCCGGTTGACCACCGGATCATCGTTGCAGACGGACCCGGGCCCAATCTGCTAGGTTTCCGAAAAACAAGATGGAGGGAACGGCCGACAGAGGAGAGCGAACCGCCCGCCCGGCCGCGGTCGGCTGCGTTTGCAGATGAGCTTGCGGAACTTGGACAAGATCTTCAGGCCGCGGCGGATCGCGCTGCTCGGTGCCGACGACGAGCGCTCCCGCCCCGGCCTGACGGTGCTCCGCAACCTCATGGGCGGGGGATTCTCGGGGGTCGTCTATCCGGTGGCGGCCGAGCGTGAGGCAATCCATGGCATCCCCACGTTTCCCGACCTAGCGGGCCTTCCCCATACGCCCGACCTCGCCCTGATCTGCAGCCCTGCGGCCGACGTGCCGGATCAGGTCCAACGGTGCGGTGAAGCCGGCATCCGCGGCGTCATCATCTTCTCGGCGGGATTCCGCGAGAGCGGCGTCGCCGGCGCCGCCCTCGAGCACCGGGTCCACCAGATCGCGGCGCGCTTCGACGACATGCGCATCATCGGGCCGAACTCGCTCGGCGTCGTCGCGCCCCATGCAGGGCTGAACGCCAGCCAGGCCGTCACCCAGCCGGCCGCCGGCCACCTCGCCTTCATCTCCCAATCCCGGGCCCTCTGCGACTCGGTCATCGACTGGACGACCGAGCAGGGCATCGGCTTCTCCTATTTCGTGTCGATCGGCAACATGGTGGACGTCGGCTTCGGCGATCTCATCGACTACTTGAATCGCGACCCGCACACCCGGGCGATCATCCTCTACCTTCAGTCGATCACGGACGCCCGGCGCTTCATGTCGGCCGCGCGCACCTTCGCGCGTCAGAAACCGATCGTCGCGTACAAAGCCGGGCGATTCAGCGAGTCCGCGAAAGTCGCGGCGTCCCACACCGGCTCGCTTGTCGCGGAGGACGCGGTCTACGAGGCGGCCCTCGAACGCGCCGGCATCGTGCGGGTCAACGATTTCGACGACGTGTTCGACGTGGCGGAGTTGCTGACCTCCAAGCGCCTCCCCAAGGGTCCCCGGCTCGCCATCGTCAGCAACGCCGGCGGACCGGCGGTTATCGCCACCGACGCGCTTCTCGCCCGTGGAGGGATTCTCGCCGAGTTCGAACGGCCGACGATCTCCAAGCTCGATGCGATCCTGCCGGAGGGCGCGATGCGCAGTAATCCGGTCAACCTGCTCGACGACGCCTCCGTCGAGCGCTATCGGGGTGCCACCGGCGTCGTACTCGACGACCCGAACGTCGATGCGGCGCTGGTGATCTTCGCCACTCAGTCGGACGCCAGCGCCCTCGGCACGGCGCAGGCCATCGCCGAGACCGCCGAACAGTCGTCCAAGCCGGTTTTGGCGGCATGGATGGGCGGCGAGGATGCCCGCCCCGGCGTTCAGCGCCTGAACGAGGCGGGGCTCGCGACCCATTCCACACCGGAGCAGGCGGTCCGCGCGTTCATGCACCTGGTTTCCTACACGCGAAACCTCGAGGGCCTTTACGAGACCCCGCGTGACCTACCGGTGCACTTCGAGCTCAATCGACACAATCTGCGCAGGAAGCTCAGCCCGCGGCTGACGGGCAAATCGTCCGAAATGCTGTCGGAGGATCAGGCTCAGGCGTTTCTCAAGGCCTATGAGATTCCATTCGTGGCGAGCTCGATTGCCCATTCGAGCGAAGACGCGGTGCAGATCGCCGACCACATTGGCTATCCCGTCGTGCTCAAGATCCGTTCGCCTCAGATCCTTCACAAGGTCGATGTCGGCGGCGTTGCCCTCGATCTGGGCAGCCCGCAGGAAGTCGAAGCGGCATTTGCGAAGATGATCGATGAGACGCGCGCCAGGCGCGAGGGCGTCAAGATCGAGGGCATCGCCGTCCAGAAGATGATCCGGGCGCCCGACGGCATCGAATTGATCTTGGGCGCCAAGAAGGACCCCACCTTCGGGGCGGTCCTGATGGTCGGCAGCGGTGGCGTGGCCACCGACATCGTTCGCGATCGCTCCCTCGGCCTGCCGCCACTCAGCGAACGGTTGGCGGGGCGCATGCTCGAATCCCTCCGTCTGTGGCCGATCCTCCAGGGATATCGCGGTTTGCCTGCGGTCAACATCGACCGTCTGATCGAGGTGATCATTCGCTTTTCCTGTCTGATCACGGACTATCCCGAAATCCGCGAGTTCGAAATCAATCCCCTGCTGGTTACGCCGCACGATGTGGTCGCCCTCGACGCGGCCGCAATTCTCGACAACCAGGCGGCAAGCATCTCTCGCGACCCGTACGCCCATCTGGCTATCCGGCCCTACCCGGAGGAATACCTGCGCCGCGCCCGGCTCAAGGACGGCACGCCGATCGCCTTGCGTTCGGTCCGGCCGGAGGACGAGGAAAGTTGGCACGCTTTCATCGCCGGCTCCTCGCCCGAGTCACTGCGTTTGCGATTCCGCTCGCCGTTCAAGAAGACCACCCATCAGATGGCTGTCGAGAACGTGTTTATCGACTACGAGCGCGAGATCGGTATCGTCGCCGAGACGACCGTCAACGGGGCGACCACGTTCGTCGGCTTGGCGCATCTGCTCGCCGACTTCGATCGGGATGCTGCCGAGTTCGCCGTGCTGGTCACCGACGCCTGGCAGGGCAAGGGTCTTGGCGGCGCGCTTCTCGACTACTGCCTCGAGCTGGCGCGCCGTAGCGGCTTCCGGCAAGTCGTGGCGGAGACGGACCCCCAGAACCAGACAATGCTGAGCGCGTTTCGAAGCCGGGGGTTCAGCTCACAGGTCCGCCTCGAGGACGATGCTGTCTACCTGCGGAAGTCACTGATGGAGGAAGGGCAGCTGCGCCCATCCGGCACGCCGGGGAACGCTTCGACGCGCGCCTAGCCGGGAACGTGGCTCGACGCTCCCCGCGCCCCGGGCCACGGCGTCGTCAGCCTCCGTCCGTACCCCGAGGCGCCGTCTTGGCCGCCCTGCGCCGCCGGCCGCCCTTACCGGTGTCGGCCACCTTTGCCGTCGCCTCCGCCTGCCTTCGACGGGTGACCCTCTGCGTGATCGGGCGCCACCCGCCGCCCTTGAGTTGCGTGGCGAACTCCAGCCGGTCGCCGCCGCGGAAGGGGTGCACGCGGCCGCCGAGGCCGATCTTGTTTGGCGCCGTCCAGCTTTCGGGAGCGCTGAGGACGACCCTGTCGCAGCCCACCTCGGCGTGGATGCGCGCACCGCGAAAGACGAGCCGCATTTCGATGTTCCGAACCTCCTCCGGAACGCATGGGTTGAGGGTGAGGATGTCGTCGGCGATTTCGAGCGCCGTCTGGCCGCGTTGGACCAGATCGACCGTTCCGGCCATGGCGCCGAGGTGAATCCCCTCCGCGGTCGTGCCGCCCTGGACGTCGCTGATGTCGCTTTCCAGCGCTTCCTTAAGCAGCTGCCACGATTGCGCCCGATCCCGGCGCGCCAGTACCCAGGAATGGACGATACGGCTCAAGGTCGAGCCGTTCGACGTGCGCGGCAGGTAGTAGGCGATGCATTTATCCACGGTCTCGGCATCGAAGGCGTAGCCGAGGCGATGGAAGACCTGGCCGAGCTCGTCGAAGGAGAACAAGTAGAACAGCATCAGCACGTCGGCCTGCTTGGAGGCCTTGTAGCGATTCACCGTATCGCCTTCGGCCTCCAGGATGCGGTCGAGGCGTTGAATGTCATCGTACTTCGCGCGATAGCCGTTCCAGTCGAGTTCCTCCAGCCCCTCGTAGCCCTCAAACTGGCTAATTACACCGTCGTGGAACGGCACGAACAGCTTGCGGCTGATGTCCTCCCAGTTTGCCTGCTCTTCGTCCTTCAGGCGCAACAGCGCCGCCAGCTCCCGGCGGCGTTCCGCGCTGATGACCTCGAGAACCTGCTGTGCCTTCATCAGCACCCAGGCCGCCAGCACGTTTGTATAGGCGTTGTTGTCGAGGCCCGGGGCGTCGCGGCCGGGATAGGCGTCATGGAACTCGTCGGGGCCCACCACGTTGGCGATGTCGTAGCGCTTTTTGGCTTCGTTCCATCTGGCCAGGCTCGCCCACAGGCGCGCGATCTCGACGAACACCTCGGCGCCGTAGGAGGCAAGAAACGCCGCGTCCCCGGTGGTCTCGTAGTACCGCCAGATGTTGATGGCGATGGCGCCGTTGACGTGCCGTTGCAGGTAGGTGTTGTCCGGCGTCCAGCGGCCTGAGCGCGGGTTGAGGTGCAGGACCTGGCTCTCTTCGCGCCCGCTCGACCCGCTTTGCCAAGGAAAGAGCGCGCCCACGAGCCCGCTCTCCCGCGCCGCTGCCCGCGCCGCGGGCAGCCTGCGGTAGCGATACAACAGAAGCGCTCGGGAAATCTCCGGCATCCGAAAGTTCAGGAACGGCAGGATGAAGATCTCGTCCCAGAATATGTGCCCGCGGTAGGCCTCCCCATGCAGGCCGCGCGCCGGAACGCCGACGTCCAGATCGTAGGAATGGAGCGAAACACTCTGCAGCAGATGGAAGATGTGCAGGCGCAGGATCATCTGTGGGCGATGCGAATCCGTGAGCTTGATGTCGCAGCGCTGCCACAGCAGGCTCCAGGCGAGTTCGTGATCCTCGAGCAGGGCGTCGAAGCTGTCGGCTGACCTGATGGTCTCCTGGGCCGCCAGCGCCGGCTCCGACACGGCCTTGTCGCGCCCGCAATGAAGCGCGACCACCTTCTCCACCGTTAGCGTCTCGCCTTCGGCGAGCGGGATCACCGCTCGTTGCTCGGTGTAACCGTCTTCGACGCGCGTCTGCCAGGTGGTCGGGAGGATCTCGCCCTGGTTGATGAGCAGCGTGCGCGCCGCCTCGGCGATCCGCAGTAGCGACTGGTTCGTCTCCACGACCAGCAACATGCTTTCGTCGCCGATGATCTTGGCGTCAAGCGGCTCCAGGTGCTTGTTGTTGAGCGGGTCGTAGCGCGCGACGCCGGCGTTGACCACGCGCCCGTCGAGCGCGCTCAGCACTTCTATCTCGCCAGACCAATTCAGCGGACGGACTTTCATTTCCACGGCCGCCAGGTGCCGATGGCGCATGTGCACCAGGCGACGGCTTTCGATCGACGTTTCGCGGCCGCTCTTGTCGCGCACCTGGAAGCGGCGGGTCAGCAGCCCGCGTTGAAGGTCCAACTCTTGCCGGTAGGCGACGACCTCGTCGCGATGGAGGTTGAGCCAGTCGCCGTCGACCGGCCGGAAGGTGAGCGGCAGCCAATTCGGCAGGTTGACCAGGTCCTCGTTCTCGATCACCCGACCGGCGATGGTGGTTTCCAGCCGGTTGTAGCCGCCGCCGAGATAGGTACCGGGGTAGTGGACGTCGTCGGCGACCGCTTCCTCGGCGGCGCCGCGCGTGGCGAAATAGCCGTTGCCCAGCGTGCACAGCGCCTCGCGCAGGCCCTCCTCGTCGGGTGCGAAGCCTTCGTACGCAAGCTTCCAGTCAGCGACGGTGATCATTGCCTGGCGAGCACCTGAGTTAGATTCGTGAGGAATAGCCCGACCTGGTCCGTGTCATCGAGGACGTAGCGAGCCGCCGTTCGTTCGGCCTGACCGACGAGAACGGTGACGCCACTCGCCGCAAGCGCTCGGAAGGCATCCTCGTCGGTGAGGTCGTCGCCGAGATAGAAGGGCAGGACATCGTCGCCGGTCTGTCCCAGGGCCCGCAGCAGCCAGAGAACGGCCTTGCCCTTGTCCCAGTCGAAACGGGGACGCAGCTCGAACACCATCTTGCCGCCGGCCTTGCGCAGGTCCGCTTCCCCCGCGAGCACCCGGTCGACGATCGCCTCGACCTTTGCCACCTGGTCGTCGGCCACCTGCCGGTAGTGAACCGCCACGGCGAAGCGCTTCGGCTCGACCAGCGCCCCCTTGATGTCGGCAAGCTCCGGCTGTAGCCGCCCGGCAACCCGGCTGACCGCCGCTGCGAAGGCCTCCCCCTGCTCGTGCTCGATCCTGAGATTGTTGGGCCCGGCGATGTCGAAGCCGTGGCTGCCTGCGTAGACGAGGTTGTCGAGGCCGACCAGTTTGCGAACGTCGGCCAGGTCGCGGCCGCTAACGACGGCGACGCTGCACCGCGCCGCGAGGTTACCGACCACGGTGCGCATTCGGTCGGACAGCACCGCCAGGTCAGGGCGTGCGACGATAGGCGTCAGGGTGCCGTCATAGTCCAAGAAGACGCTCGCGCGCTTGCCCGCAAGGCGGGCCGTGATCTCGTCGAAGCTGGTCAGCGCGTCGGTTGTCATTCACCCTTCGCCTTTGCGACCTCCACAAACGCTAGGTCGGGAACGACCATATCGGCACCGGCCCGAGTGAGCGCCTGCGGCTCGCCGTGGCGGTCGACCCCGATCACCAGCCCGAAGGCGCCCGCACGACCCGCCTCGACCCCGCTGATCGCGTCCTCGACGACGATCGCGCGCTGCGCAGGCACGCCCAGCTGCTCGGCCGCCCGCAGGAAAAGGTCGGGTGCCGGTTTTCCCTTGAGGCCGAGGCGCGCCAGGTCGTTGCCGTCGACACGCACGTCGAACAGATCTGTGAGGCCAGCCGCCGCGAGTACCGCCGCCGTATTGCGGCTCGATGACACCAGCGCCGTCTTGATCCCCGCCGCCCTGAGTGCCCGCACAAGACTGACCGAGGCGTCGAATGCCTCCACGCCATGGCGGGCGAGATGCTCTCGGAAATAGCGGTTCTTGCGGCTGCCGAGACCGTGGATCGTCATCTGGTCCTCGCCGTCGCCGGCCTCCCCCCACGGCAGCGCGATTCCCCGCGACTGGAGGAAGCTGGCCACGCCGTCGAGCCGGGGTTTGCCGTCCACGTACCGCGTATAGTCGCTGTCGCTGTCGAAAGGATTAAAGGGCTCGCCGGTGTCGCGTGCCCTGTCTCGCAAGAAATCGTCGAACAGCCGTTTCCATGCCTGTGCATGGACCGTCGCCGTACGCGTAATGACGCCGTCGAGGTCGAAAATAACGGCGTCGAAGTCCTCCCCCCTGAGGACGTGCTTGCCGCTGCCGGGCTCGACCGTGCCCTCAGCCATGTTAGGCTTCGTGCTCAACCCGTTCCTACCTCTGTCGGCCCGCACTCTACGACGCTGGCGCCGTGGGCGCACCGGTCCCGCCTGCGGCTCACTGTCATGCTGTCGCCGGGTTCGTAGATTTTCCGTCTCGTAGCCGCCATGATCGGGGTCAAGGAATCGTGGCGAGAATCAGCGGAAGAGGGGGCTCATTGACCACCACGCCATCGCTCAGCGCCGCGGCCACCGGCGATCGGCTCACGTTGTCTGCGGCGGGTTCGTGGACCATCGACCACGCCGATTTGCTGCGTGCGCTCGTGGCCGGCGTACCCGGCGGCAAGCCCCGGGCCGAGATCGACCTGTCTGCCGTCGAGCGGCTGGATACCTTCGGTGCCTGGCTCATCGAGGGATTGCTCAGGCAGTGGCGGGAGCGCGGCGAGGCCGCGCTGACGTCGGTTCCCGATCGCTACAGCGGCATCCTGGCCGAGGTCGGCGAGACAAGCCACGAGGTCCCGGCCGCGCCGCGCAAGCCGCCCGGCCCGATCGTCTGGGTCGAGAACGTCGGGCGCGGCACGACGCGTTTTGCGGTGGAATTGGCCGAACTGGTCGGCCTGCTCGGTATCCTCGCCGTGTCCCTTGGGCATGCGATCGCCCGCCCGCGCCTCTCCCGTTTGACCTCTCTCGTCGCGCACCTCGATCGCGTCGGCTGGCAGGCGATCGGCATCGTTCTGCTGATTACCTTCCTGATCGGCGCCATTATCGCCCAACAGGGCATCTTCAACTTCCGCCGTTTCGGCGCCGAGGACTACGTCGTCAATCTGGTCGGCATCCTGGTGCTGCGCGAGATCGGCGTCCTGCTCGTTGCCATCATGATCGCCGGGCGCTCTGGCAGCTCCTACACCGCCGAGTTGGGCTCCATGAAGATGCGCGAGGAGATCGACGCGCTGCGCACCATGGG
>CAYTXI010000067.1:0-13804 GCA_964441935.1 uncultured Bauldia sp.
ATCGGGCGGGCGCGGCCGCCGGCGGCGGACGGCAAGCCCTACATCAAGGAATAGGAGATGCCGGCCGATCGCGCCGGCATCAACCGCCCGTGCGGCAGCCCGATGATGACTGACGACCATCTCAACCGGATCCCCTTCCCGGTATTGATCGGCGACATCGGCGGGACCAACGCGCGCTTCGCGGTGATCGCAGACGAAGAGGGGCCGGCCGAACGGCTCCCCAACACACACACGGCGGACCATGCCACCATAGACGACGCGATCGCGGCGGCGCTCGGCGACCGCGGTGTGCGGCCCAAATCGGCAATGCTGGCGCTCGCCGGGCCGATCGCGGGGGAACAGGTGCCGCTGACCAACTGCGATTGGGTCGTGGCGCCGCGGCGGCTGGTCGCCCGATTCGGGCTCGATGAGGCGATCCTCATCAACGACTTCGAGGCGCAGTCCCTGTGTCTGCCCGATCTCGGCCCTGGCGACATCGACCCGATCGGCGACGGGACGACCGCCGCGGAAGGCACGCGGGTGGTGGTCGGTCCGGGGACCGGGCTCGGCGCGGGGGCGCTGGTCAACGCAAACGGCACGTGGGTGCCGGTGCCCGGCGAAGGCGGACACGTCGACCTTGGCCCGCAGAGCGAACGCGACATGGCTATCTGGCCGCTGATCGAGCGACCGCTCGGCAGGATCGAGGCGGAGACGGTGATCTCGGGCGGAGGCATCTTGCGCCTCTACCGGGCGGTCTGCGCGGTCGACGGCGCCACGGTGCGGCATGAGACACCGGAGGAGGTGACCGAAGCCGGACTTACGGGCGGCGATGCGCAAGCGACGGAGGCGCTCGGTCTGCTTGCCACTTATCTCGGCCGGCTCGCCGGCGATCTGGCGCTGATCTTCATGGCGACGGGGGGCGTCTACCTTGCCGGGGGCATCCCCACCAGGATTGCTCCGGTGCTCAAGTCGGGCGCCTTCCGCGACGCCTTCGTCGCCAAACCGCCGCACGATGGCCTGCTTGCAACAATCGCAACCGCGATCATCGTCAAGGAGGACGCAGCATTGGCGGGAGTCGGGGCGTTGGCGCGAGCGCCCTCGCGCTTCGGAGTGACGTTGTCCGGCCGGCGGTGGCGGGGGTAGTGGCACGGCGTCGCGCGGTCAGTCGGCGGCGTCCGTGGGTTCGGCGTTCAAAAGGCCGTAGCGCTCGACGCCCAGCTGGTCGAGCAGGTTGAGCTGAGTTTCGATGAAATCGATATGGCCCTCCTCGTCGGCGAGCAGGTCCTCGAACAGCCTCATCGAAACGTAGTCACCGGCGACGCGACAGATTTCGCGCGCTTCTGAATAGTACCGCTGGGCCTCTTGCTCGCCCTCCAGGTCGGACTCCAGCACTTCCTTGATCGTCTGGCCGATCTTCAGCGGGTTGAGCTGCTGCATGTTGGGGAAACCGTCGAGGAAGATGATCCGTTCGGCGAGCCTATCGGCGTGGTGCATTTCCTCGATCGATTCGGCGCGCTCCTTCTTGGCCAGCTTGGCGTAGCCCCAGTCCTCAAGCAGACGGAAGTGCAGCCAATACTGGCTGACCGCCGTGAGCTCCATGCGCAGCGCCTGGTTGAGACACGCGATAACCTTGGCATCGCCCTTCATGGTTCGTGCACTCCCTCGGCTGCGCGGCGACTACGCTCTAGTGCGACGCCGGAGCGCCGTCAAACTCGACGGGCTCATCGTGTTCGGCCTCACTCGCCAAAGGTTCGGGACAAGTGAAGCTCAGACCGGCGCCGGCGACGATGGAGCGGATCACCGGGAAACAGGTGGCGCACTGCGGGCGCACGCCCAGCGCCTTGAACAAGCGTGCCGGCGTGATCGGGCGGGCCGGATCCTCGGCCGCAAGGACCTCTGCCGTGGCGAGGATGCGCGCCCCGGTGAGGACCGAACAGGAGCAGACGATCATTGGGGCTCACATGGAGTCGCATCGGGAAGCCCGCAACGCTTCATCCGGCAGCGGCGACGGCCCGCTTGGCCATAACCTTGACCAGGTTGGCGCGGTACACGGCGGAGCCGTGGATGTCTGACAGCATGCCCCCGGGATCGATATTCACGGCGTCGGCGGCGGCCGGGTCCCACGACTTCGCCAGCGCCTGTTCGATCGCCTCTGCGCGGAAGACGCCATTGGCACCGGCGCCAGTGACAGCGACGCGGATCCCACCGTCCCTGCCTACGGCGACAAAGACGCCGGCCATGGGATAGCGCGAGGCCGGGTTGGGGAACCTCTCGTAGGCCGCCTTCGCGGGCACCGGAAACGTCACCCGCGTGATGATCTCGCCGTCTTCGAGCGTTGTAGAGAACAGGCCGGTGAAGAAATCTTCGGCGGCTATTGCGCGTTTGTCAGTGTGGACGGTCGCGGAGAGCGCGAGGACTGCGGCCGGATAGTCGGCGGCCGGATCATTGTTGGCGAGCGAGCCGCCAATCGTGCCGCGCTCGCGAACCGCCGGATCGCCGATCGAACCGGCTAGGCGGGCGAGCGCGGGGATCGCATCGACGACTGCCGGGGACGCGGCGATCTCGGCGTGGGTGGCGGCGGCGCCGACGGCGAGCGTGTCGCCGGAAATCGAGACGCCTTTCAATTCATCTAAGTGGGCGATGTCGATGACGTCGGAGGGAGCCGCGAGACGCTGCTTCATGGTCGGGATCAGGGTCTGACCGCCGGCGAGGTAGCGCGCCTCGTCGGCGTCGGCGAACATGGCGGCGGCATCGGCCAGGGTAGCGGGGCGGTGGTAGCGGGTCTCGTGCATGGGCGCCCTCGCCCTCGTCTAGCGGACGCCGGCCATTGCCGCGGCGCCGGCGGCAATCGACTTGACGATGTTGTGGTAGCCGGTGCAGCGACAGAGGTTGCCCTCTAGGTCGTGGCGGATTGTGGCCTCGTCGAGGTCGGTGCCGTGGCGGCGCACCATGTCGATGGCGCTGATGATCATGCCAGGCGTGCAGAAACCGCATTGCAGGCCATGGTGCTCATGAAACGCCTGCTGCATGGGGTGGAGCTGGTCGCCGGAGGCAAGGCCCTCGATGGTGGTCACCCGGGTACCAGCCGCCTGGGCGGCGAGCATGGTGCACGACTTGACGGCGACATCGTCCACCAGGACGAGACAGGCGCCGCATTGAGACGTGTCGCAGCCTACGTGGGTGCCCGTGAGGCGGAGATGATCGCGGAGGTACTCAACGAGCAGGGTACGGTCTTCGACGTCGGCCGAGACACTCTTGCCGTTGACGGTCATTCTCACGTCGGACACGAAAAAGGTCTCCCTCGGGCGGTCTCAACCGGACCAGCTCAGCACAAGCAGTATCAGAACGACCGCCGCCAGCGCGATCAGCGCCCACATCTGGGGGCCGCCGAGGACACCGCGGGCCGCGGCCATCTCCGTGCGCTCCTCGGCCCCATGGGCGGCCTCGGCAAGCTCCTGGGCAACTTCCTCGACGGCGTGCTCGGCGCGGGCGATGATGCCCGCACCGCCGACCGTCTCAGCGAAGGTGCCGAAGAACTGGTCGGCCATCTGCTTTGCCGTAGCGTCGACTAGGCGGGCACCGACCTGGGCAAGCTTGCCGCCGACCTGGGCGCGGGCGGTGTAGACGAGCAACGTCCCGGCGCCCGATTCGGTGAGGCTCACATCAGCGCCGCCCTTGGCAAAGCCGGCCGCACCGCCCCTGCCCTCGCCGGAGATCGTGTAACCGTTGGGCGGGTCAACGTTGGAGAGCGTCACGTTGCCTTTGAAGGTCGCACTGACGGGGCCCACCTTCGCCTTCACGATCGCCGTCATTTCGGTGGCGGTGTGCATCTCCAACGACTGGCAGCCGGGAATACACTGCTTAAGGATATCTGGATTATTGAGGGCCGCCCACACCTCCTCGCGCGGCGCCGGGATCTGGTGTTGCCCCGATATTTCCATGGTTGCGCCATCCCCCGAGACGGTAGCGGCGGACGATCCGCTCAAATTTGATCGCTGATACGGCGGCCGGTCAACAACGCCGGCGCAGCGCGTTCCCGCGAGTGGTCGGGCAGGCCGCCTTGTGGCATGGCGGCGGCGTAACGGCAAGGGTCGGTTGGCTTTTCGCCACAGCCACGGCTAGAACCTCACGCCGTGACAGCGAACCGGTCCCTGCCCAGAGCTCAGCGACGCACCGCGGCGCTCCAACGGCGCGCGCCGGTAATGCTCGAAACCGAAGGCTGGGAGGGTTACGCGCTTCTGGATTCGGGCGACGGGGAGAAGTTGGAGCGTTTCGGTCGCTACCGGATCGTGCGGCCGGAAGCGCAAGCGCTGTGGTCGCGTCGCAGGCCGGCAGCCGAATGGGAGGCGGCCGACGCGCGCTTCGTCGGCATCGGCGACGAGGAGGCCGACGGCCGTTGGCGCTACCGGCAACCCCTCGGCGAGACCTGGCCGATCACATACAACGGGATCACGTTTCTCGGGCGGTTCACCAATTTCCGTCATGTCGGCGTGTTCCCCGAACAGGCAGCGCATTGGGAATGGACGAAGGGCCTGATCGACACGGCCACGGTGAGGCTCGGGCGCCCGCTCAAGATCCTGAACCTGTTCGCCTACACCGGCATCGCTTCGCTGATCGCGGCCAGAGCCGGCGCCGAAGTGACACATATCGACGCGTCGAAAAAGGCGATTGCGTGGGCACGCGAGAACCAGGCCTTGTCGGAGCTTGGCGATTTGAAGGTGCGCTGGATTTGCGAGGATGCGACCAAGTTCGTCGCGCGCGAGGCGCGGCGCGGCAACCGGTACGACGCCGTTATCCTGGACCCGCCGAAATTCGGACGCGGGCCGAAGGGCGAGATCTGGGACCTGTTCGACGGCCTGAAGCCGCTGATGCAGGGCTGTCGCGTCCTGCTTTCGCCGGAAGCGGCGTTTCTGATCCTCACCACCTATTCGATCCGGGCGTCGTTCCTCGCCATCGACGAACTGGCGGCGGAGTTTCTCGAGGGGCTCGGCGGGTGCCTGGAATCGGGTGAACTAGTGCTCAGAGAAGCAAGCAGCGGGCGGGCGCTGTCGACCTCGCTGTTCAGCCGCTGGTCGCGGCCATGAGGGCCGCTTCCGGGCCGGTGAAACACATCACCAGCCTCGCCAACCCGATCGTCAAGGATATCCGCGGGCTGGCGCTCGCCAAGAACCGCAAGGCAAGCGGCCGGTTCGTCGCCGAAGGCCTCAAGATCGTCGCCGACGGCGTGGAAGCCGGCTGGGCAATCGACATCCTGGTCTACGCGGCAGGCGTCGGCGGACAGCCGCTGGTCGACCGCCTGACCGCAACCTGCCGGGTGCACGGCGGGACGGTGATCGCCGTGAGCGAGGCGGTGCTCGCCAAGATCAGCCGGCGCGACAACCCGCAGACGGTGATCGGCGTCTTCCGCCAGCAACTGATGCGGCCGGCGGCGATCCGACCCGGCCGGGAGGACGTGTGGATTGCGCTCGAAGACGTGCGCGACCCCGGCAACCTCGGTACCATCGTGCGCACGGCCGACGCCGTCGGCGCCAGGGGCGTGATCCTGATCGGGGATACCGTCGACCCCTACTCGATCGAAGCGGTCAGGGCGACGATGGGCTCGATCTTCAACGTGGCCATCGCCAAGGGGACCCGCGCGGAATTCGAGACAATCGTCAAGGGCTGGCCCGGAACGGTGGTCGGCACCCATCTTTCCGGCAAGAGGGACTACCGAGAAGCGACGTATGCAGCGCCGGTGCTGCTGGTCATGGGCGGCGAGCAGGCGGGCTTGTCGCCGGCGACCGCCGGGCTCTGCGAAACTCTGGTCAAGATCCCAATGGCGGGCAAGGCGGACTCACTGAACCTCGCCGTGGCGACGGGCGTGATGCTGTTCGAGATCATGCGGACGAGGCTGAGGCTCGATGGCTAACTGGCGTGCTGGAGCGCCAGACGGGCCGCTGTCGGCGATCGGCCTCGCGATCGTCGGCGCGGTGGTCATCGTCGATCAATTCGCCAAGGCGGTTGCCGAAGCGCGGCTGCCGCTCGGCGATGCATTCGACATCCTTCCCATCCTCTCCCTCTACCGGGTGCACAATACCGGCATCGCCTTCTCCATGTTTGCCGGTTCAGGCGCGGTGCTCATGATCGCGTTGATGGTTGCGGTGTCGGCGATCGTGATCGTGTTCTGGGTGCGCGCGCAGGAGGGCGGACACATCGCGGCGATCGGCTTCGCGCTGATCCTCGGCGGCGCGATCGGCAACCTTATCGACCGGCTGCGGCTCGGCCATGTCATCGACTTTCTGTTGCTTCACGTCGGTGGGTGGAGATTGTTCGTCTTCAACATCGCCGATACGGCGCTGACGGTGGGACCGGCGCTGCTGCTGGTAGTCTACCTGTGGCCGGCCAGACGTGAGAGTTGACCTGGATCAGTCCGCTGCGGCAGTGAGTGCGCCAAGAACACGGGCAATGCTGGAGTTCGCAAGCCTTGCCGGCAGGGCTCGGCAGGTCCTGGTCGTGGTGCCTGCGGTCGGTCTGATACTTGGCTTCGTTGCCCAGGCCGGCGACGAGGATCGCCTTGCGCACCTGATCTGGGGCGCCGCGACGGTGCCGGTGATCGCGGCGCTCGCCGTCGAGATCGTCACAAGCCTGAGGCAGCGCGAGGTCGGCCTCGACATCGTAGCCTTCCTGTCGATGAGCGGCGCGCTTGTTCTTGGCGAGACGCTGGCCGGCGCGGTGGTGGCGCTGATGTACGCCGGCGGGCAGTTTCTCGAAAGCTATGCCGCGCGGCGGGCCCGCCACGAAATGACAGCGCTGCTTGAACGCGCGCCGAAATTCGCCATGCGCCACGAGAACCACGGATTGGTGCAGGTGCCGATCGAGGCGCTCGTGCCCGGAGACCGGGTGCTGGTGCGCCGTGGCGAGGTCGTGCCCGTCGACGGCACGGTCGACGGCGAAACAGCGCTCCTCGACCAGTCGGCGCTGACCGGCGAGGCGATGCCGGTGCCGTTCGTGCCGGGGACGGCGGTGATGAGCGGGGCGACCAACGCCGGCATGGCCTTCGACGTGATCGCCATTCGACCGGCGGCGGAGAGCACGTACGCCGGCATCATCCGCCTGGTCGAGGAAGCGGCGCGAGCGAAGGCACCGATCGTCAGGCTCGCCGATCGCTTCGCCATCCTCTTCCTAGTGGCGACACTCGCCATCGCCGGAGCGGCATGGCTGGCGACTGACGATCCGGTGCGGTGGCTGGCGGTGATGGTGGTGGCGACGCCCTGCCCGCTCATTCTGGCCGTGCCGGTGGCGATCATCGCCGGGGTGTCACGGGCGGCCAAACTCGGCGTGCTGATCAAGGGCGGCGGTGTGCTTGAGGTTCTCGCCACCGTCAGAACCGTGGTCCTCGACAAGACCGGAACGCTGACACGCGGACGCGCGACGCTGGCCGCCATCCATTCGAGCGGGGCGCTTGACGAGGACGAGATCCTGCAGCTGGCGGCGTCGCTCGACCAGGCTTCGCACCATGTCGTCGCCGAGGCGCTGGTGACCGCGGCGCGCGCGCGGGGCCTCACGCTGGCGACGCCACGCGAGGTGCGCGAAACGCCCGGCAGCGGCCTCACCGGCATGGTCGGCGAACGGCCGGTCGCGGTCGGCGGCCTCGGCTTTGTACGCGACCACGTGCACGACGGTGCGACACCGCCCGGCTCAACCCCGGCGGGCGAAGGCGAAGTCGCAGTCGCCGTAGCAGTCGACGGCACGCTCGCGGGCTTCATCGTGCTCGCTGACGAGGTCCGCGCCGACGTGCCGAGCGCGCTCGCCGGCTTCCGCGCCAATGGCGTGGAGCGGATCGTGCTCGCCTCCGGCGACCGACGCGACATCACCGAGGCGGTGGCGGCGCGGCTCGACATCGATGCGGTCGAGAGTGAGATGACGCCGGAGCGCAAGGTGCTGGCGGTTAGGCGTGAGCGCAACGGACGCACGGTGATGATGATCGGCGACGGCGTCAACGATGCGCCGGCGCTTGCCGCCGCCGACATCGGCGTCGCCATGGGTGTCAACGGTGCCGCGGCTTCGGCGGAGGCGGCCGACGCGGTGCTGCTGGTCGACCGCATCGACCGCGTGGCAGACGCGATCGCTATCGCCCGGCGATCCCGGCGGATCGCCCTGGAAAGCGTGGTGGCCGGCATGGGGTTATCGTTCGCGGCAATGGCGGTGGCCGCGTTCGGTTATCTGCCGCCGGTGGAGGGCGCGTTGGTCCAAGAGGTGATCGACGTCGCCGTCATTCTCAACGCACTGAGGGCGCTCGGGCGGGGACGACCATCGAACGGATTTGCGGCAAAGGCCAATGCCGAAGCCCGGCTTAGCATGCCGAAAGGAGAACCGTCATGAACCGACTCCGTGCACTTGCGGCGCTGGCGATGGCGGCGATGCCGCTGTCGACCTCAGCCAACGACGACATGCCGACGGTGGCCGACGCGGGCCACGCTCTTCTCGTCGCCAATTGCAGTCGTTGTCATGCGATCGGGACGGACGAGGTCAGCCCGGAGCCGGCGGCGCCGACCTTTCGCGACGTGTCACACCGATACCCACCAAGCGATCTGGCCGAGGCGTTGGCCGAGGGAATCCTCACCGGACATCCCGAGATGCCTGAGTTCGTGTTCGAGCCCAACGAGATCGAAGGAATCGTCGCCTATCTGGAGTGGTTGCAGTTGCGCTAGGTCCCAAATACAGTTCGGCGGACAACGGACAGATCGGGCGCGAGTTGGCGAAACCCGAGGCCGAAATCAAGGAACGACGATGAGCACGGTCGAGCTGAGGGGCGTCAAAAAGCGTTACGGAGCGGTCGAGGCAATCCATATGCTCGACCTTGGCGTGGAAGAGGGCGAATTCTGTGCACTACTGGGGCCGTCGGGGTGCGGTAAGTCGACCCTGCTCAGGATGATCGCCGGACTCGAGGTCGTCACCGAGGGGAAGGTTTTCATCGACGGTGTCGACGTGACCAACGTGCCGCCGGCCAAGCGGCGCATCGCCATGGTGTTCCAGTCGTACGCGCTCTACCCGCACATGAGCGTGCGCCAGAACATCTCGTTCAGCCTTAGGGTGGCGCGCGCGCCAAAGGACGTGATCGAGCGGCGCACGCTGGAAGTCGCGCGTATGCTGCAGCTGGAGGAACTGCTCGACCGACGGCCGGCGCAACTCTCGGGCGGCCAGCGCCAGCGGGTTGCCATTGGGCGGGCGTTGGTACGGGAGCCGTACGTGTTCTTGTTCGACGAGCCGCTGTCCAACCTTGACGCGATCCTGCGCGTGCAGATGCGCGTCGAAATCGCCAAGCTGCACAAGGACCTGGCAACCACGATGATCTACGTCACCCACGACCAGGTCGAGGCGATGACGCTCGCCGACCGGATCGTGGTGCTGGAGGCCGGGGTCATCCGCCAGATTGGGACGCCGATGGAACTCTACCTGCAGCCGGCAAACAAGTTCGTCGCCTCGTTCATCGGGTCACCGACGATGAACTTCATGGCGGCTGACGCGCAAGCGGCCGACGGTCTCGACGCGGTGGTCAAGCTGAGCGGCGGCGGCGAACTCAAGGTCAAGACGCGAAAGGGCCTGAACGCGGCGCCGAAGGGCGGGTTCGAGGTGGGCATCCGGCCGGAGCACATCAAACTCGGAGCGCCTGGCGACCCTCAGGCGGCACTCCAGGGAACCGTCCAGATCCTCGAGCACCTCGGCAACTCGACCATCATGTACGTGGACACCGGAGCCGGCCAGATCGTCGTCGAGGACGAAGGCGACGTGCCGACAAGAGCCGGTGAGAACGTCGGCGTCATCTTCGATCCCGCGCGGGTACACGTCTTTTCGGCGAACGAGACCGTCGTCTAGCCCCCCGCGACAGCCGGCTCACTGGAAACGCTCGATGCCGAAGGGGTCGAGGTTGTGGTCGGCGCGACCCGCGACGATCTCGGCGACGTGGCGCGCGGTCGCCGCTGAAAACGTCAGGCCGAGGTGGCCGTGGCCGAACGCGAAGACGATGCGCGGCTCACCCGGATGGGTTCCGATCACCGGCAACGAATCCGGAGTGCCAGGTCGGCAGCCCATCCACTCCGTGCCGCCGTCCTCGGGAAGTTCGGGGACGTAGCGGCGCATCTTGGTACGCATGGCGGCCGCGCGCCGGTAGTTCGGTGGAGCTTCCGCATCGGCGAGCTCGACGGCGCCGCCGATGCGTAGACCATCGTCGAGCGGCGTGACGCAAAAGCCATGGTCGGCGAAGAACACCGGCATCGGCACGTCAAAGAAAAGGCCCGGAAACGTGGTGTTGTAGCCGCGCTCGGCTTCAAGCGCGACGTTGAGGCCGAGGGCGCGGACGAGTTCACGTGACCACACGCCGCCGGCGATCACGACGCGATCGAAGGTCTGCTCCTCGCCGTCGTCCGTCGCAACGACGATCCCGTCCGGTTTCGGGCGGATTGCCTCGACGAGCGCCGGGCGGAAAAGGCTTTTCGAAGCGAGGGCGGCGCGCAGGCCATCGAGGACAGCGGCCGGGCTGGTCACCATCCAGTCCGCCGGCGCGAAGATGGCGCGCGCGAAGGCGCCGGTGAGGGCCGGAACCATGTCGCGGGCCTCCTCGACGCCGACCTCCCGGTAGTCGACACCGTGACGGGCGCGCTCCTTCCACTCGCTCTCGCCGGCGCGGAAGCCCGCATCGCTATCGAAGATATGCAGCGATCCGGTACGGCGCATGTGGCCGGCAAGGCCGGCCCGGCGGGCGAGCTCGTGATGATCGGCGAGCGCGGTCTTCATCAGGAAGCCAAGGGCGGCGGTGGCGCGCGCGACCTGGCTCGGGCGAGCGGCAGCGACGAAGCGGACAAGCCACGGCGCCAGCGCCGGCAGATCGGCCACGCGCAGCGTGAACGGCCCCAGCGGATCGAGGAGCCAGCCGGGCACCGAGGCGAGCGTGCCCGGCCGCGCCAGCGGCGAAATCATGCTCAACGATACGACGCCGGCGTTACCGGCCGAGGCGGGGCGGCCGCCGGGATCGCGCTCGAAAACGGTGACGGCGAAACCCTCAACGGCAAGCCAGACGGCGGCCGCGGAACCGACGATGCCACCGCCGACGATTGCCACCGACAACGGTGCGCCCGGCCCTGGATAGCGGGTCGTGGATTTCATGCGGGGTCCATTAGACCACCTCGCGTCCGGCTCGGCGAATCGCGGGATCAGCCGCGCGGCGGGGCGGCGACCAGCCCGTCGGCGAGCGTTCCGACAAACATCCGTACCTGCTTGGCGAGAACGGGGATCGGCAGCGTCATCAACTTTTCGTCAAGGCCGAAATCGACGACGCCGTGAACGGCGGAGAACATCGTGCGGGCAAACAGCATGCGTTCGCGCTCACCGAGATCGGGCCGCAACGCACCCAGCGGCCGTTCGACGAGGCTGAACATGCGGTTCTGTTCGTCGCGATACCAATCAGGCAGCACGGCATCAAGGGCTGAAGGGCGATGCTCGAAGAGGGTGCGCCAGCGCGGCTGATTGGCGACGGCGAAATCGAGGTAGGCGCCGGCGAGGGCGACGAGGTCTGCGCGGGCGCCGCGGCGGTTTCCGCTCTTCGACCGCCGATCGCGGTCGGTGACGAACGCCTCGAACGCGGCAAGCGTGCGGGCGTTCACCTCGTAGACAATCGAATCAAGGTCGGGGAAGACGTTGTAGATGGCGCCAAGGGCGCAGCCGACCTCGCGGGCGAGCTCGCGAGCGTTGAGGCCGGCGAGGCCCCTCGCCGCGATCGACGCTTCGGCAGCGTCGATTAGGGCGACCCTGAGGGCCTGGCGCCGCTCATGGCCGCGCGAGGCCGGTCGTGATGCGGCCCTGGTCGCCGCTTTCGCCTTCGTCTTGACCATTCGTTCACCTCTTCTTGAACGGTGTTCATTTCGACTTGAACATGGTTCACACGTATGCCATATGAACGTTGTTCACGCAATGGCCCCGTGGCCTGCCGCACCAAAGGCCTTGGAAAGGGCGAACGGGCCGAACGACGGAGGAGCGCGCCATGCGCCGGAAGAGTCACGTTGTCTGTTCGCTCGCGATCGCGATTTCGCTTCTCGCCGGCAGCTCGGTCCCGGCCGCGGCCGACCCGGCGGCGCGCGCCGCGACGGCGCGCCACTTCGCGGCGGGCACGCTGGCCGCTGGCGACGCCGAACTCGTCGACATGATCGACCGCGACCCGGACAACCAAGACGCCCAGTTTGGGCTCGGCATGATCCGGTTCGTGGCGGCGGTTCAGCACCTGTCGCAGGGCCTCTACCGCTACGGGCCGCAGACGCCGCACGGAATCATGCTGCCGATCGTGCGGCTGCCGGTGCCGGTCAACTCCGATCCTGAGCCGATCACCTACGATGCGTTCCGGGGCCTCGTTCAGCACTTCGTCGACGACCTGGCGAAGGCCGAGAAGACGCTGGCCGCGGTCAACGACGCGGCCGTCAAGGTGCCGATCGACCTCCGCAAGGTCGCCTACGAAATCGACGGCGACGGTGTGATTGGAGCAGAAGAACACCTGACGGCTGCGCTCGGTACGGTCACGCGGATGAACCGAAGGCGGCACATCGACGGCGACTGGCTGCCGGAGGATGCGACCGTTGCGTTCGACATGGCGGACGCGATCTGGCTCCGAGGCTACTGCAACCTCCTGTCGGCGTTCGGCGAGTTCCTGCTGGCGCACGAGTGGCGCGAGGGATTCGACGCCAGTTTTCACATGTTCTTCCCGCAGGCGAACCTGCCGCTGGCGGTCGCTCTGGAGCCGCCGGTTCGTGCGCACAACGAGGGACAGATCGCCGATCTCGTCTCGTTCATCCACCTCCTGCACTGGCCGGTAGCGGAGCCCGAACGGATGGGAGGCGTGCGCGAGCACCTGAAGCAAGCAATCGCGCTCAGCCGCCAGAACTGGGACGCGATCGAGGCGGAGACCGACAACGACCGCGAGTGGGTGCCGAATCCGCGGCAACAATCCGTGCTGGTCGACCTCACGGTCAGCGATGAGCAGATCGCGAGCTGGCGGGCGGTTCTCGACGAATTCGACGTGGTGCTCGACGGCGAGAAGCTGGTTCCACATTGGCGCCTGAAGCGAGGCTTCAACCTCCGCCGGGTGTTCGAGGAGCCGACGACCTTCGACCTCGTACTATGGATCACCGGCCCCGCGGCGCTGCCTTATCTGGAAGATGGGCCGGTCTCGACGAGTGCCAACTGGCGTGACCTCACCGCGGCGTTCGGCCCCGCGTTCGGCGGGTATCTCGTCTGGTTCAACTGACGCGTGCGGCGTTCACTCTCGTCCGATGTCGCGGCGATCTCGGTCTCATACGGTCAGGATCATCAGCTTGCCGACCTCGGCGGCGATGGCGCGGCCGAGGGCGGCGTGGGCATCGGGATCGAGGTGAAAGCCATCGACGGCGCTCGACGTGATGACGGCACCGGCGTCGAGGAAATGGACGCCGCGCTCGGCGGCAACATTGCGAAAGTGGCGCGCGAGCTCGCGGGATTTCGGCGGCGCGCCGTCGAACATCTCGGCGTGGGTGGGCAGATGCTCCAGCATCGGGGGCGGACAAACCACGATGATCTCAGGAATGCCCTCGTTCCGACCGGCGGCGGCGGCTTTGACCATGTCGACGAGGACGCCGACGCCGGCGGCGACCTCCCAGGGCGACTTGTTGAAACGCGCCTTGAGGTCGTTGGTGCCGAGCATGATGACGACAACGTCGAGAGGTTTGTGGCTCATGAGGCATGGATAGAAATAGGTGCGGCCGTTCCTCTCCGCGCCTTCAACCGGATCGTCGCTGACGGTGGTGCGGCCGCCGAGGCCCTCCTC
>CAYTXI010000068.1:0-13696 GCA_964441935.1 uncultured Bauldia sp.
AGCTGCGGCCCGCCGTTGGCGCCGGGCGTGTCGCGGAAGAACATGATCACCCGCCCATTCGGCGCCCAGGTCGGCCCCTCGTTGTGGAAGCCTTCGGTGAGGATGTGCGTGCCCGAACCGTCCGGCCGCATGACGCCGATGGCGAACTGGCCGGCGCTGCGCCGCGTGAACGCGATCAGGTCGCCGCGCGGCGACCATACCGGCGTCGAATACGTGCCTTCCGCGAACGAGATACGCCGGGGGTTGGAGCCGTCGGCGTTCATCACGTAGAGCTGCTGCGAACCGCCACGGTCCGACTCGAACACGATCTGCTGCCCGTCCGGCGAATACGATGGGCTGGTGTCGATGGCTGTCTCGTCGGTCAGGCGCGTCGTGCGCCGCGAGCGCAGGTCGAGAGTGAAAATGTTGGCGTTGCCGCCCTGCTGCAGGCTCATGATCACCTTCTGCCCGTCCGGCGAGAAGCGCGGCGCGAACGTCATGCCGGGAAAGTCGCCAACGACCTCGCGCTGTCCGGTCTCGATGTTAAGGAGATACACCCGCGGTTGACCGCCGCCGTAGGACATGTACGTGATCTCCTGGCTCGACGGGTTGAACCGTGGCGTCAGCACCAGGTCGTTGCCGCGCGTCAGGTAGCGCACGTTGGCGCCGTCCTGGTCCATGATCGCCAGACGCTTGACCCGATTGTCCTTCGGGCCGGTTTCGTCGACGAACACGATGCGCGTATCGAAATAGCCCTTCTCACCGGTCAGCCGCTCGTAGATCGCATCTGCAATGATGTGGGCGACCCGGCGCCAGTTGTCCGGGCTGGTGAAGAATTGCTGGCCGGTCATTTGCGCGGCCGCGAACACGTCCCATAACCGGAACTCGGCCCTGAGCCGCCCATCGGCCTGACGGGCGATGTCGCCGGTGACCAGCACCTGGGCATTGATGACCGCCCAATCGCCGAAACGCGGGGTGCGGCTTGTACCGATGGCCCGCTCGGGAAACGACGCCTGATCGATCGGCACGAATAGGCCCGAGCGTTGGAGATCGGCCGATATCACCGTCGCGATGTCGACGCCCAACTGGGCGTCATCGCCCGAGCCCGCGAAATCCGTGACCGCGATCGGCAGCGGCTGGACGTTGCCGCGGGTGATGTCGATCTCGATCAGCGCCGCGGCGGGCGACGCCCTGAGCACCAGCCCCAACGCGGCAACAAGCAGACCCATCGCCCATCGCGCCGGGACTGTGCACCCGCCGCTTGTGCCCATCGCCTGCGCTGACATCGTCATGCACCGCCCATTTCGATTGGATCGAACGTGACTCTCACCTGTTTCCATGCCTGGTACTTCTCGGCCGGCAGATCGTAGGGCGCGCACCGCTGAACCGCCCGCACGGCACTCTCAGGCGCGGCTTGCTGGTAGCGCCCACCCGGCGCCTCCAGCACCTGCGGCGCCGTGCCTATCGACCCGTCGGCTTCAAGATAAAGCATCAGGACGACGCGGACCTCCACAGGATCGGTCCAGCCGATCGGCGGGCTCCAGCATTGGGCGATACGGGCGCGCAAAGCGTCCAGCTCGTTCTGCGTCATCTTGGCGGCGACCGACCCGACGGTCGACCCGAACGGCGCGGTCTCCGGCGGCTCCACCGCTTCAGGAGGTGGCTCTTTGTCGAGCATCGCGGTGATTTGATCGATGTCGAACGACTTGTCTTTCTGTTCGGCGAGCTGCCGCTGGCTAACCTTTTGCTCCGGCACGGCGGGCCTGATACGCGGCTGCGGTACCGGGTCGGGCGCGACCGCGGTTTCCTCCGGCTGCGGCTCGGTCAGCGGCTCGGGCATCGCCGCCTCTGGCGGTGGTTCTGGCGGCAGCGGCGTTGGCTCTGGCTGCGGCGCGGGCTTCGGTTCGGGCGGTTGTGGCTTCGGCAGCGGCGGGGGCTCCTTTGCCGGCGCCTCGGCCGGCTCGGGCGGCGTCACTTCCTCGACCAGCGCCGCCGTCTGCATCCCCTTTGGTACGCTAGTCTCCTCGCCGATCTCGACGAAGTCGACCGGAATCGTTTCGATCTGGCTGGCGTCGGGTGGATTCGGGATGGGAAGCGAGAAGACGCCCCAGGCGATCAGGGCGGCATGGCCGACAATCGATACCGTGAGTCCGGCACGCATGACTGGATCAGCTATCCGGTTCTTTGAGCGCGACAAGGGCGATGCGGCGGAATCCGGCCCCGTTGATGGTGCCCATCACGCGCATGATGGCGCCGTAGCTGGCTGCCTTGTCGCCGCGTACGTAGATGCGCTCGTCGAGCCCCTGGGTGGCCGTTGCCATCAGCCGCGGCACGAGCTCGTCGACGGTGACCCGGTCGTCCTTGACGAAAATCCGACCGTCGGTGTCGACAGTGACGGTGATCGGCTCCTTCTCTACCGCGAGCGGGCTTGCCGGCGCCTCGGGCAGATCGACCGGCACCCCGGCCGAGAGCAGCGGCGCCGTCACCATGAACACGATCAGGAGCACCAGCATGACATCGACGAACGGCGTCACGTTGATCTCGCTCATAAGGCGGGGATGGCGCCTGCGGCGACTGAGCGCCCTGAACCCCCCGTTTCCAATCGGCTGGCTCATGGCTCAGTCACCCTCTCGTCGACCTGGCGCGACAGGATGGCGGAGAATTCGTCGGCGAAGCTTTCCATCCGCTGGCCGATCTTGCCGGCGTCGTTTGACAGCTTGTTGTAGGCGACCACCGCCGGGATGGCGGCGAGGAGCCCGAGGGCCGTCGCCAGCAGCGCTTCGGCAATACCTGGCGCCACTACGGCCAGCGCCGTGTTCTTGGATGCCGCGATCGCCTGGAACGAGGTCATGATGCCCCAAACGGTCCCAAACAGGCCGACAAAGGGAGCCGACGATCCGACGGTCGCCAGGAACAGCAGCCGACGCTCCAGCCGCTCGGTCTCGCGGCCGATGGTGACGTCGAGCACCTTGTCGATACGCGTCTGCAGGCCGATCGGCGAGCGGGCGCCCGCCTCGAAGCTCCGCTTCCATTCGCGCATCGCCGCGACGAACACCGATGCCGTCGCCGTGGGCGTGCGTCCGGTGAGTGATCGGTAGAGGTCCTCCAGCGACTGCCCCGACCAAAACACCCGCTCGAAGCGGTCCATCTGCCGCCTGACCCGACTGTAGGTCAACGTCTTGTCTACAATGATCGCCCACGTCCACACCGAGGCGATCAGCAGGCCGATGATGACGATCTTGACGACGATATGGGCCTGCATGAACAGCGAAACCAACGAGATTTCGCCACTTGGCACGGCCAGGATGACCTGCGTCACCGCGTCGTCGGGCATGGACTCCTGACCTCTCGGATGTCGAGAAACCCCGGCGCGCCCGCCGGTGGGATGCTCACGACCTGGCGACCGGCGGGCCGCATCCATTACGGACTTACAAGTGTTGGCCGGGCTTCCTTCTCGGACCGGCTCTGTCGCCCTCAATTTTGTCAAAACGAGGGCCGTTTTTCCCCGAAAACCAAGGCATTGCTATGGCTGCGGGAGTTAACGGACCGTTAAGCGGTGACCGCCACCGCAAGCCGCCGGCGCACCTCGGCCGGCAACCGCCGCGGCCGCCCTGCGGCGTTGACCAGCGCCACCGTCGCCTCCGCCTCCACCAGCGTGCGCCCGCCACAGGTCAGCGCTTGACGAAGCACGATGCGCGCCCCGGCAACCTCAACCAGCCGCGTTACGACCTCGACCACGTCGTCGATCCGCGCGGGCGCGAGGAAGTCGATGTTCATGTGACGGACCGCGAAGGCGAGCCGCTCGCCGTGCGCGCCACGGTCGAGCTCGTCGTGGCCGATGCCCATGAGGCGCAAATAATCCGACCGGCCGCGCTCCATGAACCGCAGGTAGCCGGCGTGGTAGATGGAGCCGGAGAAGTCCGTGTCCTCGAAATAGACGCGGACAGGGAGCACATGGCCGCTGTCCGTCAGACGACCGGCAAGGTCCGGCCAGTCACTATCACTCCCCGTCATCGGCCCCGTCTTGGAAGAGACCGAACTGGGCCGCGTCCGTGGCCGACGCGTCGAGGCCCAAGTGGCCGAACGCCTGCGGCGTCAGCAAGCGTCCACGCGGCGTGCGCTGGACGAAGCCCTGCTGGATCAGGAACGGCTCGACGATCTCCTCGATGGCGTCGCGCGGCTCCGACAGCGCTGCCGAGATGGTCTCCACGCCAACGGGACCGCCGCCGAAGCTCTCCGCGATCAGCGTCAGGTAGCGCCGGTCGAGCGCGTCGAAGCCGAGGGTGTCCACCTCGAGGCGCTGGAGCGCCTTGTCTGCGACCGCGGCGTCGATTGCGTCGACCTTCTCGACGGCCGCGAAGTCGCGCACGCGGCGCAGGAGCCGCGTCGCGATCCGCGGCGTTCCCCGCGAGCGCCGGGCGATCTCGCTGCCACCGCCGTCGGTCAAGTGGACACCGAGGATGCGCGCGCCCCGCCGAACGATATGCTCCAGTTCCGCGACCTCGTAGAAGTTGAGCCTGACCGGAATGCCGAAACGGTCGCGGAGCGGCGTCGTCAACAGGCCGAGCCGCGTCGTCGCCCCGATCAGCGTGAACGGTGAGAGCCCGATCTTGACCGAGCGCGCCGCCGGCCCTTCGCCGATGATCAGGTCGAGCTGGAAGTCTTCGAGCGCCGGGTAGAGGATCTCTTCCACCGCCGGCGACAGCCGGTGGATTTCGTCGATGAACAGGACGTCGCGCTCTTCCAGGTTGGTGAGAAGCGCGGCGAGGTCGCCCGCCCGCGCGATCACCGGTCCCGAGGTGGCGCGGAAATTGACCCCGAGCTCGCGGGCGACGATCTGCGCGAGCGTCGTCTTGCCGAGGCCGGGCGGCCCGACGAACAGCACGTGGTCGAGCGGCTCCTTGCGTGCCCGCGCCGCCTCGATGAACACCTTGAGGTTGGCGCACGCCTGCCCCTGGCCGACGAACTCGGAGAGATACTGCGGACGGAGCGTCGTCTCCGGCGCGTCGTCGTCGCGCTGCTCGGCCGAGACGACGCGGCTCACAGCCGATACTCCAGCTCGATCTCGTCGCGGATCGGGATACCGAAGTGACCGCTCTCCGGGATCGACGGCTTGATGCGCCGTTTCTCAGCCATGGCGTCGGCGTAGAGCGCCGTCAGTCGCCAGCCGCGCCGCTGATAGAAGCGCAGCGCATCGAGGTTGTCATTGGTGGTGACCAGCCACAGGCGCTTGGCGCCGCCGCGCCGGGCAAGCTCGATCGCCGCTTCCATCAGGCGCGTGCCGACGCCCTGTCCGGGCATGAGGCTGTCGAAGGTGACGATTTCCCAGTCGTCGGGATCGGCGCGCCAACTCACCAAGCCGGCGAGATCCTCGCCGTCCATGGCGCGGATCGCCGTGAGGTCGGCGCCGGTCCACACATGCCCGCGGCTGATCACTCCCGGCGCGCCCCAGTGCTCCACGATGAAGTCGTTGAGCCACGCAGCATCATTCACCGGTTCCAAGCTGATCGCCGGCGCGTTCACCGCACAAGCTCCCTGAGGCCCGCCCGTATCAACTGCTCGGCGGTCGCCGCCTCCCCCGCCGCCCGCGACGCAGCAGCGACCGCAGCGCTTGCCTGGATCTGGGCGTAGCCGAGGTTGACCAACGCGGACACCGCGTCGGCCACCGGCCGCGGCGCCCGGTGCTCGGCGAGGTCGGCCTGGAGGTGGACCACCGCCGGGTCGGCGCTGGAGTATTCCGGCGCCTTGTCGCGAAGTTCGGAGACGATGCGCTCGGCCACCTTCTTGCCGACCCCCGGGGCCCGGGCGACGGTCGCCTTGTCTTGCAGGGCAATGGCGCTCGCGAGTTCGCCCGGCTTGATCGTTCCGAGCACCGCCAGCGCCACCCGCGCGCCGACCCCTTGCACAGTTTGCAGCAGCCGGAACCATTCGCGTTCCAGATCGGTGGCGAAGCCGTAGAGCCTGATCACGTCCTCGCGCAGGTACGTCTCGATCGCCATGGTCACCGGCTGCCCGACCGCCGGCAGCGCCTGTAGCGTGCGCGCCGAACAGAACACCTGGTAGCCGACGCCGCCGACATCGACGATGACCCAGTCCTCGCCGTAGGAGTCGATCGTGCCGCGGAGCTTCCCAATCATGGGCGTTTGTTACCACGAGTCGGCGACGACCGCGCCGGCTCGCGCCGCCGCGCTCTGCCGGTGATGTGCGTGGCAGATGGCGACCGCCAGCGCGTCGGCTGCGTCGTCGGTATCGAATTCCGCCCGCGGCAAGAGCACCCGAACCATCGCCCTGATCTGCCCCTTGTCGGCGTGACCGGCCCCGACGATCGCCTTCTTCACCGCGTTCGGCGCGTACTCGGCGACCGCGAGGCCGGCCTGCGCCGGCACCAGGAGCGCGATCCCGCGCGCCTGACCGAGTTTCAAAGTCGCGCTCGCATCGCGGCTGACGAAGGTCTGCTCGACCGCCGCCTCGTCCGGCACCCAACGGTCAACGACGGCCGCCAAGCCTGCGTGGAGCGCCCTCAGCCGCGACCCAAGGTCGCCATCGAGCGGCGCGGTGACGGTGCCCGCGGCGACAAACGCGAGCGCGTTTCCATCGATCGCTACCACGCCCCATCCGGTGCGCCGGAGGCCCGGGTCGACGCCCAGCACGCGAATCGGTCCCGTCATGGTTGAAGGCGTAGCGCCGAACCGCGAGCAAGGCCATCGCACCCGCGCGTTGACGGCGATAGAATGGGACCTGCTGCGGCTCTTCTTCCCCTCAGGCGCAGCCCATCCCTTCCGGCGCCGCCCCCGATGCCCCTCGACTTCGCCCTCTTCACCGTGCTCTTGACCGTCGTCGTCGCCGCGCTGGTGCGCGGCTTCACCGGCTTCGGTTCGGCGCTCATCTTCATGCCCGTCGCCAGCGCAACGTTCGGGCCGACGGTCGCCGCGCCGACGCTGCTCGTCGTCGACTTCGTCTTGTCAGTGCCGCTCTTTGCGACCTCGCTGCGCGAATGCCGCTGGCCGGCCGTGCTGCCGACCGCGCTGGCCGCCGCCGCCACTGCGCCGCTCGGCGCCTATGCACTTGCCGCCGGCGACCCGGTCGCTCTGCGCTGGGGCTTGTCGGTGATCATCGTCCTCCTGCTCGGGCTGCTCGCCTCCGGCTGGCGCTACCGCTCCGAGCCGACGGCACCCGTCTCCGTTGGAGTCGGCACGCTCGCCGGCCTCCTCAGCGGCTTCGGCCAGGTCGGTGGACCGCCGGTGATCGCGTTCTGGGTGAGCGGGCCCTACCCGACTAAGACCATCCGCGCCAACATGTTTGCCTTCTTCGGACTGATCTCGCTATCGTCGTTCGCCGCCTACCTGTGGAACGGCTTCTTCACCGCTGACGTTTTCCAGCTAACCCTTGTGGTCGCGCCGGCGTACGCGTTGGCGCTCTACGCCGGCTCGCGTCTGTTCGGCCATACGGAGGGCACCGGCTACCGGCTTCTGGCCTACGCCGTCATCGCGCTCGCCGCCGTAACCTCGATCCCGGCATTCGACGGCGTCTTGCGCTAGGCTCTGCTTCTCTTGCCGACGAGGTCGCCCTATGTCACCCCGAATGAAGGGCGCCGACGTTCTCCTGTACGATCACCCCGGATCGATCTGCAGCCAGATGGCGCGGCTTGCCCTCGTCGAAAAGGGCGTCCCCTTCGCCCGGCGCACCATCGACATCATGGTTACCGCCGAGCAGTTCGAGCCCTGGTACACAGCGCTCAACCCCAAGGCCGTCGTGCCCACCCTGAAGATCGGCGACGAGATCGTCACCGACACCATCCGCATCGTCTACCGCATCGACCGTGCGTTCGAGGGGCCGCCCCTCACGCCGTCCGACACCGCGGCCGCGGCGGCCATGGACGGCATGATGAAGGACATCATGGGCCTCCACTACGGCGTGCTCCTGTATTCGCGCCGGCTCGACGCCGCCGGCAAATCGCCGACGGTTATCGAGCGCGGGAAATACCTACGCGAGCAGCTCGCCAAGCACCCGGAACGCGCCGAGGTTCTGGAGCGCCGCATCGCCGGCAACGACCGCCTGCTGGAAATCCTAGCCGACCCGGCCGAGGTGGAGCGGCACGTCGACGCTGCGAGGGCGCTGGTCGGCCGGCTCGATCAAGCGATCGACGGTAGCGACTTCGTCTGCGGCGACCGCTACACCTTGGCCGACACCTTCGCCGCCCCGTGCCTCGCCCGTTTCCGCATCCACGGCTTCGAGCCGTGGTGGTCTGGCGGCGACAACGCCAACGTCGCCGGCTACTACCGGCGCATGAAGGAACGGCCGAGTTGGTCGATCGCCGGCGTCGTCGATTCCGGCAGCGAGCGCGATCTGTGAGGACCCGACCTCACGCGCGCTCGCGGGGGCCAATGCGCCGATCGACGGCGAGGATCAGAAGTGCCGCCGCGGCGAACCCGAGAATGAACCTGGCGATGCTCAGCGCCACGCCTACGTAGCCCAGCACCGTCACGTCGACGAACGGATAAGGGTACCAGCCCGCGAACGCGCCGCGGATCAGCGTGTAGGCGGCGTAGACCGCCGGAAAGATCAGCCACTTTGCAGCGCTCCAGACGTCGAGCGTGCCCTTGGGCACGAACACCAGCCAGAACGCGACGAATGCCGGCGGTACCACGTAGTGAAGGAGATTCGTGGCAACGAGCTCGGCTCCGTGCGGATCGTAGAGGTGTCTGAGCAGGAAGTAGTAGGTGACGCCGGTGACCGAGGCGTAGAGGCAAATCGCGCCGGCAACGGCCGGTTGCCCGATCAACACCGTCTCCCGCCGCGTCGGTGCAAGCGCAAGGGCCGTGGTGAATACGGCGACCAGCAGTCCGGACTCAATCGTGAAGAAACTGAAGAATTGGATCGTCCGGATCGCCAACCCGCCGTCGGACGTGGACACGTAGTCTCGGTAGAGAAGGACGATACCGACGACCGCCGCAACCGCGATCGTCGCGGCCGATAGCCGTGCCGCCAGCGTGCGCATCACGCGGCGGTCAGCCGCTCCATGATTTCGTCGGCGACTTCGAAGTTCGAATAGACGTCCTGTACGTCGTCGTCGTCGTCGAGAAGGGCGAGCAGCTTCATCATCGTCGTCGCCTTTTCTTCGTCGAGCGTGGTGGTTGCCTGCGGCTGCCACACCGCCTTCACCGTTTCGGCTTCGCCCAGCACTTCTTCCAGCGCCTTGGCGACGTCGCCGAGATCCGCGAACGCGCAGGTTATGACGTGGCCGTTGCGATCGCTTTCGACGTCGTCGGCACCGGCCTCGATCGCAGCACCCAGCACGCGGTCTGGGCTCCCTACCCCGGCTCCGTAAACGATCTGCCCGACCCGGTCGAACAGGAACGCCACCGACCCGGTCTCGCCGAGCTGGCCACCGCTGCGCGTGAAGTAAGAGCGCACCGCCGCCGCGGTGCGATTGCGGTTGTCGGTCAGCGCCTCGACAATCATGGCGACGCCACCCGGCCCGTAGCCTTCGTAGCGAATCTCTTCGTAGCTCTCGGCGTCACCACCGCTCGCCTTCTTGATTGCCCGCTCGATGTTGTCCTTGGGCACGTTTTCGGCACGCGCGTTTTGGATCGCCAGCCTGAGGCGGGGGTTCATGTCCGGGTCCGGCGCGCCGAGCCTGGCGGCCACGGTGATCTCACGCGCCAGCTTGGAGAAGATTTTTGAGCGCCGGGCGTCGGCAGCGCCCTTCTTGTGCATGATGTTCTTGAACTGCGAGTGTCCAGCCATGTCGCACCGCGGCGGGCAAGCAGACGGCCGCCCCGCACTGGCGTACGCGGCCCGGGCCACCTGAGACGGGAAATTGATCCAGCGCGTTATACGACCGCGCGCCGTCGAAAGGAAGCGTCGGTCGCCGGTTCACACAGCGCCACGCGATCGATCCAGTCGCGCACCGCGCTCGCCACCGTCCCTACGAGCGACCCGGCGACCAGCGAATGGCCGCGATCCGGGAAGACCATATGGTCGGCGGTGTAGAACGCCGCCAGGCTGCCGCCCACCGAGCCCGCCAGCATACGGTCCGCGCCGCCGCTGACGCACAGCACCGGGCAAGTGACCGCACCCTCCGGCACCCGCGCCCGACCGAACACCACGGTGCGGTAGGCCTTGCCCGACTCGTAGGCGAACATCGGCACCTGCTCCCGCTGCTCCGCCGCCGTGAGGTCGTGGAGTACCAGCTTGATCGCGGCCTCCGGGTTGGCCCGTATGGTACGCCCGGCAACGACCGGCAGGAAATACGGGAGCAGATACGGCAGCGCGTACCGCGTTCCCCGCGTCGGCCAGGGCGGTGTCGACGAGATCAGGATCAGCGCGGCACACTCTGCGCGTGTCGCCAGGTGCTGGGCGATCAGCCCACCCATGGAATGGCCGATGACGATCGGTGGACGCGCAAAGCCGGAGTGCACCTCGGCAAGCGCCGTGACGTAGTCGGCGAAAGTCAGCCGCGCCAGCCCCCTCGGATCGGGCGGATCGTGCGCCGGCAGCGACGGCGCGATGCACCGATAGCCGGCCGCCGTGAAGAACGACACCCAGGGATCCCACCGCCGCGCGCGCGTGAACGCTCCGTGGATGAACAGGATATCTGGGCGCATGCGCTAAGTCCCCTGCGGGGGCGGGACTGTACCACAAGCGGGCGCGATCAATCCCAGAAAGGCGGAATGGTCTCTGACAGCACACCGCCCAGCCTCAACGGCGCCACCGCCGTCGTCAGGCCGCTTTCGTCGTCAACCTCGACAGCGAGGCCGGAGATCGTCGCCGGCCCCTCGGCGGGCGCGAACCGTTCGCCAGGCACCTTTTGCAGAAATCGCCTGAGCGGCTCTTCGTGCTTCATGCCGATGACAGAGTGGTAGTCGCCACACATGCCGACGTCGGACTGATAAGCGGTGCCGCGCGGCATCACCCGGTAGTCCGAAGTCGGCGCATGGGTGTGCGTCCCGATCAACAGGCTCACCCGTCCGTCCAGGTGGTGCGCGAGCGCCTGCTTTTCGCTGGTCGCCTCTGCGTGGAAGTCGATGACGATAGCGTCGGCCTGTTCGCCCAGCGGGCAAGCGGCGAGCTCGTTGTCGATGGCGGCGAACGGATCGTCGAGCGCCTCCATAAACACCCTGCCCATGGCGTTGATGACCAGGACAACGGCGCCGTTGCGCGCGGTGTACAGTCCGGCGCCGCGCCCCGGCGTTCCCGCCGGGAAGTTGATCGGGCGCAGGAACCGCTCTTGGCGCTCGGCAAACACCAGCGCCTCGCGCTGGTCGAACGCGTGGTTGCCGGTGGTCACCACGTCGGCCCCAGTACCCAGCACGGCGGTCAGGATTTCCTCGCTGATCCCGAAGCCGCCGGCGGCGTTCTCGCCATTGACGACGACGAAGTCGAGGAGATGGTCGGCGATGAGGGCCGGCAGCCGCGTGATCACGGCGTTGCGGCCGGTCCGCCCGACGAGGTCGCCCAGGAACAGCAGCCGCACCGTCTACCCTCGGCCCGCCCGCCGGCAATCCAGCGTTTCGTTCTCGGTCACAATCCAGTCGAGTCGTGCATCATGGGGCTCCGCCGGGATGTTGGCGACCTCCTGGATGGAAAACGATACACCGACCAGCAGCGGTTCCCGGCCCCGCCGCCGTAGCGCGGCGATCGCCCGATCGTAGTAGCCGCGGCCGTGACCCAGGCGGATGCCGGTCCGATCAAATGCGATCACTGGCGCGACCACCAGTTCGGGGTCGGCAAGCGGCGCATCGTTTGGCGGCGCCAGCGTACCGAAACCGCTGGCCGCGAGCGGCGCGCCCAGCCGATAGCGGCGAAAGACGAGGGTGTTGGCGTCGACGACCGCCGGCAGCACAACGTCGATTCCGTTTGCCACCGCCCATTCCACGATTGCACTCGGGTCACACTCGCTGCGCACCGCCAGATAGGCCGCCAGACACCGTGGCTGCGCCGCGTCTGCGATCGCGATTGCGCGCGCTGCGATTCGCGCCGAGAGTGCCTTGCGAACGTCCGCCCGCAAACCGTCGCGCCGCGCGAGCGTCTCGTCGCGCAACATCGATTTGGTGGACGCGACGGCTGGAGATATCGCCATGGGGTTCGTGTGGATATCCCTTGCGCCGCGTGAAAGCGAGGCCGCGACGCCGGTGGAGGGACCGATCCCGGAGACCTACAGCGTAGGTGGGCGCCGTATGGACGAGCCCACGAGCCCGCCCGGGGACAGCTCCCGTTAGGATCGATAAGGCCCCGGGGATACTTCCTCCTGCCAAACCCCGCAGCCTCGCCGCACACAGATATAGAGGTGTCGACTGCGCCACGCCAGCGGACGGATCCGTGTCGGTTGCGACGCGTCGCGTTAACCGCCGTCATGCGGCGTCGCGGCACCCGAGACCCGCGCCGCCATAGCCTCGACCTGTTCTGCGAACCTGTTGACCGCCTCAGCCACCCCTGCCTCGACCGCCGCCTGACGCTCAACCACCGCCCCGCGCGCCTCTTCGAGCCCCGCCAACTCGGCCTCGATCTGCCGCAGCCGCTCGGCCGCCTCGGCGGACTGGTCGGCGAAGGTGATCGCGGCCATCACCGTCAAGCGTTGGTCGCCGATCTCGCCGAAGCGTTGACGCAGCTGCGCTATCGAGGAATCGAGGCGCCTGGCAAGGCCGGCGAGGTGCTCCTCCTGACCGTCGTCGCACGCCATGCGATAGTTCTTGCCGTTGATCGTTACGTTGACCTGTCCCATGCCGCCACCCTCCGCTCAGCTTCCGTGACGCGCCAGCACTTCGCGGATCGACTCCATGGTATCGACGAGCCGCCGCGAGACCTCGCGATTGGCTTCTTCCAGCCGCGCGGAGCGGGCCTCGGCGGCATCGAGCGACTGAGCGAGCCGCGAGCGGTCCGTGCCCAGTTTGTGCAGCTCCGTTTCCAGCCCGGTGACCTCGCGGGCGTCTTCCAGCCGCCGGTCGAGCGCACCTTCCAGGAGCTGCAGCGCCGCCTCCAGCCGCCGCAGTGCATTGTCGATGGACAGCGAGCCCGGCATCCCCCCTCACAACGGACCCGAACCAACCTTACGCGCCGCCGGCCACAAGCAAACGGCAGCAAACGTGCCCCGCTCCTGGCCCAGGGAAACGAGGTCGGGCAGCATGTTGGAACCAAGAGATTAGGCAGCGCTGTAGGAACGCGTCAATGGCGACACCGTCGCGCGATTGACTCGACAAGTGCAACTGCTATGTCTGGCCATCCTCGCCCGAGCCGGTTCTCAAGGCGCGGCGTGACCGTAGTCCGATCCGGTGCGGCCGGGCTTTTTTGCACTGCGACAGCCGGCAGCGGATCGAAGTTTCCCCGATGACCGATCTCGTGAAACACCAGCGCATGGCCAACGCTATCCGCGCGCTCGCCATGGACGCGGTCGAGCGCGCCAAGTCAGGGCATCCCGGCATGCCGATGGGCATGGCCGACGTCGCCACGGTGCTGTTCACACGCTACCTGAAGTTCGATCCGACCGACCCTGAATGGCCCGACCGCGACCGCTTTGTCCTCTCGGCCGGCCATGGCTCGATGCTGCTCTACGCCGGGCTCTATCTGCTCGGCGTCGAGGACATGACCATCGACGAGATCAAACGCTTTCGTCAGCTGGGCTCGGCGACGGCGGGCCATCCCGAGTACGGCAGCGCCGGCGGCATCGAGACGACCACCGGCCCGCTCGGCCAGGGTCTCGCCAACGCCGTCGGCAAGG
>CAYTXI010000069.1:0-13426 GCA_964441935.1 uncultured Bauldia sp.
GGTGCTCTGGCTGAGGGGCGTCGCGGCGGGTGACGTACTTCGGCCGGTGGCACGAGACGCAACCGAAATCATAAAACCGAGCCTTGCCGGCGAGAACGCCCGGATCGTCCACGTCGCGGCGTGCGGGAGGCGCCAGGTTGCGGCTGTAGAAGGCGACGAGGTTGAGGATTGGGTCGGGTGCTTCGACCGGGCCAAGCCGCGCCTGAACACCGCTTGGCGCCTCGCGACACGTCGTCTGCGCGGCCGTGCACTCGCCGAAGCTGTCGGTCACGAGCGGGGTCGAGATTCCGATATCGCCCGAGAACGCGGCCGCCGATTGGGCCTTTACGGTCGCCACCGACGCCTTCCAGCCGAACCGGCCGAGCGTCAGTGCGCCGGTCTCCGGGTCGCGCACCATGCTCGGCTTGCCCGAGATGCCGTCGCCGTCTGCATCATCGGGATCGGCGCCGGCAAGGACGTCTCCGGGATGGATCGCCTCAATCAACCCGACTCCGATCATCTGCGGCGCGATCCGTGGCGACAGCATCACGTCGTCGGCGATCGGACCGTAGCCGAGATCGGCGATCGAATAGGCCGGCTTGCGCAGGAAGGCAGCTTCGCCGCCACCCAGGGTCACCGGAATCTCTTCGTAGGCGATCACCATCCGGCCCTCCCCAGGCATGCCCGGAACGGCGAAGTTCTGAAGCTGGCCGCCATAGGTCGGCTCGGGGGTGCTGAGCAGCGTCTTCGCCTCGAGCGCACGCCGGTCTTCCGCTGACCGCGGCGGCACCGACAGGCGCAGAAACATCGACACCGCAGGCTCCGCGGCGATCTCGGGCGGTCGCCCACGTCCATCCTTCAGGTGGCAGTTCTGGCAGGCACGGGCGTTGTAAAGCGGCCCCAGCCCGTCCGACGCCTGCGTCGAGGACGGCGAGGTGACCCACTGCTTCCTGAACAGCGCGTTGCCGAGCTTGAAGTCCTCCTCGCCTTCGAAGGTGAGGTTGGCAAGGGGATGTGAAAACGCGTCCCGGTTGGGCGTTGCCGACGAGGTAGCTGCGCCGGCCGACATGCGCTCGAACGATTCGGCCGCCGTAAACTCGGTGGCGGGCGCCGTGATCGCCGCGACGCGGGCCCGATCGCGCTCGGTCAGATCGTCGCGATGGGCGAGGACTGCGGCGGCGAAGGCGCCCGTCGCCGTCACGGCCGTGAGCCAGACCGATACGTGCAATCCGTACTGCTTCAAGTGCGCCATCGGATATGGGATTCCACAAGAGCGCCGGGCGGCGCGTGCCCACCCGCCGCCCGCCACGTCACACTGGACCGTCTACTGAAAGACGGCATCCGGACTGTCGAGGCTGTCGGAGCCCTCCAATTCGACGCCACCGAGACCGAGCGCCGCGAAAGCCCGCTCAATCGAACGGGTCTGATCGATCAAACCGTCGATCGCGGCCTGGACGACGGCGTTTCCCTCGGCGTTTCCTTCGCCGATCATCTGGTCGTACGCCTCGATGCTCTCACCGCGCGCCTTCATTGTCGCCATGGCCGCGACGGTTGCGTCGAGCTTGGCGCCGATCTCGTCGGCGAGCGCCGGATCGCGTTCGGCGATCAGGTCCGCGACCGATGGGCCGTCGATCACCGTTCCGTCAGTGCGGCGGTAGCGCCCCCTGTAGACGTTGCGGATGCCGATCTGGTCGAAGTAGTGGGAATTGTACGTGTTGTCGGAGAAACAGTCGTGCTCTTCCTCCGGGTCGTGGAGGAGAAGGCCGAGTTTCATACGCTCGCCGGCCATTTCGCCGTATGACAGCGACCCCATGCCGGTGAGGATCGCGGCAGTGGCGGCCGCGGGGTCGGAAAGAAGGCCCGAACGCGCCTTGCCGTCGGCAGTCCAGTTGGCGACCATTTCCTCGAGGTCGGACACGAGGAGCGTCGAGGCCGCTTTGAGATACGCGGCGCGCCGGTCGCAGTTGCCGCCCGTGCAATTGGCGGAATCGAAATCAATCGCCGGCCGATTACCGGCACCGGGGCCGGTGCCGTTGAGGTCCTGTCCCCACAGCAGGAACTCAATGGCATGGTAGCCGGTCGCGACGTTCGCTTCGATCCCCCCGGCCTCCTGCAGCGTATCTTGCAGGAGCGCCGGCGTGATCGCGCTCGCGTCGACCTTCTTGCCCGCAATCGTCAGTTGGGGACTGGCGATCACGTTGATCGCATAAAGCGGGTTCTCGTCGGATTCGGTCCCATATGAGACGTCGACGTAGTCGATAAGCCCTTCGTCGAGCGGCCACGCGTTCACGCGGCCCTCCCAGTCGTCGACGATGGCGTTGCCGAAGCGGTAAGCCTCCGTCTGCTGGTAGGGAACCCGCGCCGCGATCCACGCGGCTCGCGCCGCGTTCAGCGTTGCCTCGGACGGCGCGGCGATCAGTCCGTCGATCGCAGCGTCAAGTGCCCGGGCCGTCGTCAACGAGTCCTCGTAGCCGGCAAGCGCAATGTCGGCATAGGTGGACGCGACCGCCTCGGCTTCGATCGCAAGCGCCTTGCCGGCACCGGCGACGAGACTGAGCGCCGCCACCGGGATCGACAGAAGCCGGGCGCCTGTGTGCTCAAGAATGCACATGAAGATCCTCCTTTGGCGATGCGCTCAACCGCAGTGAGTTGCCGGCAATGGAATCGTTCCAAGGTATTGTGCAAGGCACGGCTTGCTGAGAGTAGAGTAAAACAGGATGGAATAGTTCTAATGCACTACGAGAATTGTCATAAACACTGCTTCGTTCGCCCGTGGGGCGTATAGCTTGACGGAATACTTTGGTCAAGTGCCCTTCTTGCCACCCGATGCATGGGGCAACGGCCCTTTGACACGCGGCTCAGTCCACCGCGGCGCGCGCCCACACCACGCAAAGCAACGCGGCTATCGCGAGACCGACCATGAGGAGGGCGAGCGCCAGCGCCGACCCCGTCGCACCGAGGATCAGGCCGACGACCACCGTGGCAATGGCGCCGAAGCCGATTTGCATCGCGCCGCCCAGACCCGAAGCCGCGCCTGCAAGGTCCGGGCGCACGGAAACGCTGCCCGCGATCGCGCTCGGCAGCACCAGTCCATTGGCGAAGCCGACGGCATAGACCGGTGCGAACAGGGTGATCGGTGCGATCCACTGGGCCGCAAACACGATTGCCATGCCGGTCACGCTGATGAGCAGGATCAATGCACCGGCGAGCATCATCGTGATAAGGCCCACGTGGCGGGCATAACGACCGGAGAGGTAGTTGCCGACGATAAAGCTGCCCGCCACAAAGATGAAATAGAGACCGAATGCGGTGCTGCTCATCCCCAGCATGCCGGTGGCGATGAAGGGCGTGCCTCCAAGGAAGCAGAAGAACACGGCCGTGGCGAAGGCGCTGGCCAGCGCATACGCCCAGAACGCGGGAATGCGGACGAGCGCGGCGAAACTCGCGAGCATCGAAGCGCTGCGGCCGGTGACGCCGCCTGATGGCCGCGTTTCGGGCAGCGCAATCCACGTCAGCGCAACCACGGCCGTCCCGACGGTTGCGAGGAACGTGAAGATCGCGCGCCAGCCGAAATTATCGTCTATCAGGCCGCCGATGAGCGGTCCGACCATGGGCGCCACCGCAAACCCCATCGTGACGTAGCCGAGAATGCTGGCCGATTGCTCCCGGTCGTAGCGGTCGCGCACGATCGCCCGGCTGAGCGCGATGCCGGCGCAACCCCCGGCGCCCTGGATGAACCGCAGGGTCACCAGCATCTCGATCGACTGCGCGAAGACGCACGCGGCACCGGCGGCTATGTAGACCGAAAGCCCGGCGATGAGCACGGGCCGCCGACCGTATCGATCGGACAGCGGGCCAAGACCAAGCTGGGCCACCGCCGTCGCGATCAAATACGCCGACAGCACGAGTTGCACGCTTGTGACGTCGGCCGCGAGGTCCGTCATGATGGACGGCATGGCCGGCACAACGATGTTGATCGCCAGCGGGTTGACCGCGGAAACCGCAATAAGGATCGCGATCAGCCCAAGTTCTCCCGAGCGCTCGTGGACGCCAGCGCTCACGCGCCTGCTCGCGTGTTGCAAGGGGCGTTTTGAAACAGGATCACGCCGGCTGCATCTCCGTCTGTTGCGGGGCCCCGGAACGGCTGCCCGGGGCCGGCGCTGCGCGGCACAGGAATTTCGGGATTCGCGAAAGGCCGATGTGGGCAAGCATGCGATCGGTCCAGGCGGATGTCGAGTCTCGACAGACTCGCGCTGGCGCCAGCGACACGGAAGCCGAATCACCGACGGTCGAGAACGCTCAGGCGCGGCCGGACAATCGGATCGTGAGCTAAATGCGCACCAGTCCGGGAAGCGGCGCCGGCCTGCTGGAGGCGGGCCAGGCGAAAAAGAACTCGGCGTGATACCAGCCCCCGCTTTCCAGGCCCGCGGGGTCCAATCCGAGGTCGCCGAGATTTGCGAAAACCTCGGCGGCCTCCTCCCTGCCGGCGAAGCGCCGCTGGCGGAAGGTCCGTCCGGCGAGGCGGAAAACCGCGTATCCGTGCGCTCTTAGGACTGCGGCAATCTCATCGATTGGGAACATGCGGAGGGCAAAAACGGCAAACCACGGTTCGGACCGTGCGCAGTCCAGAATCCGCTCGAAGGTGGGTGCGCCAACATAGCCGATCGCCCCGGTCGAGATCACGAGATCGACGTCGGTGAGTAGGGCACGGTCGCCTTCGCTCGGCGATCCGGTTTCCAAATCGGCGACGATACCGGCATCGATGATGCCTGCGTCACGGGCATAGCCAACGGCGTTACCGGCGACGTCCAGGCCAACAAACCGAACCCCAGAGTCTGCATCGCATGCATCGAAAAATGCGCGATCGCGCGAAATGAGGTCCCTGCGCGAAAGACCGGCGGTCGACGATGGACCGTAGAAGTCGTAGAGATCCGAAAGAACGCGGTTATGTTTCAGGAGCGCTGCGTTGACACCGTAAGAACTGCCGACGTCGAGTATCGTAAGGGACGCGCCGTCCCGATTCTTACGTAACGTTTCGATTACCCGCTGGAAGACCGGCTCAGCCTCCGCCGGAATGCGATAATCGAGATTGAATATGGTCTGGTAGTAGCTGCGGGGGTCGGGTTGGTCGTAGATGTTGTTGAGGTCAATCTTGCCGGTGTCATCGAGATCGAAATCGGTCAATGCTGACATTCCATGCTCCCATAGGCCATGCTTGCGCGGATTGGCGGCCGCGCGCGAACCTCCAGAATTGGGTAATCGAGGCAGTTTAGACCGAGCAGCGCCGAGAGCCAAATCGTGACCGTTCGATCTTCCAATCTGCAAGAACGCCGGGTCTCGGTGTTGCTCAGCCATCAGTTCGACTGGAGGAGGTGAATTGGCGCAAACGAAGGACCCCTGGCCGACCGAGGTTCGGCTCAACCGCGATCGTAAGGGCCTGACCGTCAGCTTCGACGACGGCGTCGTTCACGACCTTCGTGCTGAAATGCTGCGGGTGTTGAGCCCGTCCGCTGAAGTGCAGGGCCACAGTCCCGAGCAGCGCAGAACGATTGGCGGCAAGAAGGAAGTGTCGATCACCGCCGTCGACCCGGTCGGCAACTATGCCGTGCGTCTAACGTTCGACGACGGCCACAACACCGGATTGTTCTCGTGGGCCTATCTGCGCAGACTCGGCGATGAGCGCGAGCGGCTGTGGGGCGACTACGTGAGCGAGTTGAGCGCTAGGGGCATGAGCCGCGACGGCTGACGGACGTTCGCGCTGCTCGTTCCGGCGGCCACCGCGACGCCTGCGCCTGCAGGACGCTTATCTGAGGACGATCACCTTTGCGCCCACCTTCACCCGGTCGTAGAGGTCGATCACGTCCTCGTTGGTCATCCGGATGCAACCCGACGAGACCGCCTCGCCGATCGTCCACGGTTGGTTCGAGCCATGGATGCGGTAGAGGCGGGCACCGATGTAGAGGGCCCTGGCACCGAGCGGGTTATCGGGCCCGCCGGGCATGTAGGCCGGCAGGTTCACGCCCTTGGCCTTCTCGCGGGCAATCATCTGCGGTGGCGGCGTCCATCCCGGCCACTCCGCCTTGCGCGAGATGCGGTCTCGACCGGCCCACTGGAAGCCCTCGCGGCCGACGCCGACGCCGTACCTGATCGCCTTGCCTTTCTCGAAAACGTAGTAGAGCCGCCGTTCCGACGTGTTGATGATGATGGTGTTGGGCCCGTGGGGACCATCGTAGTCTAGGATTTCGCGCTTGATCGGGCTGTAGGCGTGGCCGCGCCCCGCCGCATCGGTGTTGTATGTGATGAAGCGCTGCTCGGCCTGGTCCCAGACCGTGAATTGCTTGGCGTCGGCGGCGTGCATGCCGCCGGCGAGCGCCAGTCCGCAAGCGAGAATGAACCGTTTCCCCAGCACCATGCGCCACCCGATACACGCATTTCGTTACCGTGAAGTGGATTTGCCCAACCCACGGGGGGCGGATCAAGACCCCGGGCGTCGGTGGCCCTGTTCAGTCGGCGGATTTACCCCAAGGTGTTGTTTGCGTGCAACGAATCGCTGCTCGCGGTCGTTGAAATCAATCGACCCTCACCCCGGCCGAGCCGCGGCCGCTCGCCTCCAGGCATAAATCGAGCACGCGCTGGATCTTGGTCGCATGTCGGAAGTCCGGATCGCTGTTGACGCCCGTGCGCAAAGCCTCGGCGAAACGGTCGTAAATGGAGCGCGTGGGCGGACACAGCACCTCACGCCACGTCTGGGTGTCGATGTCGTTGCCGACGCAGCGTCCGAGCCACGACTTCTGGCCGTCGGTGGTCATCTGCAATCCGCCGCGGCTGCCGAAGATGTCCAGCCGCAACGTGTTGGCATAACCGGTTCCCCAACGGGTTGCATGGATGACGCCGAGGGCTCCGTTGCTCAGCTCGACGGACATCGCGAAGGAATCGTTGGCGTCGAGGACATAGTCACCGATGCGGCCGCCGTCGGCCTTCTGGAATGTCTTGGCGCGGCTCTCCATCCATACGATGTCATTGCCCGCGGCGTAGGTTGCCAGGTCGACGACATGGATTCCCATATCACCGATGACACCGTGGCTTCCGTGACCCGACGACAACCGCCACAGCCAGCGGTCCTCCGAGCGCCAATCGCCCCAATGGTGGCCGACGAGCCAGCTTTGCAGATACGACGCTTCGAAGTGACGGATCTCGCCGATCTCACCGGACAGCACGATCTCGCGGGCGCGCTCCAGGGCGGGGGAGCCTCGGTAGGTGAGGTTGACCATATTGATCACGCCACGAGCCTCGGCCGCTTCCATCATCTCCTTGGCGAGCGGGTAGGTGGTCGCCAGCGGCTTCTCGCACAGGACATGCTTGCCGGCGGCAATGAGCCGCATGGTCGTTGGGTGGTGCACGACGTCCGGCGTAACGTTCGACGCCGCGTCAAATCCGTCCCAGGCAAGTGCGTCGTCGAGACTGGTGAACTGGTGCTCGATCCCGTGTTCTTCGGCGAAGCTGGCGAGCCGGTCTTCCAGCGGCTCCACCGCCGCGACCACGCGGACGTCCTTGATTTGACGAAAGGCCAGTACGTGCTGACGGGCCATGCCGCCGGTGCCGAGGATCAGCAGCCTAATCATGGCGGGGTGTCACCGATAGCCGGCTTCGCCGGGTGCATGCAGCCGCGGCCCGCGTTCCGTGATCGGCTCTGGCGCGGCTTCGACCGGAACGTTGGGCGCCGCCGTGATGTCGGCCCACGCGGGCGCCGGGTTCGCCGCCCACTTGACCGCGTTTCGGAGCACGGCCTGGACATTTGGGTCGTGGTAGATCGGATAGACCTCGTGGCCCGGGGAGAAATAGAAGATGCGTCCGCCGCCGCGCTGGAAGGTCACCCCTGAGCGGAACACCTCACCACCATCGTACCAACTGATAAAGACCGTCTCCATTGGTTCGGGAATCGTGAACGGCTCGCCGTACATCTCGGTCTGCTCGATGACGAACGAGGCACCCACTCCCTGGGCGATCGGGTGGGTGCGGTTGACGACCCAGACGCGCTCCTTTTCTCCGGCTTCGCGCCATTTGAGCGAGCACGGCGTTCCCATGAGTTTCCTGAAGATCTTGGAGAAGTGCCCGGAGTGCAGCACGATCAGGCCCATCCCCTGCCAGACGCGCTCGGCGACGCGCTCGACCACGGCATCGGCGACAGCGCCGTGGGCCTTGTGACCCCACCAAGTCAACACGTCCGTGTCGGCGAGCCGTGCCTCGCTGAGACCGTGCTCGGGCTCTTGAAGAGTCGCGGCGGTCGCGCCGATCGCCGGATCGGAGTTGAGCGCGTCGGCGATGCAGCCGTGCATGCCTTTGGGGTAGAGCCTGCGGACGATCTCGTTCTCGCGGTCGTGGACGTTCTCTCCCCAGACGGTGGCGCGAACAGTCATGCTGACTCCCCGGAGAGTCGATTGATCCGTCTCGGCGGATTGGGCAGTGTCGCGATGGGGTCACGGACCGTCGCCATCTGGTTACCGAGAGCCCAGCGCGCGGAACGGGAACCCTGACACCTCACCTGTGCTTTCTCTCGATCCGCCAGCGTGTGCGCGGTGTACCGAAATGGCAATCGTGCGATGTGACCGGGATCACAGCAACGCCTCGTTAATGGATTACGTTTACGCAGGATCGCCACGGGAAAAACAGCCGATGTTGAACTTGTCGCTTCGCGTACTGGCCTTCTTCGTTCTCAGCGCCGCGTCCACCCTGGTCATCGCGTTGCCTTACCTAACCATTCAATAGGCGTGCCACATGGCGTCAGGGCCGCCGAACACAACCCCGGCTGACCGCGCCGAGGCGGCTTTCCTTGCGAGTTGAATGGTGGGCGCGACAGGGATTGAACCTGTGACCCCTCCCGTGTGAAGGGAGTGCTCTCCCGCTGAGCTACGCGCCCTTGTCGTGCCCCTGCCACAAGCGGCGGCGATTTAAGGTGGGGCCGGAATCGCTGTCAAGGCGAAGCGGTGCCGACCGGCAGGGACACCACCGCGTCCCACAGCTCATCGAAGTGGGAAATCGTCCGATCTGCACCAAGCTGGGCGACAGGCTGCGCGGTGTAACCAAACGCGACCGCGACGATTGGCACGCTGGCGGCCTTGGCGGTCTCGACGTCGACGGCCGAGTCGCCGACCATGACGGCGCGTGGAGGGCTGCCGCCGGCACTCCGTATGGTCTCGATCAGGTGGCGCGGGTCCGGCTTCTTGAAGGGGAACGTGTCCTGTCCAGCGACCGCCGCGAAGCGGTCGGCGAGACCGAGCGCCCTCAGCAACTCCCGCGAAAGGCCCTCCAGCTTGTTGGTGCATATCGCCAGCCGCCAGCCCGCCGTGGCAAATCGGTCGAGCATCGCCTCCGCCCCGGGAAACGGTTTGCTGAAACGGCAGACGTTGGCCGCGTAGTGGGCGATGTAGGCGGTGTAGAGGGCCTCCAGTTGCTCCGCGCCGACCGGTTTCTGCTCGGCCGCGAAGGCCGCCTCGAGCATGGCCCGCGCACCCTTGCCGACGAAGGTCTGGACGCGCTCCCGGCTTGCCTGAGGCATGCCCTCCCGGGCCAGGACGGCGTTGAGGGTCGCAACCAGGTCATCGATGGTGTCGACCAGCGTGCCGTCGAGATCGAGCACCAGAACGGGGGGAGGGGATGTCACGCGGCGCGCCGGTGGTCGGTCAGGACCCGTAGCCGCGCGCCATCAGCGCTGCGAACACCGGGATGAGCACGAAGGCGGCGGCCTCCCGGTGCAGGGTTCGCCGCACGGCCATGACGTCAGCGGTTGCCGGCCGGAATTCGGTGCTGTCCCGCGCCGCCCTGCGCCAGGCGATGATCCGCATTGTCGGCGAGATGGAGAGGATAGCCACGGCCAGGAAGGCGGCGATCTTGGCCCAGAAGAAGAGATTGGTGACGTAGTACTCCCAGCCCTTCAACCCGAAGACCACGCGCAACACGCCAACCAGCAGGATCAGGCCGGCGATCGTTCCGTAGGCGATGTCGAGCCGCCCGACCCGAGCGAGCGCGGCGCTGGTCATATCAGGGCGGATCAGCATCATCTGCATGACCAGCACGACCGGTAGGGCGAACATCAGCAGATGGTGGCCGATGGCGAGCACGAGATCGGTCAGCACGGAGCCCTTCCACGAGCGATTCTGGTGACTGAGCATAGACACCAAATCGGCCGCCTGTCGCCACCGTGGCGCCCTGAGGCCGCAGGTGCTAACAAACCCGCCGGAAAGACCGAGGGCTCTTCAGTGGACTCCAGAGACCTGACGCTCGACTCGCCGCCGGCCGACGACTTTCGGCGTCGCGCCGCCGCGGCGGCGCTCGACGACGTCAGGTCAGGCATGAAGCTCGGTCTGGGCAGCGGCCGCACGGCCGAGCACTTCGTTCGCCTGCTCGCGGCCCGCGTTCGCGACGGCCTTGACGTCGTCGGCGTGCCGACCTCGGAGCGGACCGCGGCCCTCGCCAGAGCCGAAGCGATCGTCCTGACGACGCTCGACGCCGAGCCGGTTCTTGATCTGGTGGTCGACGGCGCAGACGAGATCGACCCGACGCTCCGGCTCATCAAGGGCGGGGGCGGTTCGCTCCTGCGCGAGAAGATCGTCGCCACCGCAGCGAAGCGGATGATCGTCGTCGGCGAGGCCAACAAGCTGGTTGACACGCTCGGCGCATTCCCGCTGCCAGTCGAGATCGTGCCGTTCGGCGCCGCCGCCACGCAGCGCGCCATCGAACGGTCGGCGGCGACAATCGGACTCCATGGCGTGATGAGCCCGCGCAGGGCCAACGGGGGGCTGTTCGTCACCGACAGCGGCAATCACATTCTCGACGTGTCCTTCGGCCGTATTCCCGACCCCGACCGGCTGGCCACGGAGCTGAACGCCATTCCGGGCGTGGTCGAGCATGGTCTCTTTATTGGCTTGGCCACCACGGCTATCGTCGCCGGCGCGGACGGCGTCAGACGGCTTTCGGTATGATCCTCTCTACCTCGATGGAGCGTTCTTCATGTCCCTGATTGGAAGCACTATCCGCACTGCGCTGCTCGCGGGCGCTTTCACGGCCGCGGCGCTGATACCGGCGGCCGCACAGGAAATCAGCGAGTCCAGGCTGGCCGCGGCCGAGATGGTGGCCAAAAGCGCGCCTGCACTCGGCAACTTCGACAACATTCTCCCGGGGCTCGCGACCGAGGCCAAGGACCGGCTAATTCGCGTGCGGCCCGATCTCTACAAGGAGATTTCCGCCGTGGTCGACGAGGTCGCCCTCAAGCTCGCCGCACGCCGTGCCGAGCTCGACAACGACATCGCCCGCATCTGGGCGAAGAATTTCACTGAGGAGGAGCTCAAGGCGATCAACGACTTCTACACCAGTGACGTCGGCGAGAAACTGAAAGCGAACCTCAGCAGCATGGGCGAGGACATTCTTAGGGCGAGTCGAAGCTGGACCAACCGGGTCAGCGACGAGTTGCTCGACAAGTCGAGGGAGGAACTGAAGCAGCGCGGCTACGAGCTTTGAGCGCGGCTCCGTGGCAGACTACGACTATGATCTGTTCGTGATTGGCGCCGGCTCAGCCGGCGTGCGGGCCGCGCGCAAGGCGGCAGAACTGGGCAATCGCGTGGCGATCGCTGAGGAGGATCGGGTCGGCGGCACCTGCGTCCTGCGTGGCTGCGTACCCAAGAAGCTGTTCGTCCACGCCGCCCACTATGCCGAGCAGTTCGAGGATGCGGTCGGCTTCGGCTGGCGGGCGGAAGGCCTGCACTTCGACTGGCCAACGCTAGTCAACAACGTGGCCGGCGACGTCTCCTGGCTGAGCGGCATCTACGTCCGCAATCTCGAAAGGGCGGGCGCCGAAATCATCCATAGCCGCGCCGTCTTTATCGACCCCCATACGGTGCATTTGCTCTCCGAAAACAGATCGGTCACGACCCGCGTCGTCCTTATCGCCACTGGCGGCGAGCCACGTCGGGACCTCGCCATTCCGGGCGTCGAGCACGCAATCACGTCCAATGAATTCTTCAGTCTGCCGAAGTTGCCCAAACGCGTTCTGATTATCGGCGGCAGCTTCGTCTCGGCAGAACTCGCGTCGATCTTCACGGCGCTGGGGACCGCAACAACAGTCATGCATCGCGGCCCTCAGATCCTGCGCGGCTTCGACGACGAGGTGCGGCGGACGCTGTGCGACGGCATGATCCGCCGCGGCGTCACGGTGCGAACAAACGAAGCTCCGGCTGCGATCGAAAAGACCGCCGAGTGCCTTGTCGTCGTCACCCATTCGGGATCGAGGATAAAGGTGGACGAAGTCCTGCTGGCGATCGGTCGCAAGCCGAACACCGACGGCCTGGGCCTCGAAGCGGCGGGGGTCAAGACCGACGATCATCACGCCATCGTCGTCGATGCGTATTCGCGCACCGATGTCGAGCACATCTACGCCGTCGGCGACGTGACCAACCGCATGCAGTTCACGCCGGTCGCCATCCGCGAGGGCGCGGCTTTCGTCGACACGGTATTCAACGGCCGGCCGACTGCCGTCGACTACGATTGCGTTCCCATCGCGGTCTTTGCCACACCCGAGGTCGGCGTTGTCGGGCTGACCGAGGAAGCCGCGCGCGCTCGCTTCGAATCCGTCGACATCTACCGATCGAACGTCAAACCGTTGCCCAACCGCGTCGCGGGGCGCGACGAGCGCATGCTGGTCAAGATCATTGTCGATGCCGACACGGATCGGGTTCTCGGGTGCCACTTCGTCGGTGCTCACGCCAGTGAACTGGCTCAGCTGGTCGCTATCGCCATCAAAATGGGAGCGACCAAGGCGGATTTCGACGCCACCACCGCTCTCCACCCGACCCTCGCCGAGGAGATCGTTACCCTCGGCCGCCCGGCCGAGCGCATCCGCCGCCAAGCGGCCGAATAACCCCTTTTGCGGCGCATTCCGGCGTTGTTTGGCAACGTGCGACGGCGCGTGTATAAACCCGCGCCACCAGGGCCGTCGTGGCCTGGAGCCGCGTGGATGATGAAGACGACCTGGACCCCCGAAAGTTGGCGCGCAAAGCCGATCGAGCAGGTGCCGGTCTATCCCGACCCCGCGGCACTCGCCGCGGTCGAGGGGCGCATCGCCACGTATCCTCCGCTGGTCTTTGCTGGCGAGGCCCGCAAGCTCAAGGCGAGCCTCGCCAAGGTCGCAGCCGGCGAGAACTTCCTCCTCCAGGGCGGCGATTGTGCCGAGAGCTTCGCCGAGCACGGGCCGGACAATATCCGCGACTTCTTCCGTGTCTTCCTGCAGATGGCGGTTGCGCTGACGTTTGCCGGCGCCATGCCGGTCGTCAAGGTCGGCCGCATTGCCGGCCAGTTCGCCAAGCCGCGCTCCTCTGACATGGAGCGGCAGGGCGGCGTGGAGCTGCCGAGCTATCGTGGCGACATCGTCAACGGCATCGAGTTCACCGAGGCCGCG
>CAYTXI010000070.1:0-10657 GCA_964441935.1 uncultured Bauldia sp.
ATCGGCGACGTCGCCCACGTTCTGGAAGCGATGGTCGCCGAGTGGAAAGCAATGAAGCCGAAAGTCGACAAGGTGGCGCTCAAGGCATGGTGGCGTCAGATTGACGCGTGGCGGGCACGCGATTGCCTGGCCTACCGGCAGAACACCGACGTCATCATGCCGCAATACGCCGTCGAGCGGCTCTACGCGGCGACCAAGGACAAGGACGTCTACATCACCACCGAGGTCGGTCAGCACCAGATGTGGGCGGCCCAGTTCTTCAAGTTCGAGGAGCCCAACCGGTGGATGACCTCGGGCGGGCTTGGCACCATGGGCTACGGGTTGCCGTCGGCGGTCGGCGTCCAGGTCGCCCACCCGAAGAGCCTGGTCGTCGATATTGCCGGAGATGCCTCGGTGCTGATGACCATGCAGGAGATGTCGACGGCGGTGCAGCACGGCCTGCCGATCAAGATCTTCATCCTCAACAACCAGTACATGGGCATGGTGCGGCAGTGGCAGGAGCTGTTGCACGGCAACCGGCTGTCGCATTCCTACATGGAATCGCTGCCCGACTTCGTGAAGCTCGCGGAAGCATACGGGTGCGTGGGCATCCGGGTGGAGAAGCCCGGCGAGCTCGACGACGCCATCGCCGAGATGATCAAGGTCAAGCGACCGGTGATCTTCGATTGCCGGGTGGCGGCGCTCGCCAACTGCTTTCCGATGATCCCGTCGGGCAAGGCGCACAACGAGATGCTGCTCGGCGACGCGGTCAAGGCCGATACGCTGGGCAAGACGATCGGCAAAGAAGGCAAGGTGCTGGTGTGAGCTTGGGCAGGTGCGCCCGGGAAGGCAGAGAACGATGAAGACGACGACGAAGACCGCAAAGAGATCCGGCGCGCGCGCGCCCACGGCCAGGACCAAGGAAGCCGTCACGCGCCGAGCGCCGCGACAGCCGCCAGCGTCGGCCTACTTCATCGAGGAACTCCACGACCGGCCGGAACGCCACACGCTTGCGGTTATCGTCGACAACGAGCCGGGCGTTCTCGCTCGGGTGATCGGCCTGTTCTCTGGACGTGGTTACAACATCGACTCCCTCACCGTCTCGGAGACCGAGCACGCCAAGCACCTCTCGCGGATCACCATCGTGACTTCCGGCACGCCGATGGTGCTTGCCCAGATCAGGAACCAGCTCGAGCGCATGGTGCCCGTGCACTCGGTGACCGACCTCACCGCCGGCGGCAAGCCGCTGGAGCGGGAGCTGGCGCTGGTCAAGGTCGCCAGCAGCGGCCAGGACCGGGTCGAGGCACTGCGCCTGGCTGACGCCTTCCGCGCGGTGGTCATCGATGCAACCGTCGATCACTTCGTCTTCGAGGTCACCGGGCGGACCTCCAAGATCGAGCAGTTCGTCTCGATCCTGGCGCCCTTGGGTTTGATCGAGGTCTGCCGGACAGGCATTGCCGCCGTCAGCCGCGGCGCGGAGACCGACTAGCGGCTTGTCCGGCGGCCGCTTCCCTCCATGTCGCTCGATCTCTTCGCCGCCTTTATCGTCTTTGCGGTGGCGACGCTGTTCACACCGGGCCCCAACAACGTCATGCTGATGACGTCCGGGTTGAACTATGGTTTCGCCCGCACACTGCCCCATTCCTTCGGGGTAGCGCTCGGTTTCGGCTTCATGGTGTTCGTGGTCGGTCTCGGACTGGGCGCGTTCTTCGCCGCCTATCCGGCGCTCTACACCGTCCTCAAGTTCGCCGGCGCCACCTACTTGCTCTACCTGGCGTGGTTGATCGCCAAAGCTGGGCCTGTTGAGGGCGGCAAGGATGAGCGCGGACGCCCCTTCACCTTTCTCCAAGCCGCCGCCTTCCAGTGGGTCAACGTCAAGGGTTGGGTGATGGCCGTCGGTTCGGTGACCACCTACGCGGCGATCGCCGGATTTCCGCTCAACATCATCTTGATTGCCACGGTATTCGCCGGTCTCGGCCTCGTGTCGAGCTGGACATGGTTGCTGTTCGGCACCGGCCTGAGACGAATCGTTCGCGACCCCAGCGCAGTGCGGGTGTTCAACGTTACCATGGCTCTGGCGCTGGCGGCGTCCCTGGTTCCGGTCTTTCTCGAGGGCTGACGCGGCGGATTAGTACACGTCGTGCGTGGTGTTGTAGATGTTGAACTTGCCCGTCGGCGTGACGATGTCAGGACCTTTGATCACCTTCTTTAGGGTGCGGGTGGCGTCGTCAACCACAACGATCGCCGATTCCTGCTCCTTACCGCTCCACACCGAGAACCAGACCTCGGTGCCGGCGGCGTTGTACTCGGGATGGACGACGCGCTTCGGCCCCGGTTCGAGGTCCGCCCACTCGGCGATCGGCAGGACGTCGTAGCCGGCCTCGAGATTGGCGGTGTCGAATACCGCGACCGACTGGCTGATGGCCGCGTCGGGGTTCAGCGCAGTATCGACCCACAGATTCGTCGACCTAGGATGCGACTTGATGAACAGGGAACCGCCGCCCTGGCCTTGAAGCGTGCGCACCACCTTCCAGGCATGATCGGGATGGCCCTCGGGATCGGTACCGATGACGCTGATATCGGCGCTGCCGAGCGCCGAGGTCGCCCACACGGGGCCGTATTCGGCATCGATGAAATTGGCCCCGCGTCCGGGGTGCGGAATCTCGTGCACCTCGATCATGGCCTCGAGATCGCGGTCGCGGGAATCGACCACCGCGATGCGGTTGGAGTTGTTGGCCGCCGTCAGGAAATAGCGCCGGGTAGCGTCCCACCCCCCATCGTGCAGGAACGGCGCCGCGGCGATCTGTGTCACCGACAGGTTGTCGAGGTCCTCGTAGTTGACCAGCGCGATCCAGCCCGACTCCTTGATGTTGACGATGAACTCGGGATGCTCGTGGGAAGCAACGATGGCGGCGACGCGCGGCTCGGGGTGGTACTCCTGTGTGTCGACGGTGATGCCGCGGGTCGAGACAACGCGCAGCGGCTCGAGTGTTGCGCCATCCATGATGACGTATTGCGGCGGCCAGTAGGCCCCGGCGATGGCCAGCTTGTCCTCGTAGCCCTTGAACTTCGACGTCTCAACCGAGCGCGCCTCCAGCCCGATCTTGATCTGGGCGACGGTGTCGGGAACCTCCATCCACAGATCGACGAGATTGACCAGGCCGTCGCGGCCGATGGTGTAGACGTAGCGTCCCGAGTGCGAGACGCGCGAGATGTGGACCGCGTAGCCGGTCTCGACGATCTTGACGATCTCGTAGGTGTCGCCGTCGATGAGCGCCACCTGCCCGGCGTCGCGCAAGGTGACGGCGAACAGGTTGTCGAGGTTGTAGTCGTTCATCGGCTCGGTCGGCCGGTCCTCTGGCGGAACGTTCACCTTCCAGCTGGCCCGCATCTCCGCCATGCCGAACTCCGGCGGCTGCGGCGGCGTGTGCTGGATGTAGCGGGCCATGATGTTGATTTCCTCCGCCGTCAGTTCGCCGGAGGTGCCCCAGTTGGGCATGCCCGCAGGAGAGCCGTATTCGATGAACGCCGTCAGGTAGGCGGTGCCTTTCTCCAGGGTGATGTCGGGGGTCAGTGGCTTTCCGGTGGCGCCCTTGCGCAAGACGCCGTGGCAGCCGGCGCAGCGTTGGAAATAGACCTCGGTGCCACGCTGGAACTCGGCTTCGGTCAAGTCCGGCGCCCCGGGCGAGAGGTGCATCTCGACCTCCATCTCTGTCGTCGGCGCGCCGCCGTAGGCCATCTGCTCCTCTCCAATACCGGGGTGGCGCTGCTCGGTCTCGGTGGGCGCGGCGCCTTCCAGACGCGCGCGAAGCGCCGAGACGTCGGCCTCGCCGACCGGCGCGCCGTCGTTGCCCCAGCTCCGATAGACATGGGTCAGAATGCTGGCGATCTCGGTGTCACCCAAGTGACCCATCGGCGGCATCATGCCGTCGTAGGCCTCGCCGTTGACCACGATCGGTCCCGTCCGTCCCCTCAGCACCGTCTCGATGGCCCGATCGACATCCTCGAGTAGGAAGTCCGAACCGGCGAGCGGGGGGAAAGTTCCGGCGACGCCCCGACCGTCGGTCTGGTGGCAGGCTGCGCAGTTGGCGGCGAAGTTGACGGCGCCCGACTGGGCGAAGCCCGCGTCGACGGTCGCGCCGTCCGCGAGCCGACCGGCAGGCGGCGATTTGGTCGCGTCGGCCGCCGGTGCTCCGGCCTGCGGTGGCTCCTCAAATGGGACGCGCCCCAGCTGATCCAACGTCCATAACGTGTATGCGGTCATCGCGACCATGCCGGCGAGCAGTCCCGCCGGCAGAAGGGGTGAGTCTCTTGAGGGCCTCATGGCGTCGTCAGCAAGCTCCGTTTGACCGATGAGCTACAACCTGTGAGCGACGGCAGCAGGCCGCGTTGACCCAGCGCAAATGTCGAAAGGCCGTCAGGGTGCTCAACGTGACCATGACGCTCGCCGGTCGCTCGTCCCGGTCTTTCTGGATGTCTGCCGCGGGTCCGAAGTGGCCATAATGTTACAGGGCAAAATATGTAGTTAAATATCTGATTTTTCTTGCTTTTATAGGTGTGTGGCTTAGGGTGTCGCAGGCCCAATTTGACAGTCGTTGCGGGCCACGATCCGTGGCACTATCCACAGGGAGGGAGGTCTGTCAGTGGCGTCGTCGCGGCATCTTGGGCTGGGGGTTATCGAAACGCGCTGGTTCGACGATCGTCACCACACCGTGCGGCCGCTCTTCGAATTCCTGTCCTACGCGCTCAGGGACCGCTCCGACGCCTTCACCTACGAGCGCTTCGTCGGCGCCAAGTCGTTCCGCGAAGCCGTCCGCTTCATCATGGCAGGGGGCGACATCGGCTACCTCTACATAGCCGCCCACGGTGACGTTGGCAGGATCGAGGCTCCGAACGGTTCGGGCATGTCGCCGGCGTTCCTGCGCAACACATTCTGCGCGGCAAACCGCCGGCGGGCGCCGCTCAAGGGCATCATGTTGGGCTCGTGTAAGTTCGGCGACGTCGACAACCTGATCGAGCTCCTGCGCCCGGCGAGAATCCGCGGTGAGGAGGTGAGAAACCGGTTGGTGTGGGCGGGAGGTTACTGCCAGGAAATAGACTACACCCGCAGTTCGCTGCTCGACGTCTACTTCTTTGACGTGTTCTATCGGACGAACGGTGGCGGCGATGAGGTCTCGCGGGTCGGGCGGGCACTTGATCGTCTGGACAGAACAATGCCCGGGCTTGCCGAGAGCCTGCCGTTCCGTATGGTCGCCAGGCTGGGGCGCGGGCGCTACCGCGACCTTATCCAGGGTGTCACTCTGACGGATTGAGGTGAGGGCGGTGGCTCAGTTCGCGGGCTTTGGCAAGGATGCGCTCGGCTTCTTCAAAGCCCTGAAATTTCATCAGGACAAGACTTGGTTCGACCAGAACAAGCCGCTCTACCAGCGCGACGTCCTCGACCCGATGGTCGCGCTCCTCGACGAGCTGACGGGGCGGTTCGCCAAGGCGCGCGTCCCAATCAAGGCGGACGGCAAGCGCTCGATCTTCCGCATCCACCGCGACGTTCGCTTCGCCCGCGACAAGAGCCCCTACAAGACCCACTGCGGCGCCGTGATGACTCGATCGGGCGCCAAGATGGATAACGGCCTCGTCTACATCCACGTCGATCCAGAGGGCTCGTTCGTTGCCGCCGGGTTCTACCGGCCCGAGCCGGCGGATTTGACGCGCCTCAGGAAGGCGATGGCATCGGGCGGCGGGAAAGCGTTCTCGGCGGTCATCGGCAAGCTCGACAGGGCCGGCCTTACCCTTGAGACGGGGAGCCAGCTCAGCCGGATCCCACGTGGCTTCGAGGCGCTCAAGGGCGGGCCGCTGGATGGCTCCATACGCCTCAAGTCGCTGATCGTCGAAGAGCCGCTTCCGGCGAAGCTGATCACAAGTCCAAAGCTTGCCGAAGCCATCGTCGATTTCACCAAGCGGGCGCGGCCGCTGCTGGCCTTTGGGTGGCGGGCGCTCGACTGAGACTTGGCTCCGCGATCGTCCGAAGTCATCTCTCGATTTCCAACGCCGCTTCAGCGGGCGGGCAGCATTAACCTGAATCGCGGTCTCCATTTGGCCCCTTAAGACAGCCGAGCCTAAAGATATCTGTCACCGCGGCCGACGGGTTTGCGCCCGGTTGGGAACGACGCCATGACCGACATGATCGACCTTGACGCGGCCCTGGGTCCACCGTTTCGGCGAGGCGCCAGCGTCTCCATTGCACCGGTCCTCGCCGTGTCGGCGTTTGCGCTCACCTCGCTGACGAGTGCGGCGCTGATGTTCGCTGTCGAGCCTCTGGTCGCCAAGGCAATGTTGCCCTTGCTCGGTGGGACGCCGGCCGTCTGGGTAACCTGCATGGCGTTCTTTCAGGCGGCGCTTCTCGTTGGCTACCTCTATGTTCACTTGGTCACACGCTGGCTCGGCGTGCGCCGGCAATCGCTCGTGCATCTGGTTCTGCTCGCGATGTCGTTCGTGGCTTTGCCCCTTGTCCTGCCGGTCGGCTGGAATCCCCCCGAGGAGTCGAATGCCGTTTTGTGGATCACGGGGGCGCTCGTCGTCATCGTCGGGGCTCCGTTCGTGCTCCTGTCGGCGACTGCGCCGATGCTGCAGACGTGGTTTTCCAGAACGGGGCATACGCAAGCGGCGGACCCATACTTCCTCTATGTTCCGAGCAACGTCGGCAGTTTGTTGGCGCTCGGCTCCTACCCGTTTCTCATTGAGCCCAACATCGGGTTGGCGGCGCAGGCCAGCATATGGAGCTCCGGCTATGTGCTGTTCGCCGCGTTGGTAACGATCTGTTCGCTGGTGCTTTGGCAGGCATACACGCCGTATCCGTCAGCCGGGTATGCGCCCGTTCGACGGTCGGATAGTAATCCGGCTGATGCGCTCCCTGCGGCAAGCGGTGCCCTCAGGCTGCGGTGGCTGGCGCTGTCCTTTGCACCGTCGAGCCTGCTGCTCGGCGTCACCACGTACCTGACTACCGACGTGGCGGCCGTGCCGCTCCTGTGGGTGGTTCCGCTGGCTCTCTATCTCCTGACGTTCATCCTGGTCTTCGCGCGCAGGCAGTTGCTGCCACACAATGCCATGGTTTCGGCGTTGCCGTTCCTGCTCCTGCCGCTGGTCCTGGTGATGCTGTGGGGCGAGGTCGGCTCCGCGTGGCTGACGATAGCCCTCCACCTCGCCACCTTCTTTGTCGGGGCCATGGTGTGTCACGGCGAGCTTGTTCGGTTGCGGCCGCGCGCGAGCGACCTGACCGAGTTCTATCTGTGGATGTCGGTCGGAGGGCTTGCCGGTGGCTTGTTTAACGCCATCGTCGCGCCGTTGGTGTTTCCATTGGTGCTCGAGTACCCGATCGCGCTGGTCCTAGTGGCGCTGCTGCGACCCGGCGTGGATCACGGACGCGGATTGCACGAGCGTGTTCTCGACGTAATCCTGCCGGTTGCGGCGGGCGCCGGCGCTATTTGGGCGATCGTGCCGGAGAGCTACGGCGAGGACGACGTCGGACGGGTCGCTCTCACGGTCGTGGCGGCGCTCGCCGGTCTCGCGTGGTCGGCGCGGCCGATTCGTTTCGGTGTGTGGGTCGCCGCCCTGCTGGTGGCCGCGCCCCTTTACGGTCAACGTGACGGCAATACGGTCTTTCGTGATCGCAGCTTTTTCGGCGTGAGCCGCGTGGTCGAGTACACGTCCGGATGGCGCGACTATTTTCACGGTACCACTCTCCATGGCACGCAGGACGGCGACTGGCTCGATCCAACCTCCTACTACACGGAATCCGGCCCCTTCGGGGATGTTGCCGAAGCGTACCTCGGAGATGATCGGCGTCACGAGGTCGCGGCTATGGGTCTCGGCGTGGGCACCATCAACTGCTACGGCGCCCCTGGCGATACTTGGCACTTCCTTGAGATCGACCCGGTGGTCGTGGATGTCGCCGACCGCTATTTCACGTACCTGTCGGAATGCCCGGCCGACGCCGAGATCCACCTCGGCGACGCCCGTCTGACGATTGCCACCATGTCGGACGGGGCGTTCGACCTCATCGTTGCCGACGCCTTCTCGTCAGATGCCATTCCCGTGCACTTGGTGACCCGCGAGGCGGTCGAGACTTACCTGAGAAAGCTGAAGGAAGGCGGAGCGATCGCCTTCAACATCTCCAACCGCTACGTCAATCTGGAGCCGGTTTTGGCCGATCTGGCGGATGAACTCGGCGTTGTGGCCGCAGTTCGCCGCGATGGCGAGGTGTCGGAGGAGGAGAGCGAACTCCATGATAAGGCGGCCTCAACATGGCTCGTGCTCGCCTATCCGTCGGACAATTTGTCCGGGCTCTTGGAGGAACCTGGCTGGCAGGTGGCCGAAACGGATTCCAATGTTCGTTATTGGACGGACGACTTCTCCAACATCGTGTCGGTGCTGAACTAGCGGCCTTAAGTCCGCCCGCGGGGGCTAGCAGGCTGCCAATAACTTCGATGGGCTTGTCCTGCCGTTGTCCGCCGAATAGAACCGGCGGATCGTCCGCCATCCTCACAGCGGGGCTTGCCCATGCGCGTCTACTACGATCGGGATGCCGATCTCAACCTGATCAAGGCCAAGAAGGTCGCTATCATCGGCTACGGTAGCCAGGGCCACGCCCACGCCCTCAACCTCACGGACTCCGGGGTCAAGGAGGTGGTCATCGGATTGAGGCCGGGGTCAGCATCGGCCGGCAAGGCGGAAGCCGCCGGCCTCAAGGTGAAGAGCGTGGCCGACGCGGCGAAGTGGGCCGATGTCGTCATGATGCTGACGCCGGACGAGCTGCAGTCTGATATCTACACCCAGCACATCGGCCCCAACATTCGCGATGGGGCGGCGATTGCCTTTGCTCACGGCCTCAACATCCATTTCAACCTGATCGAGCCGAAGAAGACTGTCGACGTCATCATGATTGCGCCCAAGGGGCCGGGCCATACCGTGCGCGGTGAGTACCAGAAGGGCGGCGGCGTGCCCTGCCTGATGGCGATCGCTCAGGACGCCTCGGGTAACGCGCACGACCTTTGCCTGTCTTATGCCGCGGCCATCGGCGGCGGGCGTTCCGGCATCATCGAGACCTCCTTCCGCGAAGAATGCGAGACGGATCTCTTTGGCGAGCAGGTGGTACTCTGCGGCGGCTTAGTCGAGTTGATCCGCGCCGGATACGAGACCTTGGTCGAAGCGGGTTACGCGCCGGAGATGGCCTACTTCGAATGCCTGCACGAGGTGAAGCTGATCGTCGACCTGATCTATGAGGGCGGCATCGCCAACATGAACTACTCGGTGTCGAACACCGCCGAGTACGGCGAGTACATGTCGGGCCCGCGCGTGATCACGCAAGAGACCCGCGCCGAGATGCGCCGTATCCTCAAGGACATCCAGACAGGCACCTTCACCTCCGAATGGATGCGCGAGAACAGGGCGGGGCAGCCGAAATTCAAGGCGATCCGGCGGATGAACGACGCCCATCCCATAGAGGAGGTCGGCCGGCAGCTGCGCGCCATGATGCCGTGGATCAAGGCCGGGGCGTTGGTGGACAAGGAGAAGAACTGAGGCGGCCAAGCGGCGAGGCTTGGTGCGGGAGGATCTTGTCATGATCGACGCAAGCACCGTCGCTGCTACCGACCGATACGAAGCCTTACGTGGGATCGCGCAAAGCCGCATGACCAGCCGGGCTTTCAAGCCCGACACGGTGATCCCGCGCGCGCACTACGACATGATCCTGGAGGTTGCCCGGCACGCACCATCGGGCGCCAACGCCCAGCCGTGGCACTTCATTGTCATCACCCAGCCGGAGACGAAGAAGGCGATTGCCGACTATTTCGTCGCCGAGCAGCGCCGGCGCGCCAAGATGAAGATGAAGTTCCCGACGCCGAACTACCGCGGGCTGGAGACCGCGCCGGGCTTCATCGTGGTGGTCGCCGACTTCCGCTTCACACGCGCCTTTCCGATCCTGCGCGACGGCTCGGACCTCGACCGGCAGTATCACGAAAACGCCGAGCGCATCCTGCTGCAAAGCGTTGCCGCGGCGACCATGTCGGCGCATCTCGCTGCGGCGGCGCTCGGCTACAATGTCTGGTGGGTGACCGCCATCGGCCAGGAGCAGGCGCAGCGCGACCTGAAGCCGTTGCTTGGCATTCCCGACGACCTGTCGGTGCTGGACATCATGCTGTTCGGCCACTCGCTGAAGCCGGCCTACAAGCGCTGGAAGAAGTCCCTCTCCCAAATCGTTGGCTGGGATGCCTTCAACAGGGACAACTACATGAGCACCGAGGACATCGAGACCTGGGTGCGCGAGCAGCGCCACAAGGTCATGTATCGCGACGAGGGCCGCATCGACTAGACGCGGTCTTGAGGATCAACGGGCGAACGCCGGCTCAGTAGCAGGGGTGCCAGCCACCGTAGATGTCCCGCCATAGGTTCGTCGCCGGATTGTACGCGTTGCCGTATTGGCTGTAGCACCAGGTGACGTGCGTGTTGGCCGTGCGCGGGTAGTAGATGGGCGCGGGCGGCGGAGGCGGCGCGTACACGTAGGGGTATGGATATGCGGGCGGGTAGTAGTACGGCGTCGCTAGAGCCCCGAGCGCGAAGCCGAAGAACGCGCCCGCGGCAAGCGCGGCGCCGGCATTGCCGCCGGAATAGTGTCGCGGTGGCTGGT
>CAYTXI010000070.1:10757-13405 GCA_964441935.1 uncultured Bauldia sp.
CGGGCGACAAGCGCCGGTCCGCTTCGGGGGGTGTGACGCGCGGTGTCCTATTCCTACGCTATCCTCGACGTGTTCACCGACACGCCGCTTGCCGGTAACCCGCTGGCCGTGGTGTTCGAGGCCGACGGGCTCGACCCGGCGCGCATGCAGGCGATCGCCCGCGAGTTCAACTTGTCGGAGACGGTGTTCGTTCTGCCGGCGGAAAATCCGGTGCACAGCGCCAGGGTCAGGATCTTCACGCCGAAGGGTGAGCTTCCGTTTGCCGGCCATCCGCTGGTCGGAACGGCGGTGGCGCTTGCCCGGCGCGTCGCCGCCGGCAACCCGGAACGTCACGAGCAGATGCTGGTGCTGGAGGCGCCGGTTGGGCCAATCCGCTGCGGCGCGTTTGTCAGGAGCGAGGACACCGGCCACGCGATGTTCGACGCGCCCCGGTTGCCGGCGGTGGTCGAGGCAGATCCCGACCGGGAGATGGTCGCGGCGGCGCTGGGTCTGGTGCCGGCCGAGATCGGTTTCGAGAACCACGAACCAAGTGCCTTCACCGCAGGTCTCGACTACATGTTCGTGCCCGTGCGCGATCTCAAGGCCATCGCCAGGGTGAACCCGGCAGCGTCGGGCTGGTCCGCCGCTTTCGGCGACACTGCCGCATACGTCTATTGCAGGCAAACGGAAGAGAACGAGAACCACTTCCACGGGCGCATGTTCGCTCCGGCGATCGGCATCTACGAAGACCCTGCGACGGGCAGCGCCGCGGCGGCGTTTGCCGGTGTCGTCCACCGGTTCGACCAGCCGCCCGGTGGTGCCCACCGCTACGTCATCGAGCAGGGCTTGGAGATCGGCCGGCCGAGCCGGATGGTGCTGGAGCTCGACGTAGAGGACGGGGCCATCGCGACGGTGCGCATCGGCGGCGACGCGGTCGTCGCCGCGGAGGGAACGCTCGCGGTGTGATCGCGCAGCTGCTGTGAGCCAGTCGACTTATGCTAGATCACGGTCCACTGCGGGAAGGCGGCCAAGCGGAGAGGCCCACCATGAACGACTTCATCCTGTTTCTGCATTTCGTCGGCCTGATCATCGGCGCTGGCGGCGGGCTCGCTAGCAGCGTTCTTATGCGCAAGGCCCAGTCCATGCCCGATGAGCAGGCGGCGACGATCCGCCGCCTGGGCCCCCTGTTCGCCAACGTCACGGCGATCGGCGTGGCGCTCTTGTGGATCACGGGGCTAATCTTGGTGTGGAGTGAATGGAACGGGTTCGCGAACTTACCCGGCCTGTTCTGGGTGAAGTTCGTCTTCATCCTGACGCTTACGGTGGCTATCGGCCTGATCCTGTGGACATACGCCGAGGTGCGCCGGGGCAACACCGCGGCCACCGCCCGGTTGCCTTTGCTGGGGCCGGCGGCGGGGCTCTCCGCCCTGTTTGCCGTTTTGTTCGCGGCCTACGCTTTCGGCTGAACGACGGCGGCAGGGGCGGCAATTCTGCCGCCCCCGCGACACTCACATGATGCCCAGGATTTCCATCGCCTCGGCGAGAGTGTCCACCGACTGCTGGTGCTGTCCGGCGCTGTGCAGCTCCTCACCCCTCGCCCGCAGCTCCATCACCTTGGCCATGTCGGGCTCGGAGAGTTCGGCGGTCTCGAGGGCAGCGTCGATCTTGGCCATGTCACCGGGGCACTGAAACGCCAGGGCCGGCGTGACAAACGCGGCAAAGACCGTTGCAATCATCAGTCTGCGGATCATGGGGGTTCCTCCATCTGTGGACCGACGATAACACGTTCCCGCGGTGCAATATTCGTCGGGGCCGCGGTTTCAACTTGCCCACGCGCCCCCGGATTGGCTACAACAGCGCGTCCGAAAACTGGACCTTAACCCCCACGGTCGATCGTATTGATCGAGAGACCGATGATGGAGTTGAACCGAGATGAGTGCAGGCGTGCGGCCATGCGACCCGGCGGCGGCGAGGGACATCCTCGGCGCCGGCTCGTGGTTGGCCGGCGGCCAGCTCCTCGGCCTGATCCTGCTCCTTAGACGCCCCTGAGCGTCGACAGCCCTTTTTCTGGCGGGCGGACACTCAGGGGAGCGCTTCCAGCGACAACCCGGTGAGCGGCCCGTGACGAGCGGGCGGAGAGATCAGAAGGACAGGAACGATGAGTACTTCCACCCAGGCGGCGCCCGAGAAGCAGCGCGTCGTCATCTTCGACACCACCTTGCGCGACGGTGAACAATCGCCCGGCGCGTCGATGACGCTTGCGGAAAAGCTGCAGGTGGCCGACCTCCTTGACGAGATGGGCGTCGACGTCATCGAGGCCGGCTTCCCGATCGCCTCGGAAGGCGATTTCGAATCGGTGTCGGAGATCGCCAAGGTGACCAAGCGCGCGGTGGTCTGCGGGCTCGCCCGTTCCGGCGCCAAAGACATTGACCGCGCGGCGGAAGCATTGCGGCATGCCGAGCGGCGGCGTATCCACACCTTCATCTCGACCAGCCCGCTGCACATGAAGTTCAAGCTCAACATGGAGCCGGAACAGGTCTACGAGGCGGTCATCTCCAGCGTCACGCGGGCGCGCAACCACACCGACGACGTTGAGTGGTCGCCGGAGGACGGTACCCGCACCGAGCACGATTTCCTGTGCCGCTGCGTCGAGGCGGCGATCAAGGCGG
>CAYTXI010000071.1:0-13311 GCA_964441935.1 uncultured Bauldia sp.
ACGGGGGCGAAATAGGATCGACGAGGGCGTAAAGGATGGGCTTTTGCCCGGCATGGTTCCACCGTTATCGGGCCATCTCATAGTTGCCAACGACAACTATGCCGAGGCTCGCCTCGCTGCGTAAGCGGTGAGACAACCTCATCTCAAGCCCTTGCGGGTCGCACCGTAAGGCGGGGTTCGGAGGCACCTGGCAACAGAAGCCTCCACTTGATTCTCCGGGGCCGCCCCAGTTCCGCCATGCGGCTCCGATCTTGGCGTCGGGGCCGGCCGAACGGATGCCAGAAGACCTGATCCGCTACGATATCCTCGCGCAGGACGCCCTGCGCGGTGTCGTGCGCAAGGTTCTGTCCGAGGTGTCCCGCACCGGGCTCCCCGGCGAACATCACTTCTTCATCGCCTTCGCCACGCGTGCCCCCGGTGTGCGCATCTCGAGCCGCCTGCTCGACCAGCATCCGGACGAGATGACCATCGTCCTCCAGCACCAGTACTGGGACCTCGCAGTCACCGAGCACGCCTTCGAGGTGGCGCTCTCGTTCGATGGCGTGCAAGAGCGGCTGCTGGTCCCGTTCACGGCCTTGAGGGGGTTCTTTGACCCGTCGGTTCAGTTCGGCCTGCAGTTCGAGACGATCGCCAGGACAGACCCGCGCGAGCTGGCGCCCGACGAGACGCAAACGCAACCGCTTCCGATCGCCGACGAGGCGTCTGTCACCGACGGCACCGGCACTGCCGCCGAGACCAGTGAAGACGATAGCGAGCGCGAGGCGGCCGATGTCGTCAGCCTCGACGCATTTCGCAAGAAGTAGCCGGCCATGTCCACAGACGACCCGCCCACCCGCGTCGAGACCGACACGTTCGGCCCGATCGAGGTGCCCTCCGACCGCTATTGGGGCGCCCAGGCCGAGCGCTCGCGCCAGAATTTTCCGATCGGTTGGGAAGGGCAGCCGGCGCCGATTGTCCGCGCCCTGGGTCTGATCAAGCGCGCCGCCGCCGAGGTCAACATGGACCTCGGACGACTCGATCCGAGAATCGGCGAAGCCATCGTCAAGGCCGCGCAGGAGGTCGCCGAGGGCAAGCTTGACGATCACTTTCCGCTGGTCGTCTGGCAAACCGGCTCGGGCACGCAATCGAACATGAACGCCAACGAGGTCATCGCCAACCGCGCGATCGAGATCCTGGGCGGGATTGTCGGCTCCAAGACGCCGATCCACCCCAACGACCACGTCAACATGAGTCAGTCGTCGAACGACACGTACCCGACCGCGATGCACGTCGCCGCTGCGGAGGAGATCCACCACCGTTTGATCCCCGCGCTGCAGAAGCTCAGGAACGCCCTCAACGACAAGGCCGAAGAGTTCGCCGGCATCATCAAGATCGGGCGCACACACATCCAGGACGCCACCCCCCTCACCCTCGGCCAGGAATTCTCCGGCTACACCCAGCAAGTCGAGAACGGCATCGAGCGGATCGAGCAGTCGCTCCCCCGGCTCATGGAGCTTGCCCAGGGCGGAACTGCCGTCGGCACCGGCCTCAACGCCCCGGTTGGCTTTGACCAGCGCATCGCCGAGCGCATCGCTGCGTTGACCGCGATGAAGTTCACGACCGCACCTAACAAGTTCGAGGCGCTTGCCGCCCACGACGCAATGGTCTTCGCCCACGGCGCGCTGAACGCTGTCGCGGTGAGCCTGTACAAGATCGCCAACGACATCCGCTTGCTGGCCTCCGGCCCCCGTTCCGGCCTCGGCGAACTGTCCCTGCCAGAAAACGAGCCGGGCTCGTCGATCATGCCCGGAAAAGTCAACCCCACTCAGGTCGAGGCCCTGACGCAGGTGTGCATCCAGGTCTTCGGCAACAACGCCTCGATCACGTTCGCCGGTAGCCAGGGCCACTTCGAGCTCAACGTTTACAACCCGCTGATGGCGTACAACCTCCTCCAGTCGGTGCGCCTCCTCGCCGACGCCGCGACGAGCTTCACCGACCGCTGCGTCGTCGGCATAGGGGCCAACGAGGCCCACATCAGGTCGCTGATGGAGCGCTCGCTGATGCTGGTCACCGCGCTCGTGCCAAAGATCGGCTACGACAACGCCGCAGAGATCGCCAAGGCCGCCCACCGGAACGGCACTACCCTCAAGGAAGAGGCAGTGCGCCTCGGCCACGTCACGGCCGAGGAGTTCGACCGCATGGTCCAACCCGAAGACATGATCCGACCCACGTGACTCTTGCTCGGATGGTCGCGGGGCAGTCATCGCCGCGGCAACCACCGCGACCGCGATGATCGGAAACCCGCCACCGTGACCAAGCGATCGATCACCGTATCAGGGCACCGCACCAGCGTTTCGCTAGAGGAGCCGTTCTGGCAAGGGCTGGCTGAGATCGCGGCGGCTCGGGCGACCAGCGTCGCCGCCCTCGTGACCGCCGTCGACCGCGAGCGCCAATCTGGCGCCAGCTTGTCCGCCGCTTGTCGCGTGTTCGTCCTCGACTGGTACCGGGCAAGGGCAGCCGGCGGGTAAGCGCGGGCGCAACTATCGCACTGGCGTGATGGCAAGCGGCTCGGCGCTCCGAGCGAGCGACGAGCGCCCATCGTCCGGGCGTGGCTTCGGCATTGCCGAAGGCACCGGCACCGGAACCGGGGACGCAGCGCCGGTGTCGAACGGACCCACCTCCTGCGCCGCCCGCTCTGCTGCCTCACTTGCCGCGTCGGCCGCCGCGGCCTTTGCCTGGGCCTCCGCACTGGCCGTCTTCGCAGCGTCCACCGCCTCCCGCACCGCGAAGTCGGCGGCGCTCTTGTCTCGCTGCGCGGCCTGCGATTCGTCGCGCGCCTGGGCAAGGGCGGTCTCAGCCGCCTCGTTGGCGCTGAGGCGTTCGGACATGAGCGCCGACGCGGCCTCGGCCGCCGCCCTCGCCGAACCGGCGTTTCCTCGCGCCGCTTCCTGCGCCGAGAGTACCGCTGTCTTGGCCGCGCTCGCTGCGGCGAGAGCCTGTTCTGCAGTCGCCAACGCCGATGCGGCTCGCGCCGCCTCAGCCTCGGCGGCAGACTTCGCGTCCAGGGCGCTGTTCGCCTCGGCACTGGCGGCCGCCGCTACGGCCGCCGCAGCGCTCGCTGCGGCTTCCGCTTCGGCGAGCGCGCCCGCCGCCGCCTCCACGGTCGCCTTGCGGACACTCACCTCGGTGGTCGCCGCGTCACGGGTCGCGCTGGCCGCGACGAGCACCTCGAGCGCCGCCTGGTTGTCAGCGGCGGCTTGCCGGGACAGAGCGGCAGCCGCGTCCGCGGCCTCGGCGGCGGCGGCGGCGGCTGCGTCTGCCTGGCTTGCGGTCTTCTTGGCCGCCAACAGCGTCGCCTCGGCAAGGTCTCGGTGTGCACGCGTCGCGGCCGCCGCCCGCTGCGCAACGTCGGCCGCTTTCCGCCTCTCAGCGGCCCGGCTGGCTGCAAGGGCCTCCATGTCGCGCGCGGTCGTGCTGGTTTGTTCGCTCCGATCCTCGTCGCCGAGGAGGCTGGCCGCGACGACCGCCGCCTGCCGAGCGATCGACTCGGCCTCCTCCGCCGCTGCAACAGCGGTTTCGGCCGCCGCCTGGGCGGCTTTGACCCGCTCGCTGGCGGCGTCCCGCGCCGCGGCCGCGGCGGCCACGTCGTCCCCAGCGCTCACCGCCCGGTCATCGGCCTCCTGCTTACGTATAGTGGCCGCATTCGCGGCATCGGTCGCCATCGCCTCTGACTGGTTCTTCTCGTCAGCGGCGACCTGAGCAGCCGCGAGGCCGGCCTCCGCGTCGCTGAGCACCCTTTCCGCGGCCCCAAGCGCGGCGTCGGCCTCGACGACGACGGCTCTGGCCGACTCCAGCGTTTCAGTGGTCTTGGCGGCGCGGCCCTCGGCCTCGTCGGCCGCGCCGCCGACCGAACTCGCTTCCGCCGCGGCCGTCGCAAGCGCCGCGTCAGCCGCCTCCTTCTTGGGCACGGCGTCCACGGCGCGGTACTGAGCTTCGCTTTCGGCCGCGATCGCCGCAGCGGCCGCCTCGTCTGCCGCCGCGGCCTCCGCGGCGGCAGCCTCCGCCGTGCGCTCCGCCGCTTCCGCCGCCGCACGGGCCTCGGCAAGAGCATCAGCCGTCTCTTGCGCCTTCTTCGCCGCGTCGTTCTCGGCAGCGAGAGCACGCGACAGCGCCGCATCGGCGGCGCTCGCGCGCTCGCGTTCCGCGGAGGCGTGCCGGGCCGCATCCTCGGCGGCCTGTGCTGCGGCGTTCCCCTCCGCCGCCGCGGTCTCGGCGAAACGCCTCAACACCGCCACCCTGCGCCGCTCGGCAAGTATCTCGCGGTTGACATGCAGCTCTTCGACCGCCACCGCCGCAGCAAGCACGGCGGCTCGCCGCCGCGCCTCGGCCTCTGCTGCCTCGCGGGCCTTGCGGGCCCGGCGCGCGTCGTCTTCCGTGAGCTTGCGGGTGAGACGTGACAGCCGGTCGTTTTCTGCCCGCGTCGCCTCCTCCATGGCAATGATCTCGAGCATGCGCGCTTCCTGGCGCATGTTGAGGTACGAGGCGAGCGGCAGGACGTCGATCGACCGGCTGGGTGCCACGAGCGGGCCACGGAACACGATACCGACGCGCGGATCGGTTCCCTCGACCTTCGTGTCGCCGGGTTCGAACGCCAGCGTCCAGTCGCTGACGAGCGTCAAGGTATTGAAGTCGACCACCGCGTTGCCCGAAGCCTCCACGCCCGCGGTTCTCAGCGTCACGTTCTTGGCGCGAACCGCGCCTGCGGCGATCGCGAAAGCGCCATCGACCTGATCGAATCTCAGCGAGTCCGCGTCGATGTCCTCGGTGAACGACAACTCGAGTGCGTCCTCGCTGTATTGCTGTCCGAGGTCGGCCGCGCGCACCACCAAGCGCGCAGCGTTCGGATTGACGTAGCGCGCCTCGCCGTCGCGAATTGAAAAAGCACCGCCGCCGGTGGCGCTCGACACGAGCCCGGCCGGCGACCGTCCCGTCGCCTCGAAGTTCGCCGACAGGTCGAACTCGCCGGTCGCGACCGATCGGCCATCGAGCTGCCAGGCGAACGACTCCAGCGCCGCCCCCTTGAGGTTGAAACGCGCGTTGAGGTTGGCGTTGCCGGCGACGTTGTGGATCGAAAGTCCGCCGGTGACGCCGCCCCCTGCGAGTTGACCCGCCGAAAGGTCGATATCGATACGCTGCGGCTGCAGTTGAACGTCGAGGCTGACATTGGCGATGTCGAGGTCCTCGCCGACCTGCATGTGATCGGCATCGACCGCGAGCTTGCCCGAGACGAAGCCGTAGACCGGCGAAATGAACGGCGTTTTCGACCACGGCGCCGCCGGGTCGCCGGTCGGCATCGGCGCGAAGCCGAGGCCGAGCGCCATCATCCAGCCGAGGTCGACCTCATCGACGTCGAGTTGGCTGTCGATCCGCCAGGTTTGGTCGCTGGCGCGCGTCAACCGCACCTTGCCCCCAACGGCGTGCCCGCTGACCCGGCCATTCCGCCATTCGAGATTCGCGCCGTCGGCCCCCACCGCGACGTTTCCCGCCACGTCGACGGCCGTCCCGTTAGCAGCACCGGCGATGCCAAGCCCGGCCATCGCGATCAGTGGATCGAGGTTGTTGCTCTCAACAGCGAACGAGCCGGCGAAAGCCGCGGTGAGGTCGGCAGTGATCGCGAGCTTGCCCGACCCGCGTGCGCTGAGGCCGGCGATGTCGGCTGTGACGGCGGTTTCGAGCCCCTCCCCGGGGACCCCGCTCCCCTCCACCGTGATGCCGGTGCCAGCGTCTTGATCGAGAGCCACCGCGGCCAGGCCGACCTGCCGGGCGAGCCCGGCAGTCTCCGGCGAATCGAGGCGCACCCACAGCCGCGCCGGCGCCCTCCGCCAGTCCGCCAGGTTTCCCCTTGAGTCGGCAACGATGTCGAAAGCCGTAGCCCCGGCGGCACCCTCGAGCGCGATCCTGAACCCTGTTCCGCCCTCCTCACCGGGCGCGGCGATGCGCGCCGTGAAGGCAGCCGGCGCCAACGCCGGTGCCGCTGCCGTCAGCCAGCGCGCGAAACCTGCGTTTGGCGCGAAGCGGCTGACGATCCGCGACAACCCGTCGAGCCGCGGCGCGTACAGTTCGGCCACCAGGCGCCCGCGCGGCGCGGTGGTAACGTTGTCGATGCGGCCGCCGGTCACCCGGAAGCTGGCCCCGCCGATATCGCCGATGCCAAACCGGACGACCGTCAGCGAGTCGTCAGAGTAGCCAGCGTTGATGGCAACGTCGCTCATGTGGACGTCGCCCACGTCGAGCGCCCCCGCCTGCACGATCACGGAGTAACTGTCGGCCAAAACGGCGGTGTTGGTGAGGTTGCGGCCGACGAGCAGTTCGGCCAGCGCCTTGACTTGGACGAAGTCGATGCGGTCGGCCTGGAGGTCGGTGCCGAGATGGCGGTGCCGATCACGTGGCGACTCGCTCCAGGCAAACCGCCCGGTGATCGTGGCGCCTCCGATCTGCGCGACGATGTTGTCGACCGAGAGGCGCTGCCCTGGCGCAATGTCCGCCTCGCCGGCGAGGTCAAAGGCGGCCAGCAGGCGGCCGGCCTCCGGCTGTGTCCGCCCGCGCCACCAGGCGGCGAAAGTGGCCGGCTGGGCCACCGAAAAGTGCACCGCGCCGAGAAACCCGAAGGATTTGTCAGTCGTCAACATGCCGTGGGCGTCGAGCCGCGCCTGGCCGGGCAGCCGCGCGCGGATGCTGTCGATCTGCCAACCGCCCACCGCCGGCCTTGCAGCCAGTCTGACGTCCTGGATGACCGATCCACCGACGACGATTGCCGGAACGTTGACGACGATCCGTCCGGGGATATCGGGAATCTGCAGCGAGGACACGAGCCCGGCCACCTGCTCAACCGCCCCGGCCGCATCGACGGGCTCGCTCGGCCCCCCACCGAACATGCGGTCGAGGTCGATGTGGCGCGCCTCCGCCGTCGCCTCGAACGAGGGCCGCTCGCCGAACCTCACGGTCAGCGTTGCGGCCACGCTGACCAGGCGCTCGGGCGGCCCGTCTGACACCACCGCTTTGTCGACCTCGAGCTCGGCGCGGGTCAGTGTGAAGGCGCCTTCGCTGCGCAGGCCGGCGAACTCGCCGGTGGTCGCGTCCGCGGCCGTCGTGTCGACTTCGGTGACCATGTAGGTGCCGCGGTACATGAGACCTGTCTCGGCCCGGTCGCCGATAACGCCGTCGGCCGCCACGTCGAAGGGAAAGCGCGCCGGGCTAAAGTTCGACTTCACGCGGATGGTTCCGTCGTCGAGGCGCAGACCGGTGGCGAAGCTGAATGGCACGCGTTCGTTTCCTTCGAGGTAGCTGCCCTCGATCCGCCATGGACCCAAAAGCGTGCGGGCTTCGACCGCGGCGTTGATCCTGTTGAACACCAGCGCGACGCCGGAGCGAGCGTCGGCATACGTGAGCGAGCCGTCGCTGATTTCGACGCCCTCGAGGACCACCTTCTCCGGGTCGAGCGCCTCCGACGCTTCACTCCGCTCGAACCAGTCTGCCCTGCCGGACGCGTCGATCGCGACCTTGAGCCGCGGCCGCTCGAGCTTCATGGCAACGACGCGAATCTCGCCCTGCAGAAGCGGCATCATCTCGATGGTGACCGAGAACCGATCGACCGTCAGCATCGGCTCGCCGCCGACGTCACCGACCTCAACGTCGGTGAAGGTGAGCGACGGCGACGGCAGGATGCTCGCCGCGGCGGTGCCTTCGACGCGTACGGGCTGGCCGAGGATCTTCTCGGCCTCGATCTCGAAGGTCGTCCTGTAGTTGTCCCAGTTGACGAACCACGGCACGATCAGCGCCGCGAACAACGCGACGACGACAGCACCTCCGACGATCAGGTAAAGCCTGCTCAGCGCGGCCTCCCTGCCGATCGATCGCCACGCCGGTCAGGCTGCCGCAACGATCTTGCCCGGGTTCATGATCCCTTTCGGGTCAAGTGCCTGTTTGATCGCCCGCATGATATCGAGTCCCTTGCCAGTCTCGCGGGCGAGATACACCATCTTGCCCTGACCGATGCCGTGCTCACCGGTGCAGGTGCCGTCCATGTCGATGGCCCGCCGGTTGAGCCGGTCGATAAACGCATGCCCCCTGGCAACCTCGTCGCGGTCGCTCATGTCGGCGAGCAGCGTCACGTGGAAGTTACCGTCGCCGACATGGCCGACGATCGGCGCGGTAAGGCCGGCCGCTTCGATGTCGGCAATCGTCTCGGTGACGCATTCGGCGAGCCGCGAGATTGGAACGCAGACGTCGGTTGCCACCAACTTGGCGCCGGGCCTGAGCGTCGCGGCGGCGAAGTACACGTCGTGACGCGCCTGCCACAGTCGGTTGCGCTCCTCCGGCCTCACCGCCCAAGCGAAGTCGCCGCCGCCGCACTCCCGTGCGATTTCGCCGAACGCCTTGGACTGCTCCTTGACCGTCGCTTCGCTGCCGTGGAACTCAACGAACAACGTTGGCGTTTCCTTGAGGTCGAGCTTTGAATATCGGTTGCAGGCCCCGACCTGCAGCGCGTCGAGGAGTTCGATCCGCGCCACTGGGATTCCGGACTGGATCGCCAGGATCGTCGCGTTGCACGCCCCCGCCACCGACTCGAACGGCACCACGCCGCCGGCAATCGCTTCCGGTATGCCGGCGAGCCTGAGGGTGACCTCGGTGATGACGCCGAGCGTCCCCTCCGAACCGATGAGCAGGCGGGCAAGGTCGTAGCCGGCGGACGATTTCTTGGCGCGGTTGCCGGTCTTGACGACGTTGCCGTTCGCCATGACCGCGGTGAGGTTGATGACGTTGTCGCGCATGGTTCCGTAGCGCACCGCGTTGGTGCCCGAGGCCCGCGTTGCCGCCATGCCACCGATGGTAGCGTCTGCGCCCGGATCGATCGCGAAAAACAAGCCCTGGTCACGGAGATGCTCATTGAGCTGCTTGCGCGTGACTCCGGCTTCGACGACGCAGTCGAGATCCTGATTGTTGACGGCGACGATCCGGTTCATCCGGCCCATGTCAATCGACACGCCACCGAACGGCGCGTTGACGTGGCCCTCCAGCGACGTGCCGACACCGAACGGAATGAGCGGCATCCGGTAGCGGTCGGCGATCTCGACAATTTCGACCACCTCGGCCGTCGATTCGGGGAAGACGACGGCATCCGGCGGCTGGTTGTCGAGCCAGGTTGTGGTCTGGCCATGCTGCTCTCGTACCGCCGCGGACTCTACGAGGCGCTCGCCGAAGCGCCGCCTGAGGACGGGCAGCGCCTCAGCGATCCGGTCGCCGTTTCCTTCGGCCGGCGCGACCGCCGGGTGCACGGCCATGTCGCCTCCCTTGCGTCACTTGCTCCGCGACACACCGTATCAAAATGGCGAAACTGAGCCAAAGAATTCAGCAGCCAAGGGTGTACGGAAACGGAATGCGCGGGCCGGTGCTTTTGCCTAGAGTGCCGCCTCCCGCAAAGACCCGGCCATGCCCGAGCCGATCAACCGCACCATGGCGCCCCTCGAATGGGCCCTTCTCGTCGCGCTGTCCCTCTTGTGGGGCGGCTCATTCTTCTTCAATGCAGTCGCGGTCGCCGCGTTGCCGCCGTTCACCGTCGTCGCCTGCCGCGTGTCCATCGGCGCCGGCCTGCTATTCCTCGCGGTTCGCGCCCTGGGTCAACGCATGCCCGGCAACCGCACCACCTGGCAACAGTTTGCCGTCATGGGGGTGTTCAACAACGTCGTCCCGTTCAGTCTCATCGTCTGGGGTCAGAGCCACATCGCCAGCGGCCTGGCCGCCATCCTCAACGCCACCACCCCGCTGTTCACGGTCGTCGTCGCGCACGCCTTCACGCGGGACGAGCGCATGACCCTGGCGAGCGTCACCGGCATCGGCATCGGCTTCGTCGGCGTGGTGATCCTGATCGGTCCCGACGTCCTCGGCGAGGCTGGCACCGACCTCTTCGCCGAGATCGCCGTCCTGGTCGCGTCGGTGAGCTACGCTCTGTCGGTGGTTTACGGCCGCCGGTTTTCGCGGGCGGGACTGGCGCCGCTCTCCGCCGCCGCCGGCCAGATCACGGCGGCTGCGGCGATGATGGTGCCGATCGCCCTCATCGTCGACCGGCCCTGGCAACTGGTCACCGTGGGCGCGAACGTCTGGGGCGCGCTTTTCGGTCTGGGCGCGCTGTCGACGTTCCTGGCTTACATCATCTACTACCGCATCCTCGCGCGGGCGGGCTCCGTCAATCTGATGCTGGTGACGTTCCTGATTCCGGTGAGCGCCATCCTTCTCGGCACGGCTTTCCTCGGCGAGCGCCTGTCGCCCAACCATTTCCTCGGCATGGCGGCGATCGGCCTCGGCCTTGCCGCCATCGACGGGCGCCCGCTGGCCCTTCTGAGGCGCTGGGCGGAGCGGGCTTAGCGACCATCCGATCGATCCTGTAGTCTCTCGCCGAGCAGACGGGAGAACCATGAAATGACGCATGTAGTTGTCATCGGCGGCAGTGGTCACGTCGGCACGTACTTGGTGCCACGCCTGGCCAAGGCTGGCTTTGCCGTCACCAACGTCAGCCGGGGCGAGCGCCAGCCCTATTGGCCGCACGCCGCCTGGCAATCGGTCCGCACGGTCACCCTCGACCGCGAAGCCGCCGAGAAGAACGGAAGCTTCGCCAAGGCCATTCGCGACCTCAAGCCGGACATCGTCATCGACATGATCTGCTTCACGCTGGACAGCGCGAAACATATCACTGAAGCCCTGAGCGGCGAGGTCCAGCACTTCCTCCATACGGGCACGATCTGGGTGCACGGGCCGAGCGTTACCGTCCCCACTACCGAGATGCAGCCGCGTCGCCCATTCGGCGACTACGGCATCCAGAAGGCGGCGATCGAGGCCTACCTGATCGAAGAAGCGCGGCAGACCGGCTTTCCGGCGACGATCATCCATCCTGGCCATATCGTCGGGCCCGGCTGGGTGCCGCTCAACCCGGCCGGTCATTTCAACCCGGCGGTCTTCACCACGCTCGCCAGAGGCGAGGAACTGTTCCTGCCCAACCTCGGCCTTGAGACCGTCCACCACGTCCACGCCGACGACGTGGCCCAGGCGTTCATGGCGGCGATCGCCAACTGGAGCACAGCGGTCGGCGAGGCCTTCCACGCGGTCTCGCCGGCGGCCGTGACGCTCCGCGGCTACGCCGAGGAGATGGCCGCGTGGTTCGGTAAGCCGGCGAACCTGCGTTTCGAGCCATGGCCGCAATGGAAGGACGCTCACAGCGAGGAGGAAGCCAGAGCCACCTGGGACCACATCGCCCACAGCCCCAACTGCTCGATCGACAAGGCGCGGCGCCTGATCGGTTACCAGCCGCGCTACACGTCCTTCGAGGCCGTGAAGGAGTCGGTCGCCTGGCTGATCGACCAAGGCACGGTGAAGGTCGACTAGGCGCTTCGCTTCGGGCGGAACGATGATCCGGCAACTGCCCGCCACCGCCCTCGCCGCCGCCCGGCTGTGGATCGCGCCCAATCTTGCCCGGTTCCGCGCCACGCGGCAGCCGGAATTGTGGCTGATCGCGCCGTTCGTCGGCCTTGCCACCGGCATCGCCGCCATCCTCTTCCGCCTTGGCATCGGGCTCACGCAGTGGCCGTGGCTCCGCGACATGAGCGAACGGGTGGCGACCGCCGCGCGGGGCGTACCATGGTGGGTGATCCTCGCAGCGCCGGCGGCCGGCGGTCTGATCGTCGGGCTGATGCTGCGCTACCTGCTCGCCGCCCGGCGCACAGGCACGGTGCCGGACGTCGTCGAAGCGCGCCTCAGGTCCGGCCAGGGCCTCGGCCTCCGCCAAGGCCTCATCAGCGCCGTCGCCACGGTGGTGTCGCTGGGCTCGGGCGCGAGCGCCGGCCGCGAAGGCCCGGTGGTGCACCTCGGCGCGACCCTGTCGGCCGCGGTCTGCACGCGGCTCAAGCTGCCCGACGCGGCGCGCCGCACCCTCCTTGCCTGTGGCGTCGCCGGGGCGGTGTCGGCCTCGTTCAATGCGCCGATCGCCGGCGTCCTCTTCGCCCAGGAGGTGATCCTCGCCCACTTCTCCGCGTCGAGCTTCGTGCCGCTGGTGTTGGCGTCGGTGACGGCGACGGCGGTCTCCCGCACCTGGTTCGGCGACGTGGCCGCCTTCACCGTTCCCGCCTATCAGATCACGTCCTACTGGGAGATCCCGGCCTTCGTGCTCCTCGGGGTGGTTGCTGCGGCGGTGGCGATCCTCTTCCAGTTGGCGATGATCGCGACCGACCGGGCGGCGCGCTCGGTGCCGATGCCGCTCGTCGCGCGGCCGGTGGTCGGCGGGCTCATGGTTGGCGCGATCGCGCTCCTCTTCCCCGAGGTCCTGGGCGTCGGCTACGAGGCGACCGACGCGGCGCTGAGGAACCAGCTGCCGATCCTGGCGATGCTGGCGCTGATCCTCGCCAAGACCGCCGCCACCGCGATCACGTTCTCATCCCGCTTCGGCGGCGGCGTGTTCTCGCCCTCGCTCTATCTCGGCGCCATGGCCGGCGGCGCCTTCGGCCTCATCGCGGCGGGCGTCTTCCCCGGCATGGCGTCGAGCGAAAGCCTCTACGCCATCCTCGGCATGGGCGCGGTAGCGGCGGTGGTGCTCGGCGCGCCGATCTCGACCACGGTCATGATCTTCGAGCTCACCGGCGGCTTCGCCCTGGCGCTGGCGCTCCTGGTGACCGTGTCGATCGCCAACGGCCTCGGCCTCGCCGTCCTCGGCCGCTCGTGGTTCCACGCCCAGCTCGAGGCGCGCGGCGTCATGTTGACCGAGGGCCCGCACCAGGTGCTGGCGCGCACCACCCGCGTGTCGGAGTTCATGCGCCCGCTTGGCGAGCGCGCGCCCCCGGAGCTCGGCCACGATGCGACGGTGCTGAGGGCGACCGACACGCTGGAGACCGCGCTCCGCGCCTTCGACGAGGCGGGCGCCGAGGAGCTGCCCGTGGTCGCCTTCGACCGCCCGGATACTGTGATCGGCATCGCCACCCAGGTCGACGCCCTCACCCGCTTCAACGCCGCGCTGATCGCGTCGAGCGTCGAGGAGCACCGGTAGGGCGAGGCTCGTGCCGCTAACCTCCCCCTTGAGGGGAGGTTGGAGACGCGGAAGGCGTGAGCGTTCATACGCACAAGCCTCTCCGTTCCCGCGGCGGGTTTCCGCCCAGGGTATGCCACTCTTCCTTGCGTCCCGGTCCGGCCTTCGGCGGTCCGCGCCTCTTGTCGGTCGCCCCCGGGGCAAAGCCCAAGGGGTGGCGGGCGCTCGAGTTACGCCTGCCGTCCCCGTTGCCGGGGACTGAATTG
>CAYTXI010000072.1:0-13261 GCA_964441935.1 uncultured Bauldia sp.
GCCGGGTTCTTTGCCAAGTTCTACGTCTTCCTGGCGGCGATCGAGGTCGGACTGTATCCGCTCGCGGTGCTCGGTGTTCTGGCGAGCGTTGTAGCGGCGTACTACTATCTCAGGATCGTCAAGATCATGTATTTTGACGAGCCGGTTGGCGGATTCCAGTCGATGCCGACGGAGTTGCGCATGGTGGTGGCGGTCGCCGGCGCTTTCGTTCTCCTATTCGTCTTCTTCGCCGGTCAGATCGGCGCTGCGGCGGAGCGCGCCGCCGGGACGTTCTTCTGAGGCGATGGCAACGCTACCGCAAGGCTTCCGCCGTCTCGCCTTCGACAGCCTGCCGTCGACCAGCAGCGAGGCGCTCGCTGCGGCGCGCCGCGGCGAGCCGGGCGGGTTGTGGATCACGGCGGCTGAGCAAAGCGATGGTCGCGGCCGGCGCGAGCGACCCTGGACGACCGAGCGCGGCAATCTCGCCGCCTCGCTGATGCTCATCGATGCGGCCCCGCCGGAGGTGGCGGCGACCATCTCATTCGTGGCGGCCGTAGCGCTCCATCAGGCGGTGGTCGATGTCGCCGGGCCGGCAGTGGCCGAGAGGCTGGCGCTGAAATGGCCAAATGATCTGTTGCTCGACGGCCACAAGATCGCGGGCATCCTAGTCGAGGGGGAGCGGCTCACCGACGGCCGTCTGGCAGTGGTTGTCGGCATCGGCGTCAACTGCGAATCGCATCCCGATCTCGAGGGCGATACGCCGCTTGCCGACTTCGCCAGCCGTGGTGTCGCGGTCGAGCGGGAGGCGTTGTTTCACGCCCTAGCCGCCCGCCTGGCGGCCGAGATCGCCCTGTGGGATCGCGGGGCAGGTTTCGCCGCGACGCGCGCCGCGTGGCTCGCCCGCTCGACCGGGCTTGGCGGGCCTATCCGCGTTAGGCTGGACCGCCGCACCATCGATGGGCACTTTGAGAATCTCGACGACACGGGTCGGCTGATCGTCACACGCGCCGATGGCGCGCGCGAAGCATTCAGCGCCGGTGACGTGTTCATGATCGCCGGGTGAGACGCCGCGTGGCCGCGCGAGATGAGCTCGTCTTTATGCCGCTCGGCGGCGTCGGCGAAATCGGCATGAACCTTGGGCTCTACGGTTTCGGGCCGGCGCATCGGCGCACGTGGATGGCGGTTGATTTCGGCGTCTCCTTCCCGCACGTCGACCTGCCCGGCGTCGACCTGGTGCTGCCGGACATCGCCTATCTCGAGGAAGAGCGCACGAACCTCACCGGCATCGTCATCACCCACGCCCACGAGGATCATTTCGGGGCGCTGATCGACTTGTGGCCCCGGCTGCGCGTGCCGGTTCACGCGAGTGCCTTCACGGCCCATCTGCTGGCAGCCAAACTTGCCAGCGAGCCGGGCGCGGAGCTCGTTCCGATCAACGTGGTCGCGGCCGGCGAGCGCATCCAGCTCGGACCGTTCGACGTCGAATATGTCAACGTCGCGCACTCGATCCCGGAATCCCATGCGCTCGCCATCCGCACGCCGCTTGGCACCGTCCTGCACACCGCCGATTGGAAGCTCGACGACAGCCCGATGGTGGGGGCGCCGACCGACGCGGCGCGATTGCGTGCGATTGGGGCGGAGGGTGTGCTCGCGCTCGTCGGAGACTCCACCAACGCCATGCGCGAAGGCCGGAGCCCCAGCGAAACCGAGGTCGCGCGCGAACTTGCCGAAATTGTCCGCAATGCCAGTAGACGCGTGGCCTTCACGACCTTCGCCTCCAACGTCGGGCGCATCAAGTCGGTGGCGCTCGCCGCCGCTGAGGCTGATCGCAACTTGGTCGTCGCCGGCCGTGCCATGCGGCGGGTCATCGATGTCGCCACCGAACTTGGCCTGCTCGTCGGTCTGCCGCCTTTCCTGGACGAGGATGCCTTCGCCCACCTGCCGCCGGACAAGATCGTGGTGCTCCTGACGGGTAGTCAGGGCGAGCCGCGCGCGGCGCTGTCTCGCGTGGCCAGCGCCGACCACCCCCGGATAGCGCTCACCGCCGGCGACCTCCTCGTTTACTCGGCACGGGAGATTCCGGGGAACGAAGTTGCCATCGACGGGATCATGAACCAGCTCACCGCGCAAGGCGTGCGGATCGTCACCGACAACGACCGCCTGGTTCATGTCTCCGGTCACCCGCGACGCGACGAAATGCGCGAGATGTACCGTTGGATCAAGCCGAAGATCGCCGTGCCGGTCCACGGCCAGGCCATGCATCTGGCCGCTCACGCCGATCTGGCGAAGGATATGGGCGTCGAAACCGTCCTCACAATCGAGGACGGCATGATGATCCGGCTGGCGCCGCCTCCGGCGCAGCAGGTCGACGAGATCGAGGCGCGGCGCCTCTACAAGGACGGCATGCTCATCGGCGATCTCGACGGTGTGGGGGTCGCCGAACGACGCCGGCTGGCGTTCGCCGGCCACATCGCCGTATCGATCGTCCTCGAAGATAACGGCGACATCGCGGTCGACCCGAGCCTCACGCTGTGCGGACTTCCGCGGGAGGATGTCAGTGGCCGCGCGCTGGAAGAGATCGCGATGGATGCCGTGCTCGGCGCTCTCGATTCGATCCCGCGTCGGCGTCGGCGCGATCCGGACGCCGTCGGCGAGGCAGTGCGCCGCGCGGTCCGCGCCGCAATTCGGGACACCTGGGGCAAGAAACCGGTTTGCACCGTCCTCGTGGCGGTCGTATGAGCGGAGTATGATCGGCCGACTCAACCACGTCGCGATCGCCGTCCCCGATCTCGCTGCAGCCGCAACGCTTTATCGCGAGACGCTCGGCGCCGTGGTGTCGGATCCGGTCGCCCAGCCGGATCACGGCGTCGAGACGGTGTTCGTGGAATTGCCAAACACCCGGATCGAGCTGATATCGCCGCTCGGAGAGCGCTCCCCGATCGCGGGGTTTCTCGATCGCAACCCTTTCGGTGGCATTCATCATCTGTGCTACGAGGTCGCCGATGTGCGCGCCGCCAGCCGCGACCTCGCGGCCAAAGGTGCCCGCATCCTCGGCGACGGCGAGCCGAAGATCGGCGCGCACGGCAAACGTGTCGTGTTCGTGCATCCGAAGGACTTCATGGGCACGCTGATCGAGTTGGAGGAGGCGTGAGTCTCGTCAGCCTCGGCGCCATCTACTTTGTCGTGTGGTGGGTGGTCCTGTTCGCGGTGCTGCCATGGGGAACGCGGGCACAGGAGGAAGAAGGCGAAGCGATCCTCGGCACGATGCCGGGCGCGCCCGCACGTCCGATGCTGGTGCGCAAGGCCGTTGGCACCTCGATCGTGGCGGCGGCCGTCGTCGGGCTTCTGTGGCTGGCGGTCGACGTCTATGGACTAAGCATCCAGGCGATCGGCAGCTGGTTGGACCTAAGGCAATAAAAAAAGCAAGGCCTTCCGGCCTTGCTCACCGAGTTCCGCGTCTTAACCCCTCATCTAGAACCCACGGTCCAAAAGGCGCTTGGACCTTGCTATCTGGACTCTGCGGCAGCAGCCATACGGCGCGCCCGAGGGGATCTTCCTCCCAAGACTTAGACCGCGATGCCTTTTTGTTTGGACTGGCAGCCATTGCGGCGCCCGTCCCGTGTTATTGGAGAACAACCTACCCAACCTCGTCCCGCTTGTCACTAATTTGTGCATCGCCGCTAAAATTTTCGCGCGAATCGCGTGTTCGACCCCAAGTACGCCAGTGGCTCCTTGTTGGCGACCGACTTGTGGCCGCCGTCCCGCCCCGCGACCGCGGCTGCCGGCGAAAGGGCTTGTGTTCTCATGACCATACCGATTGACTGCGGCGCCGCCCGGGGCCACGAGGAACGCGGTTGAAATGCGCCTGTCCCACTACTTCCTGCCGATTCTGCGCGAGACACCGAAGGAAGCTGAAATCGTCTCGCACCGCTTGATGCTGCGTGCCGGCATGGTCCGTCAGCAGGCTGCTGGAATCTATTCCTGGCTGCCACTTGGCCAACGAGTGCTCGCCAAGATCGAGCAAATCGTCCGCGAGGAGCAGGATCGCGCTGGCGCCATCGAGATTCTGATGCCGACCATCCAGCCGGCCGACCTGTGGCGGGAAAGCGGGCGCTACGACGACTACGGCAAGGAGATGCTGAGAATCTCGGACCGCCACGAGCGCGACTATCTGTTCGGCCCGACCAACGAGGAGATGGTGCACGACATCTTCCGCGCCTACGTCAATTCGTACCGGTCACTGCCGCTCAACCTCTATCACATCCAATGGAAGTTCCGCGACGAGGTGAGGCCGCGATTCGGCGTCATGCGCGGGCGCGAATTCCTGATGAAGGATGCCTATTCGTTCGATCTCGACGAGGCCTCGGCGCGCGCTGCATACGACAAGATGTTCGTCGCCTACATGCGCACCTTCAGCCGGATGGGGCTGACGGCGATCCCGATGCGGGCCGAGACCGGGCCGATCGGCGGTGACCTCAGCCACGAGTTCGTAGTACTCGCCGAGACCGGCGAGTCCGGCGTCTACTGCGATTCGGCGATCCTCGATCAGCCGGTGCCTGGCGAGGACGTCGACTACGATGCCGACCTCAGGCCGTTGATCGCACCGTGGATGTCGTACTACGCCGCCACGGAGGACGTGCACGAAGTGGAGCGCTTTGAGCGCGAGGTGCCGCCCGAGCGGCAGCGCGATACCCGCGGTATCGAGGTCGGCCAGATCTTCTATTTCGGCACCAAGTACTCGGAGCCGATGAGGACGATGGTATCGGGGCCAGATGGGGTCGAACGGCCCGTGCACGGCGGCTCCTACGGCATCGGCGTCTCACGCCTGGTCGGCGCCATCATCGAGGCAAGCCACGACGAGGCTGGCATCATATGGCCAGATAGCGTCGCGCCGTTCGAAGTCGGCCTGATCAACCTCAAAGTCGGTGATCCGGCCGTCGATGCAGCAGCAAGCGGCCTTTACAACAGCCTCACGAAAGCCGGAATCACGGTGCTTTACGATGACCTCGATCAGCGGGCCGGTGCCAAGTTCGCCACCATGGACCTGATCGGGCTGCCGTGGCAGGTGATCGTCGGGCCGAGGGGGCTGGAGAAGGGCGAGGTGGAAATAAAGCGGCGAGCGACCGGCAGGCGCGAGACGCTGGGCCTTGATGCGGTCATGGGCCGCCTCGGGGCCTGAGCGGCGCGAAGGAGCAGGGATCAGCATGGCCGCCCCGATTAGCACCAGGCCGTTCGCCCGGTTCGAATGGATGATCGCCGCGCGCTATATGCGCCCGCGCCGGCGATCGTCGGGATTGATCATTTCGCTGATCTCCCTCATTGGCATCATGCTGGGCGTGCTTGCGCTGATCGTGGTGATGGCCGTGATGAACGGTTTCCGCGCCGAGCTCATCGACAAGATCCTCGGCCTCAACGGCCATTTCATCGTCAACGCCATGGACACACCACTGACGGACTACGATCCGGTGGCGGAGCGCATCGCAAGCGTGCCCGGCGTCGATGCAGCGATTCCGCTAGTCGAGGGGCAGGCCCTTGCCAGCGGCGAGAACGCCTCGAGCGGCGTGCTGGTTCGCGGACTGCGCCGGCAGGACCTGCCGCAAGTGCATGGCATCTTCGACAACGTGCGGCTGGGGACCTTCGACGACTTCGGCGAATCGCCGGGGGTGGCGATCGGCACGCGGCTGGCCACCGACCTCGGCCTCACTATCGGTTCGAACCTGACGCTCGTGCAGCCGCGCGGCAGCATCACGCCACTGGGCGTGACGCCACGGATTAAGGCTTATCCAGTGAAAGCGATCTTCGAAATCGGCATGTCGGAGTACGACGCGACTGTCGTCGTCATGCCGTTTTCGGAGGCGCAGATCTACTTCAACACGGAGGATGAGGCGAGCGCAATCGAGATCTACCTCCATGACGCCGACGCGGTCGACGCCTTGCGGCCGGCGATTGAGCGGGCGGCCGAGCGCCAAGCGCTGCTGACCGACTGGCGGCAGCGCAATACGACGTTCTTTTCGGCCCTGGAGGTCGAGCGCGTCGCCATGTTCCTGATACTCAGCCTGATCGTTCTGGTGGCCGCGCTCAACATCATCTCCGGCTTGATCATGATGGTGAAGGACAAGGGCCATGACATCGCGATTCTGAAGACAATGGGAGCGACGCGCGGTGCCATCATGCGCGTGTTCTTTATCGCTGGCGCGTCGATCGGCACCATTGGCACGTTCGCCGGACTGGCGCTCAGCATGGTGGTCATCGCCTATATCGATCCGATCCAGCAGTTCGTGGAACGGCTGACGCGCACCGAGATATTCTCGCCGGAGCTGTACTTCCTCAGCCAGCTGCCAGCCGATATGGATGCCGGCGAGACGATCTGGGTGATCGTCATGGCGCTGGCGCTGTCGTATCTGGCGACCCTCTACCCGGCGTGGCGGGCCGCACGGCTCGATCCTGTTGAAGCGTTGCGCTACGAATGAGCGCGACCCACCAACGCACTGGCACACGAGCGCGGCGGCCGCTCCTGCGCTTGGCCTCGATCGAGCGTCACTACAGCGATGCGGCCGGGCGCCTCACCGTTCTTGACGGCGCCGACCTCGATGTCCATCCGGGCGAGATGGTGGCGCTGGTGGCGCCGTCGGGCGCTGGCAAATCGACTCTTCTGCACATCGCCGGCCTTTTGGAGCGGCAGGACGCGGGCGACGTGATCATCGCCGGACGACCGACCAGCAGGCTGTCGGATCAGGAGCGAACCGCACTCCGACGCGTCCAGATAGGCTTCGTCTACCAGTTCCACCACCTGTTGCCGGAGTTCACGGCGCTCGAAAACGTTATGATGCCGCAACTGATCCGCGGCATGCACCGCGGCGAGGCCATGCGCCGGTCGATGCAGCTTCTCGCCTACATGCGGGTCCAGGAACGCGCCACCCACCGGCCGGGAGAGCTGTCGGGCGGCGAGCAGCAACGGGTCGCAATCGCCCGCGCCGTGGCCAACGCACCGCGGATTCTGTTTGCTGACGAGCCCACCGGTAACCTCGATCCGCACACCTCCGGCCACGTTTTCGACGGGCTGATCAGGCTGGTGCGCGCCTCCAGGCTCGCCGCGCTGATCGTCACCCACAACCCGGACCTTGCTGCCCGCATGGACCGGCGGATTACGCTCAGGGACGGCAAGGTCGTCGAACTCGGCTGGCCCAAGGCCGCAACCCACCGGGCTGCTCCCCGCGGCCGCGGCGAGGTGGCCGGATAGCTGGCCCACCCGGCGCATTGGAGGAGACGCGGGGCCGGACAAAACACGGAGGCCGTGGTGCTCTACCTTCTCGCCAAGGCGCTGATATCCGGCGCGATCGTCGCCGTCGCCTCAGAGGTCGCGAAGCGGAGCCCGGCGTTCGCGGCGCTGATCGTCTCGCTGCCGCTTGTCTCCATCCTCGCTATGATGTGGCTCTGGAACGACACCGGGGACACCCAGCAAGTCACCGGTTTGGCGTTCGGGACGTTCTGGTTCGTCCTACCGTCGCTGCCGATGTTCCTGGTGCTGGCGGCGATGCTTCGCTACGGCGTCCCTTTCCTGGCCGGCGCTCCTCAGCGCGTGTGCACTGACGGTCATTCTCTACTTTGCAATGGTCTGGCTGCTCGACCGGTTCGGTATCACGCTTTGAGGGAGGTTGCGCCTCAGCCGTGGACAGGCGCACGCCGTGCATGGACAGTACGTGACGGCGTTGCCATGACTCCGGGTGGGGAGAGCACCGCGCCATGAGTCGCGTCGCCAACGACATCGGTTTCGTTCATCTGCGAGTCCATTCGGCGTACTCGCTGCTCGAGGGGGCGCTGCCGATCAAGCGGTTGGCCGAGCTCGCTGTCGCCAACGAGATGCCCGCGCTTGGCATCGCGGACACCGGCAACCTGTTCGGAGCGTTGGAGTTCTCCACGACCATGGTCGAGAACGGCATCCAGCCGATCATCGGCTGCGAGGTCGCGATCGATTTCGGCGACGGTAACGAGGCGGCATACGCCGGCGCCCAGCACCGGCGCGCATTCAGTGACATCGTCCTCATCGCCGCCAGCGAGGCCGGGTACTGGAATCTGGTCAAGCTGGTCTCCGGATCGTTCATGGAAAACGAGGCTGGGGTGCAGCCGCACGTGCCGGCAGCACGTCTTGGCGAACATGCCGACGGGCTGGTCGCATTGACGGGTGGGCCCGGCGGGCCGATCGGCCTGGCGATCGCCGCGGGGCAAGCAGAGCTCGCCGCGGCGCGGCTCGAGCGGCTGGCGGGGCTCTTCGGCGACCGTCTCTACGTGGAGCTCCAGCGCCATGGCCTGCCAGCCGAGCAGGCGGTGGAGCCGCACCTCCTCGCGCTCGCCTATGAGCGCTCGTTACCGTTGGTTGCGACCAACGAGGCGTTCTTCCCGACCCGCGAGGACTATCAGGCCCACGATGCGCTGATCGCCATCGCGGAAGGAGCCGTGATCGCTGACGAGAATCGGCGGCGCCTGAGCGAGGAGCACTATTTCAAAAGCCGCGCCGAAATGGTCGAGCTGTTTGCTGACCTCCCGGAAGCGACTGACAATACGGTGGAAATCGCGATGCGGGCGACCTGGTGGCCGCGCACCCGCAAGCCGATCCTGCCGCGCTTCGCAGACGCCGGCACTGACACCGCGGCAGCCGATCGGGCAGAGGCGGCGATGCTAAGGGACGCAGCCCATGCCGGGCTCGACAAGCGCCTCGCCGACCACGGCCTCGCACCGGGTCTCAGCCGGGACGACTACCGGAAGCGCCTCGACTACGAGCTCGGCGTCATCGAGGGGATGAAATACCCGGGCTACTTCCTGATCGTTGCCGATTTCATCCAGTGGGCGAAGAAGCAAGGCATCCCGGTAGGGCCGGGGCGCGGTTCCGGCGCCGGTTCCGTCGTCGCTTGGGCGCTTACGATCACCGACCTCGATCCTTTGCGCTTTGATCTCATCTTCGAGCGCTTCCTCAACCCCGACCGGGTGTCCATGCCCGACTTCGACGTCGACTTTTGCCAGAACCGTCGCGACGAGGTAATCCAGTACGTCCAGGCGAAGTACGGTGCCGACCAGGTCGCCCAGATCATAACGTTCGGAACGCTGCAGGCGCGCGCGGTCATTCGCGACGTCGGCCGCGTGCTGCAGATGCCATACGGCCAGGTCGACCGCCTCGCCAAGATGGTGCCGCAGAACCCAGCCAATCCGGTGAAACTGGAGCGTGCGATTGCCGACGACCCGCGCTTCGAGACGGAGCGCCAGAGCGACCCACTGGTCGACCGGCTACTGGTCATCGCCCAGAAGCTTGAGGGCCTCTACCGCCACGCTTCCACCCACGCTGCCGGCGTCGTCATCGGCGACCGGCCGCTTGACCAGTTGGTGCCCCTCTACCGCGATCCGCGTTCTGGCATGAAGGTCAGCCAGTTCAACATGAAATGGGTCGAGCAGGCGGGACTGGTCAAATTCGACTTCCTGGGCCTCAAGACCCTCACGGTGCTCGATCTCGCCGTCAAGCTCGTCAGGCGGCGCGGCATCGATGTCGACCTCTCACGAATTCCACTCGACGATGCAAAGAGTTACGAGCCCCTGGCGCGCGGTGAGACGGTCGGCATTTTCCAGCTTGAGTCGGGCGGCATGCGCCGCGCGGTCATCGACATGCGACCCGACCGCTTCGACGACCTGATCGCGCTGGTGGCGCTCTATCGCCCAGGCCCGATGGCCAACATCCCGACCTACTGCCTGCGCAAGCACGGCATGGAGCGGCCCGACTACATCCATCCGCGGTTGGAGCCGATCCTCAAAGAAACATTCGGCGTCATCGTCTATCAGGAACAGGTGATGCAGATCGCGCAGGTGTTGGCCGGCTATACGCTTGCCGAAGCCGACCTGTTGCGCCGCGCCATGGGCAAGAAGATACGCTCGGAAATGTCGGCGCAGCGCGACCGCTTTATCTTTGGCGCCGTCGACGACGGGGTCGACCGATACCAGGCGGAGTCGATCTTCGAGCTACTTGCCCGTTTCGCCGAGTACGGCTTCCCCAAAGGCCACGCCGCCGCCTACGCGCTCGTCGCCTACCAGACCGCTTACATGAAGGCGAACCATCCAGTTGAGTTCATGGCGGCGTCGCTGACGTTCGAGGCTGGGAATACCGACAAGATCGCCGAGTTTCGACGCGAGGCAATCCGGCTCGGCATCACTGTCGAGGCGCCGTCGATCAATCGCGGCGGCGTCGACTTCGATGTCGCCGACGGCCGCATCCTCTATTCGCTGGCGGCGCTGAAGGGCGTTGGCAGCCAGGCGATCGAGCATCTGATCGCGGTGCGCGGCGAGCGTCCGTTCCGCGACGTTGCCGATTTCGGCCGGCGCATCAACCCGAGGATCATCAACAAACGCACCTTGGAGAGCCTGATCGCGGCGGGCGCCCTCGACGACCTCGAGCCGGACCGGGCGCGGCTGACCGCCGCCGTTGATCGCATCCTCGGCATGGCGAGCCACGTCCAGGAGAGCGTGGCAACCGGGCAGGGCGACATGTTCGGCGACGTCGAGGAGCGCCGGCCGCTCCTCCTGCCCGTGGCGGAACCGTGGCTGCCGGCGGAGAAACTGACGCGCGAACACAACGCCGTCGGCTTCTACTTGTCGGCGCATCCGCTCGACGAATACCGAACGGTGCTCGGGAAGATGCGGGTCCAGACCTGGGCCGAGTTTTCGGAAGCGGTGCGCAACGGGGCCACCGCTGGCCGTTTGGCCGGGACGGTAACGGCCCGCCAGGAACGCCGTATCCGCTCGGGCAACCGCATGGCGGTGGTGCAGCTCTCGGATCCGACTGGCTCCTTCGAGGCGGTCCTGTTCTCCGAGACCTTGGCGGAGTACCGGGACTTGCTGGAACCCGGCCGCTCGGTCGTGGTCCTCGTCGGCGCCGAGGAGCGGCCGGAGGGCATCAACTTGCGCATCCAGTCGGTGGAATCCCTTGATGCGGTGATGGCCACCCTGAAGAAGATTCGCGTGTTCGTGCGCGATGCTTCGCCGTTACCGAGCGTCGACAAGCATCTCGGGGGCCCGGGCGAGGGCGAGGTGAGCCTGATCCTCGTCCTTGACGAAGGTCGCCGCGAGGTCGAGGTGCGCCTGCCCGGACGCCGGCCGGTGACGCCGCAGATCGCCGGCGCCCTGCGCGCGGTTAAGGGCGTGATGCAGGTCGACCTCGTCCAATAAGTCCTCATCCCGATTGCGCATGGGACGGCCATCGACCATCGTGCGCCGTCCGCCGTGAATCGCCAGCCGGCCCCAAGCATGGCACGAGGGATCGCCCATGTTCGCTTCCTTCTTCCCGACACCCAGACCGTTCTTCATTTCTGCTGTCGTGTGGACAGTGGTCTGCATGGCCTTGTGGTACCTCTTCGCCCGCGACCTCGGGCCATCCCTCAGTCTCGGCGGGTTGATCGGATTCGGCTACCCGGCGGCCCTGCCCGAGGCTGCCGACGAAGCCGTCCAGGCCGTGTTCCAGGCCACACAAACTCGGGCGATCGACGTCTGGCTCTACCAATACATGATCATCGTCGGCGCGGTCTTCGCGCTGGTGTGGAACCGCGTTGCGCCGCATCCGTGGTTCTGGTGGTCGGTGGTCGCTTCGTCGGTGATTCTGTTCATCGTCTGGTTCCAGGTGCAGCTCGACGTGCTGATCAACGAGTGGTTCGGCACGTTCTACGACCTGATCCAGAACGCGCTTGCTTCTCCGGACGCGGTGACCTTTCCGGAGTACATGGCGCAATTGGCGACGTTCATCACCATCGCCATGGTCTATGTCGCTGTCGCTGTCGCCAACCGCTTCCTAGTCAGCCATTTCATCTTCCGCTGGCGCACCGCCATGAACGACTACTACGTCGCCAATTGGCAGAAGCTGCGCCACATCGAGGGCGCCTCGCAGCGTGTCCAGGAGGACACCATGCGTTTCGCCGGCGTCATGGAGGGGCTCGGTGTAAGCCTCGTCGATTCAGTCATGACGCTCATCGCCTTCCTGCCGATCCTGTGGGGCCTGTCGGCATACGTCAAAGTGCTGCCCATCATCGGCGAGGTGTCGCAAGCGCTCGTGTTCGTTGCGATCCTATGGTCGGTGGTCGGGACCGCGCTGGTGGCGGCCGCCGGGATCCGGCTTCCCGGACTGGAGTTCCGCAACCAGCGCGTCGAGGCGGCCTACCGAAAGGAGTTGGTTTTCGGCGAAGATCATGTCGATCGCGCCCAGCGGCCGACGCTCGGCTCACTTTTTGCCAACGTCCGACGTAACTACTTCCGGCTCTACCTCAACTACCTCTATTTCAACGTCGTGCGCGTCTCCTACCTTCAGGTCGGCGTGCTGGTCCCCTACATTGCAATGGGCCCGACCATCGTCACCGCCGGCTTTACGCTTGGCGTCATGCAGCAGATCGTGCGCGCGTTCGGGCGTGTGGAATCGTCGTTCCAGTATCTCGTCAACTCGTGGACCACGATCGTCGAGTTGATCTCGATCTACAAGCGTCTTCAGGCGTTCGAAGCGATCCTGCACGAGCAGCCGCTGGGCGCCATCGAGCGCGAGGGCGCTCGCCCGGCCTGACAACAGGCGGCGCGATTCGAGCCGCCTCTGCCCTTGAGTTCAGGGCGAGGCCCCCCTATAACCCGCGCCATCTCACACGCGGGGCTTGAGGCTCCTCGATGGCAACAGGCCGGGAGGATCCTACCGGTGCCCGATAGGGCGGTGGCTTCGGCCACGTCCCCCGCGGCGGCTGAACCGGTGAAGGAGACAGGCGGTCATGGCACTGCCCGATTTTTCCATGCGCCAGCTTTTGGAGGCGGGTGTCCACTTTGGCCACCAGCGACACCGCTGGAACCCGAAGATGGCGCCGTACCTCTACGGCGTGCGCAACAACATCCACATCATCGACCTCGCCCAGACGGTTCCCATGCTCTACCGGGCCTTGCAGGTCGTCAGCGACACGGTCGCCGGTGGCGGCCGTATCCTGTTCGTCGGCACCAAGCGCCAGGCGGCGGACCCGGTGACGGGGGCAGCCAAGCGCTCGGCTCAGTACTACGTCAACGCCCGTTGGCTCGGCGGCATGCTGACCAATTGGAAGACGATTTCGCGGTCGATCCAGCGGCTGCGCGAGCTGGACGAGATGCTCGGCGGCGAGGCGCACGGACTGACCAAGAAGGAGCGCCTGACGCTGACCCGGGAACGCGACAAGCTCGAGAAGGCGCTCGGCGGCATCAAGGAGATGGGCGGCGTCCCCGACCTCATCTTCGTCATCGACACCAACAA
>CAYTXI010000073.1:0-12806 GCA_964441935.1 uncultured Bauldia sp.
CGAACAGCGGCATCTTGTGCAGCGTCATGCCCGGCGCGCGCATGTTGAAGATGGTCGTAATGAAATTGATCGCGCCAAGGATCGACGCAGCGCCCGCCATGTGCAGTGCCAGGATGGCGAAGTCCATCGCCGGCCCCGGCGTCCCCGTGGTCGACAGCGGCGCGTAGACCGTCCAGCCGCCGCCGACGCCACTTGTGCCGGGCTGACCGGGAACGAACATGGAAATGACCAGCAAGGTCAACGCTGGCGGCAACAGCCAGAACGAGATGTTGTTCATGCGTGGGAAGGCCATATCCGGCGCGCCGATCATGAGCGGCACGAGCCAGTTGCCGAAACCGCCGATGAAGGCCGGCATGACCATGAAGAAAACCATGATCAGGCCATGGGCGGTGACAAAGACGTTGAAGAGCTCCGGATCGCCGAAGATCTGCATACCCGGCGCCTGCAGCTCCATGCGCATGGCGATCGACAGGAAGCCGCCGATCAGGCCGGCGACGATGGCGAAAGTCAGGTACATCGTGCCGATGTCTTTGTGGTTGGTGGAATAGAGCCAGCGCCGCCAACCGGTCGGATGACCGTGCGCGTGCGCTTCTTCGCTGTGCGCCTGGTATCCCGCGCTGGTCGCCATTACCTCGTCTCCTTCAACGTCGCTCGCGCCCGCCCCCTGCCGCCACCAAGGGAACCTCAGTCTTCGGCGTCGGCCACGAGGGTCGCAGGCTCGGCCGCGATCGCTCGAGCCAGCCCCTGATAGGCGCCCTCCAGGTCGCCGCCCGCCGCGGTCGCCGCCCAGGCATCGAACTGCTCTGGGGAGACTGCGCGAACCGCAATCGGCATGAAGGCGTGATCGCGACCGCAAAGCTCCGAACACTGGCCGTAGTAAATGCCCTCGCGGTCGACACGGAACCAGGTTTCGTTGAGGCGACCGGGGACGGCGTCGATCTTGATGCCAAATGCGGGCACCGCGAACGAATGGATCACGCCCAGAGGGTCAGCGGTAACCAGCATGCGGATGACGATGCCGGTGGGCACTACCATCTCGTTGTCGACTTCGAGCAATCGGGGGTTGCCGGCCGGATTGCCCTCCGCGTCACGCACCAGAAACGAGGCGATCGAAACGTCGCCGTTGTCGGGGTAATCGTACGTCCAATACCACTGACTGCCAGTCGCCTTGATAGTGATCTGCTCGTCGGTCTCGGGATCAAACCCGGCGATCGCCCGTGCCGGATCGTTTTCGGCGAGCAGCAACGAGAACGACGGCACGGCGATGCCGACCAGGATGAGGATCGGAACGACCGTCCACAAGACCTCGATCAGCGTGTTGTGACTGGTCTTCGACGGCACCGGATTCATGCGCACGTTGAAGCGGACCATGCAGAAGAGGAGTAGGGCAAGCACGAACAAAACGATCAGGGCGACGACGATCAACAGCCCGTTGTTGAAACGGTGGATCATCTCCATGATCGGGGTCGCCGCCGGCTGCAGACCGATTTGCCACGGCACCGGGTTTGCTAGCGCGGGCACGGAGAGAACAGCCAGCCCCAACGTCACCGCCCATCCGATCAGCCGCCGCAGCCGTCCCTGATACACCGTTCCGTTCCCCTTCCGGAATCCACCGCTCGCCCGGTGCCGCCGGACATGCCGGGCACGCGCACACGCCGCCCCGGTGCTCGCCAGCGGGCCGCCAAAGACCTCGGCAGACAGAAACCACAAGCGGATTGGTCCCGCAACGGCCTTAGCCGGAGGGCGATGCGGCAAATCGCGCGCTGCCATTGATTTGTCGCGATTGACGGGCGCGATCGGGAGTCGACTGGCCCGCGCGCGAGGGAATTCCTTCGCACGGGCAATTGTTGCAGGATGCCGCAGGGGACTGGGCGATTCGGCGCCAATCCGGTCGTCATCCCGCGGGCGGACGAATCGGCGGCAGGATGTACGAAGACGAACCACCACGGCGAAGCTCGCTCCTTCCCATCCTAACCATCATCGCCGCCTTGCTCGCGATTGCGGTCGGTGCTGCGGCAGTGCTCTTTGCCACGGGCTTCTTCGGCAGCGGCCCGACGACTACCGCGGTGCGGATGCAAGAGGGACCGGCGATGGCCGAGACCACGCCCGAGCCGGGAGCCGAGCCGTCGATGGCCCCGGCCGAGACCGACGTGCCGAGGGCGGTGGTTTCGGTGGCGCCGCCGACCGGAGGCGAGCCACCGATCCGCTCCACGCACGGCGACTGGCAGGTGCGCTGCGACACGCCGGCTGGCGCCCAGAACGAGCAGTGCGTGCTGATGCAGTTCGTGACCGCCGAGGACCGCGAGAATGTCGGCCTCACCGTCATCATCCTAAAGACTGCCGACAAAAAGGCCCGCATCATGCGTGTGCTGGCACCGCTCGGCGTGCTCTTGCCTTCCGGGCTCGGCCTCAAGATCGACGAGACCGACATGGGGCGGGCGGGCTTCGTGCGCTGCCTGCCGAACGGCTGCGTCGCCGAGGTGATCCTCGAGGACGACCTGCTCACCCAGCTCAACAGCGGTCAAACGGCGACGTTCATCATCTTCCAGACGCCGGAGGAAGGGATCGGCATCCCGATCTCGCTCAGCGGCTTCGAGCCGGGATTCGCGGCGCTGCCTTAGGCTGGTCTTTCACGCCGTTGCCGCGGTCCTCGCCGGTCTGATCCGGGACGCGCCTCGCGCTCGGCGCCGCCCTGCCCTATCTATGACTCCGTCGCCTCACCACGACTTGGAGTTTGACCAGTGTCGGCAGAACACTCGATCCTCGACCGAGCCGGACTCGACCGCGAGCTTGCGCGCGGCCTCGTCACCGAGGCCCTCAACGGCGCGGACGACGGCGAGCTCTATCTTGAGTATTCGCAGGCCGAGGTGCTTGGCTTCGACAACGGCCGGCTGAAGGCGGCGAGCTTCGACACCAACCAGGGCTTCGGCCTCAGGGCCGTCGCCGGAGAGGCGGCGGGCTACGCACACGCCGGCGAGATATCGGAGCCCGCCATCCGCCGGGCGGCGGAGGCCGTCCAGGCGGTCAAGACGGGTCACACCGGCACCTACGCGGAACCGCCGCGTGGCACCAACCGGTCGCTCTACGGCGACGAGAGCCCGCTCGGCGCGCCGTCATTCGCCGAGAAGGTGAAGCTCCTGGAGACGATCGATTCCTATGCCCGCGGCAAAGACGAGCGCGTCCGCCAGGTCTCCGCCTCGCTCGCCGGCTCCTACCAGGAGGTCGAGATTCTCAGAGCCGACGGCACGTTCGTGCGCGACGTGAGGCCGATGGTCAGGGTCAACGTGTCGATCGTCGTCGGCGAAGGCGACAGCCAGGAAACCGGTTCGTACGGCACCGGCGGGCGCGAGGGCTTCGGTCGGTTCATCGCCGAGGACGCCTGGCACCACACCGTCGACGAGGCGCTGCGCCAGGCACTGGTCAACCTCACGGCCGTCCCGGCGCCCGCCGGCACCTTCGACATCGTGCTCGCGCCGGGCTGGCCGGGCATCCTGCTGCACGAGGCGGTCGGCCATGGCCTCGAGGGCGACTTCAACCGCAAGCAGGAGAGCGCCTTCGCCGGCCTGATGGGCCAAAGGGTCGCATCGCGCGGCGTCACCGTCGTCGACGACGGCACGATTGCCAACCGACGCGGTTCGCTCACCATCGACGACGAGGGCACGCCGACGCAGTCGACGACGCTGATCGAAGACGGCATCCTCGTCGGCTACATGCAGGACCGGCAGAACGCGCGGCTGATGGGAATGCAGCCAACCGGCAACGGACGCCGCCAGTCTTACGCACACGTGCCCATGCCACGCATGACCAACACGATCATGCTCGCAGGCACAGCCGAGCCCGGCGAGGTTCTCGCCTCGGTCAAGAACGGTATCTATGCGGTCTCCTTCGGCGGCGGCCAGGTCGATATCACGTCTGGCAAGTTCGTGTTCTCGTGCAACGAGGCTTACAGAATCGAGAACGGCAAGATCGGCCCGGCGATCAAGGGCGCGATGCTGATCGGCAACGGACCCGACGCGCTGACCCGGGTGAAGTTGATCGGCAATGACATGAAGCTCGATCCCGGCGTCGGCACCTGCGGTAAGAACGGCCAAGGCGTGCCGGTCGGCGTCGGCCAGCCGACACTCAGGATCGACCAGATCACCGTCGGCGGCACAGCGATGTAGCCGAAGCGTTGCCGTCAATCGTCGACGCGCAGAATATCTGAACGGGAAAACAACGCCGGAACCGCGAGCCCCAACGTGGGTCTCTCGAAAAGCGTCGGCGGAACGCCAATGTCCGCGAGGTAGAGATCACCGACGCACGCCCGCGCCACCGCGGCGTAAAGTCCTGTCTTGGGCAGGGCCAACGTCATCGTCGCTTCGGCCCGAACCACCGGCTCCAGGAGGTCTCCGGTGCTGGCGTGGAGTCCGGACGGAAGGTCGAGCGACAGCACGCGCGAGGCCGAGGATCCGACGGCGTCGATCAAAGCCGCAGCCAAACCGCGCGGAGGCTCCCTGAGGCCGTAGCCGATCAGACCATCGATGACGACGTCCGCCGCACGGCGTGCATCAATCAGGTCATCGGCGCGGCCTGGTTCGTCGACGCCGGGTATCCCCATCTGGCGCGCGATCGCGAGCTGTTCCGCAGGAACGCCGCGCATGGCGCCGGGCCTCTGCGCGAGAAACAGGGTCACCCTTGCCCCCCAAGCTGACAGTCGTCGAGCAGCGACCAGAGCGCCGCCGCCATTCCCGCCACCGCCTGCAAGGACGAGCACGCGCCTGCCGGTGGGATCACCATCCAGGAACCTCAGCCGGGCGAGATGGGCGAGGTGCCGGCCAGCGAGCTCCATCATTCGGACGAGCCCAATCGCGAGCTCCCGCTCCATCAGCCGATCGACCTCCATCATCTGATTGGTGTCGATCGCGGGCACCCGGGAACGCGCAACACGTGGGAACCAATGTTCTTCCATGGCGGCGGCAGCGTCTCCGGCCTCGTCCGGCTCGCTCGGGGCTTTTCACCGGGTTCACACCCATTTGAACCGGATTGATTGGCCGCGCGCAAACGCTGCCCTGCATCTTCCAGCAGGGAGTTCGTACATGCGTACATGCATCTCGGCAGTGGTCGTTGTCGCTGCGGTTGTCCCGGCGCTGGCCAACTCGTCGCTCTGGCAGCGCGAGGGCTGGCAGACGGACTTCGACACGCTCACCGTCGCGCCGGCAGAGATTCTGTCAGTCATTCCGCGCGATCGAATCCCCTCGATCGACGCGCCGACGTTCATGCCGGTCGTCAAGGAGACGACGCTCGGCGATCGCGAGCCGGTGATCGGTCTCACCGTCAACGGCGAGGCGCGCGCGTATCCCCTGCGCGTAATGATGTGGCACGAGATCGCCAACGACAAAATCGGCGGCGTGCCGGTGGTGGTGACCTACTGCCCGTTGTGCAACGCGTCGATTGTGTTCGAGAGCGCGGTTGACGGGACGCAGCTCGAGTTTGGAACGACCGGCAAACTGCGCCACTCGGACCTCATCATGTACGACCGCCAGACCGAATCTTGGTGGCAACAGTTCTCCGGCAAGGGGATCGCCGGAGCTCACGCCGGCCGAAAGTTGAAAATGATCCCGTCGCGGCTGGATAGCTGGGCGCGCTTCCGCGCCGAGCATCCCGACGGCAAGGTGCTCGTCCCCAACAACCCGGCGATGCGCCACTACTGGGAGAATCCCTATCGCGGCTACGACACCGCCCCTGCGCCGTTCCTGTTCAAAGGCGCGCTGCCGGATGGCATCCCTGCGCTGGAACGGGTGGTGCTGGTGCGCGGCGAGGAGCCGTTCGCCGTCGCCCTGCCGCTGCTCGCCAGAGAGGGCGAGATCCGCGAGGGCGACATCGTGCTCACGTGGACGCCCGGACAGGCGTCCGCCCTCGACACCTCCGAAATCGCCGGCGGACGCGATGTCGGCAACGTCACCGTGGTGCGCATGGTCGATGGGACACCGGAGCCCGTGGTCTACGACGTTACGTTCGCCTTCGTCGTCAACGCTTTTGAACCGACTTTGAGTATTCGCACCGAGTAGGCGTGGGCGTTGCCTCACGGAAAGAGCCGCGTCCTCGCCCAGCCCTCCCCGTCCCGCGTGAAGCGGACGCGGTCGTGAAGGCGGAATTCGCCGGAGCGCCAGAACTCGATCTCGACCGGAATGAGCCGGTAGCCGGACCAATGCCCAGGCCGGGGAACATCGCCGTCACCAAACCTCACATTGTAGTCCGCCACCGCTTTCTCCAGGGCTTCACGCGAATCCAGTGGTCGCGACTGCTTGCTCGCCCAGGCGCCGATGCGGGCGCCGCGCGGGCGGCTGGCGAAATAAGCGTCGGCCTCGGCCGCAGCGACCGGCGCCACCGGGCCGCGCAGGCGCACCTGGCGGGATAGGCTCTTCCAGTAAAAACACAGGGCGGCCCTTGGGTTGGCCGCAAGCTCGACGCCCTTATCGCTCTCGGTGTTGGTGAAGAAAACGAAGCCGTCCGGCCCGTGGCCCTTCAACAGAACCGTGCGCGCGTTGGGCAGCCCATCGGCGTCCACGGTGGCGAGCACCATCGCGTTCGGATCGTTCGGCTCAAACGCCGCGGCCTCGGTTAGCCAGGCCCCGAACAACTGAATCGGATCGGATGTTGCCGAGAAGTCACTAGTCATTAACGAAGTTTTCCGAAACTCGTGGACCGTACCGCCATGGGAAGTGCCTGGATGCTTGCGTCCGCGGTTTCATACATCGGTCCGAGCTGGTCGCGCCAGTCGTGGCTTGTCGTGCGCGCCGCCGCCGTTGCAGGGCTCGCCATCTCGCTCGCTGGATGTGCAGGGCTCGGGCTGCCGTTCGGCGGGGCTGCGGGGACCCAGGTGTCCGGCGAGACGACGGCATCGATCCCCGAGAAGACGGACGTGATCGGCCAGGTCGACCCGTCGGACTGGGAGGCCGTGCGGCGGACCGTTGCCGGCGTCCCGGTGGACGCGGCAACCGGGGGTGTCGAATGGACAAACCCGGATACGGGCTCCACCGGAACCATCGCGAACATCGACCCGCCGATCGAGCGGGGCGGCATGCCCTGCCGGCCGTTCGCGACCACGGTCTCCGACACGCACGGCGTGCGCCTCTATCGCGGCGAGGCTTGCCAGCGCTTCGACGGACGATGGCAACTCTACGGCATGATCGCCGACGACCAGCACCTGTCGTGAGTCCGCCGCAACGCGGCTAATCGCTGGAATTTATTCCGTGAACGCCCATATTGCGGACGGACGGCCGATTCCCGCGACCGCCCTTCCAAACTGCTATCCTCCGAACCATGCGCGATCCCTATCAGGTGCTCGGAGTCAGCAAGACGGCCAGCGAAGCCGAGATCAAGCAGGCCTTCCGCAAGCTGGCGAAGAAGTACCATCCCGACCGGAACAAGTCCGACCCGACGGCGAAGGCGCGCTTCGCCGAGGCCAATTCCGCCTACGAGATCGTCGGCGACAAAGCCAAGCGCAGGCAGTTCGACCGCGGCGAGATCGACGCTGACGGCAAGCCCCGTTTCCAGGGCTTCACGCAAGGGGCACGGCCGGGCGGCGGCACACGCACCTTCCGCTGGCAGACCGGCGGCGACACGGGACCGTTCTCGGCCGACGACATCCTCAACGACATCCTCGGCGGCTTCACGCGCGGGGCGCGGCCCCAGACCCGGGCCGCGCCGGTGCGGGGCGAGGACGTGAGCGCCACGGTGGCGGTCACGCTGGAGCAGCTCGTGCGCGGTGAGAAAGTGCGGGTCGACCTGCCGACCGGCCGCACGCTGGACGTGGCGATCCCGCCCGGAACTAAGCCAGGGCATTCCATCCGGCTGAGAGGGCAAGGCCGGTCCGGCATGCTCGGGGGCGCAGCGGGCGACGCGTTGGTCACGGTCGAGTTCGTGCCGCATCCCGTCTTCCGCGCCGACGGCTCCGCTCTCAGACGCGATGTGTCGATCACGCTCGACGAGGCCGTGCTCGGCGCCAAGGTGCGCGTTCAGACCCTCGACGGGCCGGTGACGCTGACGGTGCCGGTGCGCTCAAGCGGCGGGCGGACGCTTCGCCTCAAGGGCAAGGGCCTGCCGCGCCCCGGCGGCGGCCGCGGCGACCTCATGGTGACGCTGAGGATCGTGCTGCCTGAAGGCGGCGACCTGGAGCTCGAGGCGCTGATGAAGAAGTGGCACGCCCAACACCGCTATCACGTGCGTGACGAAGAATCGGAAGTCTAGCGGCGTGGGGCCGCCGCGCGGCGCAGGCGGTCGTTGATCGCCTCGCCGAGACCCTCCTCCGGAATCGGTGCAACCGCGATGGCATCCGCCTTGCGATCGAGCTCGCGCAGCGCCGCGAAGAAGTGGCCCGCGGCTTCAACGACGTCGCCAGACGGGCTGAGGTTGATGGTCGCTACCGCCCGATCGGCGCCTTTGAGAGCCGCATCGCCGAACGCGATCAGCGCTTCGCCGGGCCTAACTTCGGTCACGCTGAGCCGCAAAGCCGCTTCCGGCGCGTAGTGCGACGATAACATCCCGGGGGCGAGCGGCGAGCTCGGATCGAGAACCGGGGCGGCCAGCCGGCGACCCAGAACCGCCTCGATATCGGCGCGCGCGACGCCGCCGGCACGCAGCAGAGTCACCTCGCCGCCCGCGAAGCCGACAACGGTCGATTCGAGCCCGATCGGCGCCGGCCCGGCGTCGAGAATAACGCCCACGCGATCGCCGAGGTCGGCCAAAACGTGGGCCGCAGTGGTAGGGCTCGGGCGGCCGGAGCGGTTGGCGCTTGGCGCGGCAAGCGGACGGTCGACGGCAGCGAGCAGCGCCTGGGCGATCGGATGCGACGGCACCCGGATGGCGATCGTGTCGAGCCCGGCGGTGACGATGTCGGCGATGGCAGCGCCAGCGACTTTGGGCACCACCAGGGACAAGGGTCCCGGCCAAAAGGCTTCCGCCAGCCGCGCGGCATCCCCATTGAGCGCGCCGATTCCCCGGGCGGCCGCGACCGAAGCGACATGCACGATTAGCGGGTTGAAGCGCGGCCGCCCTTTGGCGAGGAAAATCGCGCCGACCGCCTGAGCGTTGCCGGCGTCGGCGGCGAGGCCGTAGACGGTCTCCGTGGGCATGGCGGCAAGCTCACCATGCAACAAAGCCTCGGCTGCAACGGCAATCGCCCGGTCGCGGATGGCGGTGTCGCTCATGTCGTAGATACGGGGCAATTTGCGCTTCCCTGCACCATCGGGTCAGATTGCGCCCGAATGGGCCGGGCGACCGCGGAGGCGGGTTCTCGCGCGCAATATGAAGCCGCGTCAAGCAATCGCCGGTAACAATGGGGAGGCCAATGGGCTTTGAAGCGTCCGTGGCGGACATCGCCGCCACGATGACGACGGTGGGCGAACTGGACAAGACGATCGAAACCGGCGCGTTCGGCGACCTCTCCGTCGGCACAGTCGAGGCGATCATCGTCGAGGCCGGCCGTTTCGCCCAAGACGTTCTCGTCCCACTCGACCCGGTGGGCGACCGGGTCGGCGCGAGCCAGCACAGCGACGGCGTCGCGACGGCGCCGGGGTGGAGGGACGCATACCGGCGATGGGCAGCTGCTGGCTGGAACGGGGTCGGGGCACCGAGCGAATGGGGTGGACAGGGTCTGCCCGTGGTCGTCCAGATGGCCGTCCAGGAGCTGTGGAACGCAGGCAACGCCGCATTCGCGACCGGTCCGATGCTGACGGCTGGGGCGATCGACTTGATCGGCGCCCACGCCGACGACGCGGCCAAACAGCGTTACCTGCCAAAGCTGGTCGCCGGCGAATGGATGGCGACCATGAACCTTACCGAGCCGCAGGCCGGCTCCGACCTCGGTGCCATCCGCACCCGCGCCGAGCGGGCGGCCGATGGCTCGTATCGCCTCTTCGGACAGAAGATCTTCATCACCTATGGAGAGCACGACCTCACCGACAATATCATTCACCTGGTGCTGGCGCGCACACCGGACGCCCCGGCCGGCACGGCCGGAATCTCTCTCTTCCTCGTTCCCAAGGTGCTCGACGATGGGGAGCGCAACGATGTGGTCGCGGCCGGCCTGGAGACCAAGCTCGGCCTGCACGGCGCGCCGACTTGCACCATGGTCTACGGCGAAACGGGCAAGGGCGCTGTCGGCTGGCGGATCGGGTCCGAAAACCGGGGCCTCGCCGCCATGTTCACGATGATGAACATCGCCCGACTGTCGGTCGGCGTGCAGGGCGTAGGCGTCGCCGAGCGGGCCTACCAGGAGGCGCTCGCTTACGCCCGCGAGCGTCGCCAAGGACATCGGTTCGGGCGCGCACGCGACACGATGGTGCCGATCATCGAGCACCCCGACGTCCAGCGCGACCTCATGACCATGAAGGCGCTTACCGCGGCGGCGCGGGCGATTTGCCACGCCTGTGCCCACGCCATCGACATGAGCCGCTCGGCACCGGCGGCCGAGCGCGGCAGGTGGACGAGTCGAGCGGCCCTGCTGACGCCGGTCGCTAAGGCGTTTTCGACCGACGCGGCGATCGCAACCGCCTCCACCGGCATCCAGGTCCACGGCGGCGCCGGCTACATCGAAGAGACTGGGGCGGCGCAACGGCTGCGCGACGCGCGCGTGTTCGCAATCTACGAGGGCACCAACGGCATCCAAGCGGTCGATCTGGTGACGCGCAAACTTGACCTCGATGACGGCGGCGCCGTCGCGGCTGTCGTCGCGGAGATCCGCGAAACGGCGGACGCGGTGGCGGCGGTTAACCGCGATGACTTCGGCGGGGCCGGCGCGGGGCTCGCCGCCGCAAGCGACGATCTTGCCGCGGCGAGCGCGTTCCTCGCGGCCGCTATGGGCGATCAGAGGCCAGAAGAAGCCCTATTGGGGGCGACCCCGTACCTGCGACTATTCGGGCTTGCACTCGGTGGCGCGCTGCTGGCGAGGACGGCGTTGAGGATGCCATCCGCGGACGGCGCGCGGTGGGCGACGCTGACCCGCTTCTTCTCAGAGACGTTCCTGGGCGAGACCGCCAGCCTAGCCCGGACCGTGACCGGAGGCGCCGAGGGGCTGAGGCAAGCGGCAAGCGCGGCTTTCAGCGTCGGTAGCGCGCGGTGATCGCGAACGCGCTATGGTGATTTCCGGCAGGGCAGAGGGGCGCGGAATGATCGATCACGTCATCAGCGAGGTGTCCGGCGGCGTCCAGACGATACGTTTCGACCGGATCGAGGCGCACAACGCACTGACCGCGGTTATGTGCGAGGCGTCGGCAGATGCGATTTCGTTTGCCGAAAGCAGCTCGCGCGTCCGCGCCATCGTCATCACCGGCGGTCCTGGCATCTTCACCGCCGGCCACGACGTGGCCGAACTCAGCAGGTTCGCCGAGCGCGGTGCCGTCGGCGAGAGCGCCTTGCGCCTCATCAAGACGATCGCCACCGTCGACAAGCCGGTGGTGGCGGCGGTCGACGGGCTTTCCGCCGGCATCGGAACGGCGCTGCTTCTGCATTGCGACTACGTGGTCGCCAGCGAATGGTCGGTGTTCACCGCGTCGTTCGCCGAACTCGGACTTCCGCCGGAAGCCGGGGCGAGCTTGTTGCTGCCGCGGCTCGTCGGCTATCACCATGCCTTCGAGTTGATGGTCATGGGACAGCAGTTCGACGCCCATCGGGCGTTGCAGGTCGGCCTTGTCAATCGGGTCGTGGGCGTAGACGACGTCGAGCCCGGGGGGCGTGCGGCGGCGGAAACGCTCGCGGCCTTGCCGGTGGAGGCGGTGAGGCTGGCGCGTCGGCTGATGCGCGGCGACAGGCGCGAGGTAGTGGCGCGCATCGACCAGGAAGCCTCCGGTTTCGCCGAGCTCCTGCGATCGCCGCCGGCGCGCGACGCTCTCACCGCCCATCTCGACAACCAGAGCTAGCGCGTTGGCGAGCCTGCTGATCGAAGACCCTATCTTTCTCCAGCACCTCGTTCCGGCCGGTCACCCGGAGCGACCCGACCGCCTGCGCGCCATCACCAAGGCGCTCGCCGAGGAACGTTTCGCCGGGCTCGTCCGTCTCAAGGCGCCGCTGGCCGACACGCAGGTCATCACCAGCGCGCACTTCCAGAGCTACATCGACCAGATCCACGACGCGATACCGCCAACCGGAATCGCCCAGATCGAGGCCGACACCTACGTCTCGCACGAGAGCTTCACCGTCGCCCGTCACGCGGTCGGCGCAGCGTGCCTTGCTGTGGACGAGGTCATGGCCGGCCGGGCCGCCAACGCGTTCCTGGCGGTCAGGCCGCCCGGCCACCACGCCGAGGCCGACCGCTGCATGGGCTTCTGTCTGTTCAACAACGCGGTGATCGCCGCCCGCCACGCCCAGCAGAACCACGGTGCCGGCCGAGTGGCAATCGTCGACTGGGATGTGCACCACGGCAATGGGACGCAAGCGCTGGTGTGGTCGGACCAGACAGTCCTATACGGTTCGACCCACCAGATGCCGCTCTATCCGGGTACCGGAGCGCCGTCGGAAACCGGAGTCGGCAACATCGTCAACGCGCCGTTGTCGGCGGGTGACGGCGGAGCCGAGTTCCGCGCCGCCTTCGAGGCCCGGATCCTGCCTGCGGTGGATGCGTTTGCGCCCGACCTGATCGTGATATCGGCGGGCTTCGACGCCCACATGCGCGACCCGCTCGCCGGACTCAACCTGACAGAGGACGATTTCGCTTGGGCCACGAAAGCTGTGATGGAGATAGCCAAGCGCCACGCGGAGGGGCGGATCGTCAGCCTGCTCGAAGGCGGCTATGATCTCGTCGGCCTCGCCGACTCGGTCGCCGCCCACGT
>CAYTXI010000074.1:0-12662 GCA_964441935.1 uncultured Bauldia sp.
GGGCGCGGAAACGGGAAAGGAGTCTGTCATGGCGGCGGACAAGACCAGGCGCCGGTCGCGGCGCGGACGACGCAAGTTCGGGAACCGGGAGCCGTGGCGGCGTTATCTGTGGGAGGGGCGGAGCAATTCTGATGCCGTCCCCTACGCAAAGGAAATGTACACGCGCGAGCAAATGGCGATGCGGTTGAGGCGGAGGATTGCCGCCGATCTCGGGTGGGCGAAGCTCTGTCGACGGAGAGTTTGTCGGCGCACCGGCGTCTGCTCAGGGCCGGAATGCCTCGTCGACCTGCCGCCCGTCGAGGAAACGCCGGAGACGCAGGCCGCGCTGAAGGCGTTCCACGATGGAATCAGGGCGCGCGTGGCCGAGTTGAAGGCGGCGGAGGACTGATCCGGCGCATTGCCCGCCGCGCGCGGCGCCCCTACAAACCACCCATGGCCATCGTCGAACTCGCCAATCCGACGCGATTCCTGGGTTTCTCGCGCCGGCTGGTGCCGGTCCTATGGGCGCTCGCAGGCGTGGTCATCGCCGTCGGGCTGTACCTGTCGTTCTTCGTCGCGCCGCCGGACTACCAGCAGGGCGACACCGTCAGGATCATGTTCATCCACGTGCCGTCGGCGTGGCTGTCGATGGCGGGCTACGGCGTGATGGCGATCGCTTCGCTCGGCACGTTGGTGTGGCGGCACCCGCTCGCCGACGTCACTGCCAAGAGCGCCGCGCCGATCGGCGCCGCGTTCACCTTCGTCGCGCTCGTCACCGGCTCGCTGTGGGGCAAGCCGATGTGGGGCACGTGGTGGGTGTGGGACGCGCGGCTGACATCGGAGCTGGTGCTGCTCGTCATGTACCTCGGGCTGATCGCGCTCTGGCACGCGGTCGAGGATCCCGGTCGGGCGGCGCGGGCGGCGGCGATCCTGACGCTGGTCGGCACGATCAACCTGCCGATCATCAAGTTCTCGGTCGACTGGTGGAACACGCTCCACCAGGGCGAGAGCATCTTCCGGGCCGGCGGCCCGACCATAGATGCCGCGATGCTGACGCCGCTGTTCGTGATGATGGCGGGCATGACGCTCCTCTACGCCGTGCTGCTGACGATGGCGATGCGAAACGAGATCCTGAGACGGCGGGTGCGTACGCTGGAGCTTGCCGCCGCCGGGGCGGACGCATGAGCGCCCACGCGGGCTTCATTGTCGCGGCCTATCTCGTCGCCGCCGTGGTGGTTGCCGGGCTGGTCGCATGGGTCGTCGCCGACGGCCGTGAGCAGAAGCGGCGTCTCGCCGACCTCGATGCGCGGGGCGTGCGTCGGCGTTCGGCGTCAGGGGGGCGGTCGTGACGGTCTCGGACGCCAAGGGCGAGCGCCGGTGGCGGCGACCGGTCTACCTCATTCCGCTGGTGGTGTTCGCGGCGCTTGCGGCGATCTTCCTGATGCGACTCGAATCCGGCGTCGATCCAAGCGCCATCCCTTCGGCACTCGTTGGCCGGCCGGCGCCCGACTTCGACCTGCCGCCGCTCGACGGCATGTCGGTCCCGGGGCTGAAGCGCGCCGACCTCGACGGCCGGGTGACCGTCGTCAACGTGTTCGCGTCGTGGTGTGGGCCGTGCCGGCAGGAGCATCCGGTCCTGGAGGCGCTGGCCACTGATGGCCGTTTCGCCGTGGTCGGCATCAACTACAAGGACCAGCCGGAAAACGCCCGCCGTTTCCTCGGCGCGCTCGGCAACCCGTTCTCCGCGATCGGGGTCGACGAACGTGGGCGGGCGGCGATCGACTGGGGGGTGTACGGCGTGCCGGAGACGTTCGTGGTCGGCGCCGACGGCGTCGTCCGCTACAAGTTCATCGGCCCGCTGAGCGAGGAAGCGGTCGACGAGGGGGTGATGCCGGAGATCGAGAAGGCGCTGGGCGCGATGTAGCTAGCCGCCGGCCTGCCATACACGGATCGCCTCGATCGGCCACAGCAGCATGATGACGTTGAGAGTGAGGTTGTCGCGGATCATGTAGCCGACGAACGCCTCGATCGCGACAACGACTAGGACGCTCGCCCAGACCGGCAGGCGCATTGCCAGCCAGAAACCGACGATCATGGCGAGCACGTCGAAGGTCGAGTTGATGACGCTGTCGCCGTAGTAGTCGAGCGAGATCGTCACCTCCCGGTAGCGGTTGATGATCAGCGGCGTGTTCTCGATCACTTCCCATGCGACCTCGATCACAACCGCGATGAGCCCGCGAAGGCCGACGGACCAGCGTCGGCCGATCAGCCACAGGCCGAAATAGAAGACGATGCCGTGGATGACGTGGGAGGGCGTGTACCAGTCGGTCAGATGCTGGGAGTTCTCCGACGAATAGGTGACGCCGTGCCAGAGTTTGACGTAGCCGCAGGTGCAGATCCACGGGTGGCCGCCCAGCCAGTTGATGAGCGCGCCGGCGAGGATGATTAGGGCGCTGGCGACGGCGAGGTTGGCGGGTCGAGAAGCCCAGCGGGCGAGGGCGCCGTTCACGGGCTCTCCGTCTCGTCCTCGCTGAGCGCGTAGCGGTTGATGAGCGGCATCTGGGACAAGGCGAAAGCGAAGGTCAGCGGCAGGAAGCCGAACACCTTGAAAGCGACCCATGTGTCGGTCGAGACCGAGCGCCAGACGATTTCGTTGAGGATTGCGAGGGCGAAGAAGAACAGGCCCCAACGTGCGGTGAGCTTGCGCCAGCCCTCGTCGGTCAGACGGAACACGGCGTCGAAGACGTAGCCGAGGAGCGGCCTGCCGAAAGCGAGGCCGCCGAGGAGGACAACGCCGAACAGGACGTAGATGATTGTCGGCTTCATCTTGATGAAGGTCGCGTCCTGGAGCCACAGGGTGAGGCCGCCGAAAACGACCACCACGACTGCGGTCACGAACGGCATTAGGGGCAGCCGGCGGGTGAGCGCGTATGAGACGACGAGCGACACGAGCACGGCGACGATGAAGACGGCGGTGGCGAAGAAGATCGAGCCGCCGAGGGCGGCGATCCACTGGTACCGCTCCGCCAGCCGCTCGCCGCGGGAATTAGCCACGAAGAAGAGGAGCAGCGGGCCCAGCTCCAGCGCCATCTTGAGCCACGGGTTGAGCTGCTTCTCGGCGGCGGTATGCGGCTGGTTGGGGGCCGATTCGAAGGTCATGCCTCGAACCCTATAGCCCCACCAGCGCCCGGGCGAAATCGTCGGCCGCGAACGGTGCGAGGTCGTCGACCCCTTCGCCGATGCCGATGAAATGCACCGGCAGGCCGAAGCGGGCGGCAATCGCGACCAAGATGCCGCCGCGGGCAGTGCCGTCGAGCTTGGTCATGACGAGACCGGTGACACCAGCGCGCTTCTGGAATATCTCGACCTGATTGACGGCGTTCTGGCCGGTGGTGGCGTCGAGCGTCAGCAACACCGAGTGCGGCGCTGACGGGTCGAGCTTCTTCAGAACGCGGACGACCTTCTCCAATTCGGCCATCAGCGCGTCCTTGTTTTGCAGCCGCCCGGCGGTGTCGATCAATAGCACATCGGCGGTGCTCTCCTTCGCCTCGCGAAGCGCGTCGTAGGCGAGCCCTGCGGCATCGGAACCGGGCTCGCGGGCGACGACGCGGGCGCCGGTGCGCTCGCCCCAGATCTTGAGCTGCTCGATGGCCGCGGCGCGAAACGTGTCACCGGCGGCGAACACCACCGACTTGCCGTCGGCGCGGAGCTTGGCGGCGAGCTTGCCGATGGTGGTGGTCTTACCGGTGCCGTTGACGCCGACGACCAGGACCACATACGGCCTCAACGCCGGATCGATGACGAGCGGCACGGCCACCGGCTCCAGGACCTTGCCGATCTCGGCGGCGAGAACCGCCTTGATCTCGTCCTCGCCGATCTCCTTGTCGTAGCGGCTGGCGCGCAGCGCATCGGTGATGGCGCGCGCGGTCTCGGTGCCGAGGTCGGCTTTGATCAGCATGTCCTCGAGGTCTTCGAGCGCGGCATCGTCGAGTCTGCGCTTGACGAAGACCGAGGCGATCGAATCGGAGAGCGCGCTGGTCGAGCGGGCAAGGCCGCCTTTGAGGCGCTGGAACCAACCGGGTTTCGCGTTCGCCTCCTCGGCCGGCGTGTCGCTGCCGGCAACGCGCCGGAAGAGATCCTTTGCCTCGACCATCAAGCGGCCTCGCGCAACGTCGTGGCGACAAGCGCCCGGGCCGTGCGCCCGGTAACGCGAGCGCGGACGATCTCACCTGGCATGCCGGCGTCGATCTCGGCGGAAGTGAAGTGCTCGGTGCGGCCGAACCCGCCGGTCTCGACCAGGACCTTGCGGACGGCGCCGTGCTCGGCCGCGAGGTGCGCGGCGAGGGCAGCCTTTCCCTTGGCGCGGAGGCGGGCGGCGCGCTCCTTGACGACGCTGCGATCAAGCTGCGGCATACGTGCCGCCGGCGTCCCCGGCCGCGGGGAAAACGGAAACACGTGGAGGTGGGTGAGGCCGCATTCGTCCACGATCGACAGGGCGTTGGCGAACATCGCCTCGATCTCGGTGGGGAAGCCGGCAATCAGGTCGGCGCCGAAGACGATGTCGGGGCGAAGCCGTCGGACCTCTTCCGCGAAGCGGACCGCGTCGGCGCGCGTGTGCCGCCGCTTCATGCGCTTCAGGATCATATCGTCACCGTGTTGGAGCGACAGGTGGAGGTGCGGCATCAACCGCTCTTCCTCGGCAATCGCCGCCATCAGTACGTCATCGACCTCGATTGAATCGATCGAAGTGAGCCGCAGGCGCGGCAGGTCGGGAACCTCGCGCAGGATCGCGCGGACAAGCCGGCCGAGTGTCGGCCGGCCCGGCAGGTCGGCGCCGTATGCGGTGGTGTCGACGCCAGTCAAGACCACCTCGCGGTAGCCGTTGTCGACGAGGCGGCGGATCTGATCGACCACCGCGCCCATCGGTACCGAACGCGAATTGCCGCGGCCGTAGGGGATGATGCAGAAGGTGCAGCGGTGGTCGCAGCCGTTCTGAACCTCGACGAAGGCACGCGAGCGCCCGCCCAAGCCCTCGACAAGATGACCGGCAGTCTCCTTCACCGACATGATGTCGTTGACGCGGACGCGCTGCTCCCGGTCGGGGCCGAAGTCGGCCGCATAGCCGGCGACTGTGCGTTTTTCTTCATTGCCAAGCACGCGATCGACCTCGGGCATGGCGGCGAAGCTCCCGGGGTCGATCTGGGCGGCGCAGCCGGAGACGACGATGCGGGCGCCCGGGTTGTCGCGCCGGGCTTTGCGGATTGCTTGGCGGGCCTGGCGCACGGCCTCGCCGGTCACGGCGCAGGTGTTGACCAAGATGGAGTCGTCAATCCCGGCCTCCACGGCGCGGCGGCGCATGACCTCCGATTCGAGCGCGTTCAGCCGGCAGCCGAAGGTGATGACGTCGACGCTCACGCGGCGCCTCGCTCTGTGACTCGCCAGTCGAGGGTGTCCGGGTCGAGGGTGCCGGCGAATTCGTCCTCGACGGGGCCGGTCATCCACACGTGGCCGTCGGCGCGCCACTCGACGATGAGCGGTCCGCCGGGCAGCGTGACGGTGACCGTCCTGTCGGTGAGCTTCTTGCGCATGGCGGCGACGGCGGCGGCGCAGGCGGCGGTGCCGCAGGCCTGTGTAAGGCCGACGCCGCGCTCCCAGGTCTTGACGCTGATGGCATCGCGCGCCGTCACATGGGCCAGCGAGATGTTGGCGCGCTCCGGGAAGATCGGATGATTCTCGAGCAACGGTCCGAAGCGGGCGAGGTCGTGGGTCTCGACGTCGTCGACCCAGAAGATGGCGTGGGGGTTGCCCATGCTGACCACCGACGGCGAGTCGAGCACGGGCGCGTCGATAGGGCCGATCTGCAGTTCGATCGCGCGGGTGTCGCGGAACTCCTCGGCGAGCGGAATCTCGTTCCAGGCGAAGCGTGGCTCGCCCATGTCGACGGAAATCTCGTCCGGTGCGCCGGTGTCGTAAGCCGTCAGCAGGCCGGCGTTGGTCTCGAGGGTCGCCTTGTCTCGGCCGCTCTCGCGCATCACCAGCCAGCCGATGCAGCGGGTGGCGTTGCCGCAGGCGTCGACCTCGCCGCCGTCGCGGTTGTGGATGCGCATGAAGGCGTCGGCGCCGCGTTTGGACGGCTCGATGGCGATGATCTGATCGAAGCCGACGGCGTCGTCTCGTCCGAGTGCCCGGATCGCTTGTTCGGATAGGTGCACGGGCCCTTCACGCGCGTCGAGGATCAGGAACGCGTTGCCGAGGCCGTTCATCTTGCGGAAGGGAATCGCGCCGCCCGCCATGGTTCATACCGGGAGTGTCGAAATCGGCCTCTATATGGCGGATCGGCGGTCAAATTGCCAGAAAGGGAACGGTTTTGGGCCGGTGGACGCCGGAAAGCAGATCGGTCGGTTACCACCCTCACGGGGGTTTCAACATCAATTGAGCGTGCCGTGGGCCGATCAGCGCTTATGTTCTACACCAACAGGAGCACCCCAGGAGCCACATCCATGACCAGGAGCGGGTTCACGCCTTCACGCCGTGCCTTTCTACTGTCCGGTGCCGCCCTTGCCGCCGCCGGCCTCGGCGCGGCCCGTTGGGCCGCGGCTGCCAGTGGCGGAATGGCGGGCGAAGTGACGATCGAGCGGTTCAACGATGCGGGCGACAGCCTCGGCAAGGAGACCGTTCCCAAGGTGGTCAGGACCGAGGCTGAGTGGCGCGAACAGCTCTCCGATCTGGCTTACCAGGTTACGCGGGAAGACGGCACCGAGCGCGCCTGGACGGGTCCGTGGCTCGACAACAAGAAGACGGGCGTCTACCGGTGCGTCGGCTGCAATACGGCGCTCTACAGCTCAGAGGCCAAGTACGAGTCGGGCACCGGCTGGCCGAGCTTCTGGCAGCCGATCTCCGAGGCCAACATCGTCGAATCCGAGGACCTCACGTTTGGCATGGTGCGCATCGCGCTGTCGTGCGCGCGCTGCGACGCCCACCTCGGCCATGTGTTCAACGACGGCCCGCCGCCGACCGGCAAGCGTCACTGCATCAACGGCGTGGCGCTCAGCTTCGCGGCCGCCCCGACTGCCTGATCACACCCAACTGCCAGGAGGCTCTTCCCATGTCTTTCCTTCGCAAACCCTCAAGCCTGCATAGCGTGCTGCTTGTCGCCGCCGGCGCCCTCGCCGTCATCGCCGCCGGCGTCATGACCAGTGGCGAGAAGGCCCGCGCCGGTGGTCGGGTGGGGCCGGTCGTGGACATCCCGGCGCCGGCAATGGACGAGCCGGCCGGCGGCGGCATGGAAACGGCGATCTTCGCTGGCGGCTGCTTCTGGGGCGTGCAGGGCGTGTTCCAGCACATCACGGGCGTGGAAAGCGCCGTATCGGGTTATGCCGGCGGTCATCTCCAAGATCCGACATACCGGGACGTGACGACTGAGACGACCGGCCACGCCGAGGCGGTGAAGGTGACCTTCGATCCCAAGGAAATCTCCTACGGCAAGCTGCTGCAGGTCTTCTTCTCGGTAGTGCACGACCCGACGCAGCTCAATCGCCAGGGCAATGACGTGGGCACGAGCTACCGCTCGGCGCTGTTCACGATGAACGCCGGCCAGGCGAAGGTCGCCAAGGCCTACATCGCCCAGCTCGACGCCACCAACAAGTTCCCGGGCAAGATCGTCACCGAGGTGACGCCCTACAGCAACTTCTATCGGGCGGAGGACTACCACCAGGACGCCACCACCACGATCTCGATTAATCCCGGCTACATCATCGCCCTCGACCTGCCGAAGATCGAGGCGCTGAGGGTGGCCTTCCCCGAGCTGTGGCGCGCCGACGCGGTGCTGGTGATACCCAGCCACGCCGGGGCCTGAACCGGCGTCCCTTGATTGACTCGTCGGCCGCTGCCACGTAAACAGCGGCCGACTCTGGCAACAGGCTAGAATAGGCAAGCCGACCGGGGGCCGGACCCCGGAGGTCAGCGTCCGCCAGCGCATTGCGCCCGCGGGCGCGCAGGGCGTTGGAAAGAGCACAGGACGCGATGTTCGAATCCCTGTCGGAACGCCTCGGCGGCATCCTCGACAAGCTGACCAAGCGCGGCGCGCTGTCGGAGGCCGACGTCGGCGAGGCGATGCGCGAGGTGCGCCGGGCGCTGCTCGAAGCCGATGTCGCCCTCGACGTGGTGCGCTCGTTCACCGAAAAGGTGCGCGCCCAGGCGGTTGGGCAGGACGTCATCCGCTCGATCGCGCCGGGCCAGATGGTCGTCAAGATCGTCCACGACCGACTGATCGAGATGCTGGGGTCGGGGGCGGAGCCGATCGACCTCAACGCGCCGGCGCCCGTACCGCTGATGCTGGTCGGGCTGCAGGGCTCGGGCAAGACGACGACGGCGGCGAAGATCGCCCGGCGGCTGGCGGATCGCCAGAAGCTCAAGGTGCTGATGGCTTCGCTCGACACGCGCCGGCCGGCGGCGCAGGAGCAGCTCAAGATCCTCGGCGAGCAGGCCGGCATCGCCACGCTGCCGATTGTTAGCGGTCAGACGCCGGTGGAGATCGCGCGGCGCGCGGAAAGCGCCGCCAAGCTCGGCGGCTATGACGTGTTTATCCTCGATACTGCCGGCCGCACCCATATCGACGAGCCGCTGATGGCGGAGATGGTCGATATCAGAGGGGCGAGCCGGCCGCACGAGATCCTGCTTGTCGCCGACGCGCTCACCGGCCAGGACGCCGTCAATCTGGCCAAGGCATTCGACGAGCGGGTCGGCATCACCGGTATCGTGCTCACCCGCGTGGACGGCGACGGGCGCGGCGGCGCGGCGCTCTCCATGCGCGCGGTCACCGGCAAGCCGATCAAGCTGATCGGCGTCGGCGAGAAGCTCGATGCGCTGGAAGATTTCGACCCGGCGCGCATCGCCGGGCGCATCCTCGGCATGGGCGACATCGTCGGGCTGGTCGAAAAGGCGGTCGAGACGATCGACGCCGAAGAGGCCGCCAGGGCCGCCGAGCGCATGCGTAAGGGCGCGTTCGATCTCGACGATCTCGCAGAGCAGCTCGTCCAGATGCAGAAGATCGGCGGCATGTCGGGGGTGATGGGAATGCTCCCCGGCGTCGGCAAGATGAAGAGGCAGATCGATGCCATGGGCGTCGACGACTCGGTGTTCAAGCGCCAGACGGCGATCATCTCTTCGATGACGCCCAGGGAGCGCAAGAAGCCGGAGCTGCTCAAAGCCTCGCGCAAGAAGCGGGTCGCCGCTGGTTCCGGCACGCGCGTCGAAGAGGTCAACAGGCTCCTCAAGATGCACCGGCAGATGGCCGACATGATGAAGCAGATGGGCAGGGGCAAGGGCGCGTTTGCCCGCATGCTCGGCGGCATGGGCGGGATGGGCGGCGGCGTGCCGCAGATGGACCCGGCGGCACTGGAGCGCCTCGCCAAGGGCGGCGGCCTCGCACAAGGCCTGTCCGGTGGTCTGCCCGGCCTGCCCGGTCTCGGCGGCCCCGGCGCGCCGAAGCTGCCCGGCCTGCCTGGCCTGCCGAAAAAGAAATGACGATGCGTGGCATCGCCCACTCGGAATGACGACCATGTTTCTTCTTTGCAAGAAAGGACTGACCGCATGTCCCTGAAGCTTCGCCTTTCTCGCGCCGGCGCCAAGAAGCGGCCGTTTTACCGGATCGTCGTTGCTGACTCGCATTCCCCGCGCGACGGCCGCTTCATCGAGATCGTCGGCACCTACAACCCGATCTTGCCGAAGACGGACGACAAACGGGTCGTGCTCAAGAGCGAGCGCATTCAGCACTGGTTGGGCGTCGGTGCGCAGCCAACCGACCGGGTGCTGCGCTTCCTCGACGCTGCCGGCCTCGCCAAGCGGACGCCGCGCAACAACCCGCAGAAGGCGATGCCCGGCAAGAAGGCTCAGGAGCGCGCCGAGGCCGCTGCCGCCAAGGCAGAGGCTCCAGCGGAGCCCGTCCCGGCAGAGCCTGTGCCGGCGGAGGCTCCGGCCGAACCCGCGCCAGCGGCCGACGCCGCGGAAGGCGCCGAGGCTCAGGCGGGGTGACCGGCGGGCGATGAGCCCGGAGGCGCACGTGGTCGTCGGCCAGGTGGGCGCCGCCCACGGCATCAAGGGCGAAGTGCGGCTGAGGTCGTTCACCGAAACGCCGATGGACATCGCTGGTTACGCGCCGCTTACGGCGCCGGACGGGCGTTGCTTCGAGATCGAGGCGGCGCGCCCGGCTGCCGGTTCGGCCCCGGACATGCTCGTGGTGCGCTTCAAGGGCATCGACGAGCGCGGCGCGGCGGAGGCGCTGAACGGAATCGAGCTGTCGGTGACCCGCGATCGCCTGCCGGAGCCGCAGGAGGACGAGTTCTATCACGCCGACCTGATCGGCCTGGCGGCGGTGACGGTCGGGGGTCAGACGCTCGGAACGGTCATTGCAGTCAACAACTACGGCGCTGGCGACATCCTCGAAATCGGGCCACCGCGCGGGACGCCGATCCTGGTGCCGTTCACCCGCGCCGCGGTCCCGGAGGTCGACGTCACCGGCGGCCGGGTGGTGGTCGATCCGCCGCCTGGGTTGATCGAAGTCGGCGACGAGGAGGCGGAGCCGTGACCTTCAAAGCGACCGTGCTCACCCTTCTTCCGGATGCGTTTCCCGGACCACTCGGTGCGAGCCTCGCCGGCAAGGCGCTGGCACAGGGGATCTGGTCGCTCGAGGTGCGCGATATCCGTGGCTCGGCCACGGACCGGCACCGTTCGGTCGACGATACGCCGGCCGGCGGCGGACCGGGGATGGTGATGCGGGCCGACGTGTTGGCCGCGGCGATTGACGCCGCCTCGCCGGCGGGCGACGAACGGCCGCGCCTGCTGATGAGCGCCCGCGGTCGGCGGCTCGATCAGGCGTGGGTGCGCGAACTCGCGGGCGGTCCCGGCGCGGTGATCGTCGCAGGACGGTTCGAGGGCGTGGACGAACGGGTGATCGAAGGCCGCGGCCTCGTCGAGGTGTCGATCGGAGACTATGTCTTGTCGGGCGGCGAACTTGCCGCGATGGCGCTTATAGACGCGGTCGTCAGGCTGCTTCCCGGAGTGATGGGCAACGTCGGTTCCGCGATCGAGGAGAGCTTTACGCAAGGCGTGTTGGAGTATCCCCAATACACGCGCCCGCAAGTGTGGGAAGGCCGTCCGATCCCCGAGGTGCTTTTGTCGGGCGATCACGACCGGATCGCCAAGTGGCGGCGGTCCGAAGCGCTGCGGCTGACGCGGGAGCGCAGGCCGGACCTGATTGGCGGCCGGTCTAGTAGGTCAAGTTGAGAGTGACGTTCGCGGTCCGCCCTATGCGGACCTCGCGGTACTGGACCGCTTCAAAGCCATCGTCGCACGACACAACCTGGTCGTCTCCTTCGACGTCCGCATTGCGGGTTTCGAAAGCGTCTTCGGCGATGCAGAAATACCCCCCTTTCTGCTTCGGCCCCGCATGCCACGATCCGCCCTCGCCGTCGCCGTAGATGTAGATTCTGTCGCCGGCGAGGGGTTCATCGATCATTTCGGCGCACTCGCCGGTGGCGATGCTCCACCACCCTTCGGCGACCCAGCCCTGTTGGCTGTCGTGATAGCCGACGGCAAGGCTCGCTTCGTCATCGGTCTGGTTGCAGACGGTGAAGCCGGCATCAGCGCGGAGCGGAAGGATCAGCGCGGCGGCAATGGTCAAGACGACGAGAGCGGAGCGGCGCAACATCGCGATTATCACCCCGGTTAACATCGATGAGGGATGAACCTAGATGCGCAGCGGAGACGCCGCCAGCGGTATCGACAATTAGGGTTGATTGGAGTATGGAACCGCCCGGTTTTCACGGACTAGCGGGCGGACGGCTTGACGCGCGGAGACGCTCGCCTCCTCTGCTGGACTGCCAGGAAAAGGTTCGCTTCTCATGAACATCATCAACGAGCTCGAGAAAGAGCAGGCGGCCGCGATCGTCGGCGATCGCGGCGTTCCCGAGTTCGCTCCAGGCGACACCGTCAGGGTCAACGTCAGGGTGACCGAGGGAACCCGAACCCGCATCCAGGCCTACGAGGGCGTTTGCATCGCGCGCTCCGGCGGTGGCCTCAACGAGAGCTTCACGGTGCGCAAGATCTCCTACGGTGAGGGCGTGGAGCGTGTGTTTCCCGTCTGTTCGCCGTCAATCGACTCGATCGAAGTGGTTCGGCGCGGCAAGGTGCGGCGGGCGAAGCTCTATTACCTCAGAGGACGGCGCGGCAAGTCGGCGCGCATTGCCGAGAAGGTGGACTACCGCACCCGCACGGCCGAGATCGAAGCGACCCTCGACGAGGTGCCGGCACCGGATCCGGAAGCGGAGACAGCCGGGACCGAATAAGCATGTTGGTCCGGTCGCGCCGGATCGCAGTTCTGCACGCCTGGCTGGTGCTTCGCGGACGGCCGTCCAGACCGACCCGTGGGAGCTGAACGTCGCTGACGCGGGGCCCGCGGGTGCCGTGCCCGTGGTCGAGCCGGTCTTTCCTTGCCACCGTCGCCACGCAGGCGACGGAGCTTGACCCGGCTGGCGCCGGGCGACCATATCAGGCCTGCCGAAACCGGCTTTTCCAGGGCCTACGGAGCAGTATCGCAATGCCCGCCCCGCAGACGCTCTACGACAAGATTTGGAACGACCACCTGGTCGACCAACAGGAAGACGGTACGTCGCTGATCTACGTCG
>CAYTXI010000075.1:0-12600 GCA_964441935.1 uncultured Bauldia sp.
CGGGCGTGAAGCGGATGTCCTTCTCCTCGCCCTCGATGCGGTCCTGGATCCAGGCCTTCTGCGACGGGCTCGTGATGTGCATGAACTGCACGCCGATGTGCCGGCAGTAGGTGCGGCGCACGATGCGCAGGATCTGGCGCATGGTCGCCGTCTCCAGGCCGAGCACCCGGTCGATGAAGATCGGCCGGTCGAGGTCGGCCTCGGTGAAGCCGTAGGTTTCGGGCTTCAACTCCCGGTGCACCTTGCGGTCGGCGAGCCCGAGGGGATCAAGATCGGCGGCGAGGTGGCCCATGACACGGTAGGCGCGAATCATCATGAGCGCGCGGATTGAGTCCTGCGTGGCGCGCAGCGAGGCCGCCGGCGACATCTCGAAGCCGAGCATATGCCTCTTGGCCTGCAGGCTATCGCGCAGGTTGCGCTCGGTCGCCTCGTAGTCGCCGGTCAGAGCGGCAACGAGCTCGCCGTTGGTCTCCATGTCCAGCGGCGGCAGGCCCCACGTGGGCCCGCGCCCCTCGTTGTGGCCTTTCCCGCGCTCCTCATTGAGGCTTTCGAAGAAATGGCGCCACTCGTCGCTGACGGCGCCGGGATTGCGTTCGTACTCGGCCTGCATCTCCTCGACGTACGCCGCGTTGGCGCCGCTCAAGAAGGAGGTGCGCAGAAATCTTTCATTCAGGGGTTCGCGTGGCATCAAAGAGTCCGTGTCTCAACGAGATAATTGCTGCAATGCGAGCGTTCAAGCAGGGACTCAGTTGGGGTATGCGAGCCGCTTGCGAGGAGCCAGTGTGCGGTGCAGCATACGCCTACTCGGCCAATTTGGCATGCTGAGATTGACCTTTTAGGACATCGATCAACGTCGTTCCCAACGCGGCGGGGCTGGCAGCGATGGCAATGCCGGCCGATTGCATGGCTTCAAGCTTGTCCTCTGCTTTGCCCTTGCCACCCGAGATGATGGCGCCCGCGTGTCCCATGCGGCGTCCGGGTGGTGCGGTAACGCCCGCAATGAAGCCGGCCATGGGCTTGGCGCGGCCGCGTTTGGCTTCGCTCTTGATGAAATCGGCGGCGTCCTCTTCCGCCGACCCGCCGATCTCGCCGATCATGATGATGGAATCGGTGTCGGGGTCGGCGAGGAACAGCTCCAGCACGTCAGTGAACTCCGTGCCCTTGACCGGGTCACCGCCGATGCCGACCGCGGTCGACTGCCCGAGACCGGCGTTGGTCGTCTGGAACACCGCCTCGTAGGTGAGCGTCCCCGAACGCGAGACCACGCCGACCGAGCCCTCCGTAAAGATATTGCCGGGCATGATACCGATCTTGCACTGGCCGGCAGTCATCACCCCCGGGCAGTTGGGTCCGATGAGGCGGCTTTTGGAGCCGTCGAGCGCCGCCTTGACCTTGACCATGTCGAGCACGGGAATGCCCTCGGTGATGGCGACGATCAGCGGTATCTCCGCCGTGACCGCCTCGAGGATCGCGTCCGTGGCGAACGCCGCCGGCACGTAGATGACCGTCGCGTCTGCGCCGGTGGCAGCCTTCGCTTCGGCAACGGTGTCGAACACCGGCAAGCCCAGATGCTCGCGACCGCCTTTGCCGGGCGAGACGCCGCCCACCATCTTGGTGCCGTAGGCGATCGCCTGCTCGGAATGGAACGTGCCGTTCTTGCCGGTGAACCCCTGGCAGATGACCTTGGTGGATGCATCGATCAGGACGGACATCAGGCCGGCACCCCGACCGCGCCGACCACCTTCTGCGCAGCGTCGTCGAGGTCGTCGGCGCTAATCACGTTGAGGCCGGATTTGGCGATGATCGCCTTGCCGAGATCGACGTTTGTGCCCTCCAGGCGAACGACCAACGGCACCTTGAAGCCGGCGTCGCGGACTGCGGCGACGATGCCCTCCGCGACGATGTCGCACCGCATGATACCGCCGAAGATGTTGACCAAGATGCCTTTCACCTTGGGGTCGGCGGTGATGATCTTGAACGCGGCAGTGACCTTCTCGCGTGAGGCGCCGCCACCGACGTCGAGGAAGTTCGCGGGCTCCGCTCCGTAGAGCTTGATGATGTCCATGGTCGCCATGGCCAGGCCCGCGCCGTTGACCATGCAGCCGATAGTGCCGTCGAGGGCGACGTAGGAGAGGTCATTTTTGGCTGCCTCGACCTCCTTCGGGTCCTCCTCGTCGGGATCGCGAAGTTTCGCCACGTCGGGATGCCGGAAGAGCGCGTTGTCGTCGAACGTGATCTTCGCGTCGAGACAGAGGAGGCGCCCATCCTCAGCGACCACCAGCGGATTGATTTCGAGAAGGCTCATGTCCTTGGCGACGAACGCTTCGTAAAGCGTCCCGGCAAGTCCGACACACGCCTCGGCCTGATCGCCGGCGAGGCCAAGACCGCGGGCCACCGCCACGCCGACGTCTCGGCCGACGCCCGCCGCCGAGCCGACGTGCACGGTCGTGATCTTGCCCGGCGAGCGCGCCGCCACCTCCTCGATGTCGACGCCGCCTTCGTGCGAGACGATGAACGCCACCTTGCCGACCGCCCGGTCGACCAGGCACGACAGATAGAGCTCCTCGGCGATCGACGAGCCCTCTTCGATGTAGAGGCGTCGGACGACGCGGCCCCCAAGCCCGGTTTGGCGGGTGACCAGCGTCGCCCCGAGCATTTGGTGCGCATTGGCGACCACGTCCTCGATCGAACGCACCAGCCTGACGCCGCCCTTTTCGCCGGCCTCCTTCTCCTTGAAGCGGCCCTGGCCGCGGCCACCCGCATGAATCTGAGCCTTGACCACCCATGCCGGCCCGCCGAGCGCGCGCGCCGCAGCTTCCGCCTCATCCGGCGAGATGATGGCCACGCCTTCGGCGACCGGGGCGCCGAACGACTTCAGCACGGCCTTGGCCTGGTATTCGTGAACGTTCATCGGCCGCAGGCCACCGGTTCGGCTCTTACCTGCCCAGCGCCGGAACGATCTGCACCGAGGCGGCGATCAACCCGTCGACGGCGGCGACCGAATGATCGAACATCGCGCGTTCCGCCTTGTTGAGATCGATCTCGATGACGCGCTCGACACCCTTCGCGCCGATGACCGCCGGAACCCCGATGTAGCGGTCGCGCACGCCGTACTCGCCCTTGAGCGCGGCCGCGCATGGCAGCACGCGCTTTTTGTCCTTGAGGTAGCTCTCTGCCATGGCGATCGCCGAATGCGCGGGTGCGTAGAATGCGGATCCGGTCTTGAGCAGACCGACGATCTCGGCACCGCCGTTGCGCGTACGCTGAATGATCTCGTCGAGACGCTTCTTCGTCGTCCACCCCATGCTGACCAGGTCCGGCAGCGGGATGCCGGCGACGGTGGAGTAACGTATCAGCGGCACCATGGTGTCGCCGTGGCCGCCGAGCACGAACGCGGTGACATCCTCGACCGAAACGTCGAACTCGGACGCGATGAAATAGCGGAAGCGGGCCGAATCCAGCACGCCCGCCATGCCCACCACCATGTCTTTCGGCAATCCGGAGAATTTCTGCAGCGCCCAGACCATGGCATCGAGCGGGTTGGTGATGCAGATGACGAACGCCTTCGGTGCGTATTTCTTGATACCGGCGCCGACCTGCTCCATCACCTTGAGGTTGACCTCAAGCAGGTCGTCGCGGCTCATACCGGGTTTGCGCGGCACGCCCGCCGTGACGATGCAAACGTCGGCGCCCTTGATTGAGGCGTAGGCCGATGTGCCGGCCGACGCGATGTCGAAGCCGCCGATCGGCGAGGCCTCGGCAATGTCGAGCGCCTTGCCCTCCGGCACACCCGCGACCACGTCGAACAACACCACGTCGCCGAGCTCCTCGATGCCGATCAGATGAGCCAGGGTGCCGCCGATCTGGCCGGCGCCGATCAGCGCAATCCGTGCACGAGCCATCGGGCCATGGTTCCCTGCGGGAGTCGATCACAAGACGTTGGGGGGCAACCGTTACGGTTGACTAGCCCGATTGATGTTGCGGTGCAAGAGCCGACGGCGGCGCACTCACGCCACCGTGATACCGACCGCCAAACCGAAGTCGGAGGCGTCGCGCCTCCACGTCAGCGGTAGAAGCTGACCGCCGTCGTCTGCCCCTCCACGGCGCCGTCGAACCGATTGCCGCCGGTAGACTGCAGACGGGCGATCTCCGTGCCCCCTTGACCGGCGAGAACGACCTGATCGCCTTCCAGATTCCACGCCGAGATCGACTTCAAGAGGTCGCTGTTGCAGCCGCGGGTCGACGCGCGGTAGCCGCCGGTCCAGCTGGTCAGCGTCATGAACAGTTGGCAGGAGTCGCCGGCGGCGGCAATGGTCCAGCCACCGAGGAGATCGGTGCGTCCGAGGCCGCCGGCGGCCGGCGGCGTGCTCGCGACCGTTGCGCCGGGCTGTGGCAGCGGCTCGGCCCCCTCTTCCATAGGCATGCCGGCGGCCATCGTCTCGTCACCCGGCGGCGGCAGAGCGGAACTCTCGATCGGCGGCAGAACCGCGGGTTCGGTCGCCGGCGGTGGCTGCGAGCGTTTCCACGGCAATCCGATTGCGCCGATCGACCCGCACCCGGCCAATGCAACCGCCAGCGCAGTCGGCACGATGTATTTCAGGGCCATCATCCGCCGAATTCCTGTTGCGTCTGTTTGCAGACGAATCATGGTTTGCGCCGTGATTGTAGCCACTTCCGGGCAAGTTCGGCTGCGCCTAGCATGGAAACGCCCCCAAAGCGAGACTTTGGAGGCGAATCCCGGCGCCGGTGCCCTTGAACAATGTCCGCCTATTTGGCCTGCACGTGCTGTGGCAGGCCGAGTTCGGCCGCCTTGGCGCGCACGACATCCTCAGGTCGGCCCAACGTTTGGCTGATCATGTCCGGTGGAACGCCCTCGTTCCACAGCTTCTTCAGCTTCTCAACCGCCTCGAGCGTCCACGGCGATCCGGTAAATTCGGTGACCTTGTCCATGTCGTCACCTCCGTATTCGGTTTATTCCAATATAGGAGGCCAGTACGGCGGTTGAAGGCGGTGCGGTCCTTGATCGAGATCAGACCCGTCGCGCGACCATCATCTTCTTGACCTCTGCGATCGCCTTGGCGGGATTGAGTCCCTTGGGGCAGGTCTGGGCGCAGTTGAGGATGTGGTGGCAGCGGTAAAGCCTGAACGGATCCTCCAGCTCGTCGAGCCGCTCGCCGGTCGCCTCGTCCCTTGAATCGATCAGCCAGCGATAGGCCTGCAACAGGATGGCCGGGCCGAGGAAGCGTTCGCCGTTCCACCAATACGACGGGCATGAGGTCGAACAGCAGGCACACAGAATGCACTCGTAGAGGCCGTCGAGCTTTTCCCGGTCGGCGTGGCTCTGCCGCCACTCCTTTTGCGGCTGTGGCGTCTCCGTTCTCAACCATGGTTCGATCGAACGCAGTTGAGCGTAGAAGGTGGTGAGATCGACCACCAAGTCCTTGACCACCGGCAGATGCGGCAACGGATAGACGGCGACCGCCCTGCCGACGTCGTCCATCGCCTTGGTGCAGGCAAGTGTGTTTTCGCCGTCGACGTTCATCGCACACGAACCACACACGCCTTCGCGGCAGGATCGCCGGAACGTCAGCGTTGGATCGACCTTATTCTTCAGCCAGATAAGCCCGTCGAGGACCATTGGCGCGCAGTCATCGCGGTCGACGTAATAAGTGTCGATACGCGGGTTTGCGGCGTCGTCCGGATGCCAGCGGTAGACCCGGAACTCGGTCACGTTCGATGCCGCGTCCGGCCGCGGCCACGCCTTGCCGGTTGCGACCTTCGAGTTCGTCGGCAGCGTGAACTGAACCACCGTCCCCTGCTCCCGTCACGTGACGCACGCTATCAGGATCGCGCGATTGCCTGGCGACTGCATAGGGGATTTCGGCCGCGCGGTCCATTGCGCGGGGGAAGGCCTGGTGCAAGCGTGATGACGTCAGCGCTGATCGACGCGCACGACAAGTTTCAGTCCGGACCAGGTGTTGTCGATCGCCGCGACCTTGACGTCGACGAGATCGAGCTTCAGCGCCTCGGCGCGCACCACGTCCTCGGTGACGTCGGTCGGTACCCTGGCGGCCTTCTTCGGCCATGAGATCCAGATCATGCCGTCGGAATTGAGCGCCCGGCGGAGTTTCTTCAGACCGCCCGCCAGCTCCGCACGGCTGCGCGTGAAGGCATGGATCGCATCGTAGGTGCCCGGCCCGAGCGGTCGCGACCAACCCTGCCGTCTGGCCACGCGCCCGAACTCGCACGTATTGGGCAGATCGCACAGCGTGTCGGGCAGCGCGACGAAGGCGATCGTCGCGCCCGGCTTGTAGCCAAGCTTCTCCGGCAACGGCTTGACCGAATACCCGGCGGAAGAAAGGGTTGCGAGCGCCATGGAGCGTTGAATCCTCGCCCGACCACATTCCGGCGCGACTTCATAGGCGCTCCGGTCTACAGGCCCACAGAAACCAACGAGTTCCGCGCTAAGCCACGGATTTTATTTACGGTTCCTGCCGTCCCACAGGCTCAGACAATAGAAGAAATCACCGCGGCCGTCATGCACTTTTCTGGACGATGTGGGAAAAATGTCGCAAATGCCGCAGATTCCTGCCCCGCGGCGCCCAGAGCCTAAGCTTCCAAACTGGCCGCTTGCTATACTAAAGAGAGTATCTGAAAGAAGAATATACCATAAGTAGAAGAAGCCGCTCGCGCGGCCCGCGCTCAGTCCCCGCCCCCATTTCCTTTATTGTTCCATGCACAGGCCCGCTCAGTACACCCGGGCCTTCGGCTCGACGTACTGCACGTCGTTGGTCAGCGTGAATGAATGGACCGGGCGATCATCGAGCCGGACGGTGCGCTTGTCCGGGTCGATGAAGGCGAGCGTGTGCTTCATCCAGTTCTTGTCGTCGCGGTCGGGATAGTCCTCCCGCGCATGCGCGCCGCGCGACTCCGTCCGGTTGCCGGCCGAGTCCATGGTCGTCACCGCCTGGACGATGAGGTTCTCGTATTCCAGTGTCTCGATCAGGTCCGTGTTCCAGATGAGTGAGCGGTCGGTCACCCGGATGTCGTCGCCGCCGCTCCAGACGGCATGAATGCGCTCATGGCCTTCGGCCAGCACCTCGCCGGTGCGGAATACGGCACAATTCTCCTGCATGACCGTTTGCATCCGCAGCCGAAGCTCGGCGGTCGGTGTGCCACCGGCAGCGTGGCGAAGGCGATCGAGCCGCTGCACCGCATCGTCGCCGGCGTCCTTCGGCAGGTCGGGGTGCTTCTCCCCGGTTTCGATCGTCTCGCGACAGCGCAGCCCCGCCGCCCTGCCGAACACGACCAGATCGATCAGCGAGTTCGATCCGAGCCGGTTGGCGCCGTGTACCGACACGCAGGCGCCCTCGCCCACCGCCATCAGGCCGGAGACCACCCGTTCCTCGCCGTTCACCTTGGTCAGAACCTCGCCGTGATGGTTGGTCGGGATCCCGCCCATGTTGTAGTGCACTGTCGGCAGGACCGGGATCGGTTCCCGGGTGACGTCGACGCCGGCGAAAATGCGAGAGGATTCGGCGATGCCGGGCAGCCGCTCGTAGATAACCCCCGGATCGAGGTGGGCCATGTTGAGGTTGATGTGGTCCTTGTTCGCGCCGACCCCGCGTCCCTCGCGTATTTCGATCGTGATGGCGCGTGACACCACGTCTCGTGAGGCGAGGTCCTTGGCGTGCGGCGCATAGCGCTCCATGAAGCGCTCGCCTTCTGAGTTGGTGAGATACCCGCCCTCGCCGCGCACTCCCTCGGTGATCAAGCAGCCGGCCCCGTAAATTCCGGTCGGGTGGAACTGGATAAACTCCATGTCCTGCAGTGGCAGACCGGCCCTCAGCACCATCCCATTGCCGTCGCCGGTCTGGGTGTGGGCGCCGGTGCAGGTGAGGTAGATGCGTCCGTAGCCGCCAGTGGCGAGGATGGTTTTGTGGGCACGGAACCGGTGCAGCGTGCCGTCGTCGAGTGAGAGTGCCACCACGCCGCGGCACGCCCCCTCCTCCATGATCAGGTCGATGGCGAAATACTCGATGAAGAACTCAGTCGCGTGCCTGAGCGACTGACCGTAGAGGGTGTGCAACATCGCGTGGCCGGTGCGATCGGCGGCCGCGCAGGTTCTCAGCGCCGGCGGACCCTCCCCAAACCTGGTGGTCATGCCACCGAACGCACGCTGGTAGATGTGGCCGTCGTCGGTTCGCGAGAACGGCAGCCCGTAGTGCTCGAGCTCGTAGACCGATGCCGGCGCCTCCCGGCACAGGTACTCGATCGCGTCCTGGTCGCCCAGCCAGTCCGATCCCTTGACCGTGTCGTACATGTGCCAGCGCCAGTCGTCCTCCCCCATGTTGCCAAGCGCCGCGGCGATACCGCCCTGGGCCGCGACGGTGTGCGACCGCGTCGGGAAGACCTTGGTCACACAAGCCGTCTTGAGGCCGGCTTCGCTCGCGCCCAGCGCGGCACGCAAGCCCGACCCACCGGCGCCGACCACCACGACGTCGAACGTGTGGTCGACAAACGGGTAGGCGCGACCGCTGACCGCGGGCGCACCGCTAGAGTTGCTGCCATCCGCCATCGCTTCAGCTACCGAACGCGATTCTGAGGGCTGCCACAATGCCGATCGCGGCAACCACGACCGAGAAGAACGTGTTGGCGACCAGCCACGCCATTTTCGCGGCGTCGCCGCTCACGTAGTCAACGATGATTGCCTCCATGCCGACGCGCATGTGCATCGCAACCACCGCGATGTAAAGGACCAGCAACGCCGCGATGATCGGCGAGCCGAGGACGCTGACGACTTCGTCGTGGGGCCGTCCGACCACGACCAGAGTGACGACGATGAATACGATCGTCAGCAGGAAGCTCGCCGCTCCCGTCACGCGTTCAATCCAGAAATGACCGGTGCCGTCGTGGGCGGAGCCAAAGTGGCGGACGCGGCTCAAGGACGTGCGCATCATCCTCACCTGATCAGGAAAGCGATTGCCCAGACGATCACCGTAATCGCCACCGAGCCGACGATCGTCGCCAAGGCCCATTGGTCGCGCGCCGGCTTGTCGAGGCCGACCCCGAAATCCCAGACGAAGTGGCGAATGCCACCCATCGCATGGTGGATCAACCCCCACGAAAAGCCGAAGACCACGAGGAGTCCGAACCACGAGCCGAGCACGCGGCTGGCGAACGCGAATGCCTCCGGCCCGCTCGCGGCCGCCGCCAGCCACCAGACCACAATCAGCATTCCGAAGTAGAGGACAAAGCCCGTCACTCGGTGGAAGCCAGACATCAAGAAGGTCAGCCGCCAGCGGTAGATCGACAGATGCGGCGAAAGCGGGCGGTTGGCGCGTGTATCAGCGCTGGACATTTCGCTGCGTGTGCCCCGAAGAACCTGGAAGGATTACGGCGAAGTCCTTCTATCGCCGATGTCGCGGGGCGTCAAAAGCTGAGGCGGGCAACCGTCGCCAGCAATCCAGGCTTGCGCCCCCCGGGAGGAGAGGCGCAAAGACGCCACTTCGTCGCCGACCAGGGAAGTCCGATTATCGTTTGTAGGAGATGTAGCAGTAAATCCGAATGCCCGATTTGCTCACAAACGAACGGTATTTGACGATGCGATAGCCGAGACGTCGCACATTGGACTTCGCAAGACCGAGGTCGATCGTTCCGCCAAGCAGCCATCCGCCCCCTGGGGCTCGATCGCCGGCGCAGATGCCAGCCTTGCCTTTCCCCGACGTCGCCGCTAGGCAGCGCCGACTTTGTAGCAAGCGGAGCCCCGCCCCCATGCCCACCTACAACCTCCTTCTCCTCCCCGGCGACGGCATCGGCCCGGAGGTTATGGCCGAGGCCAGGCGTGTCATCGCCTGGTTCAATGACCATGGCGCCGATTTCGAATGCGAGGAGGACCTGGTCGGGGGCGTGGCCTACGACGCCCACGGGGTCGCGATTACTGATGCGACCATGGCCAAGGCGCTTGGCGCCGATGCGGTCCTCTTCGGCGCCGCCGGCGGGCCCAAGTGGGACAACGTCGGCTACGACGTACGGCCCGAGGCCGGACTTCTTCGCCTGCGCAAGGAGCTCGAGCTTTTCGCCAACCTCAGGCCTGCCATCGTCTACCCGGCGCTCGCCGATTCCTCGTCGCTGAAGCGCGAGCTGATCGAGGGGCTCGACCTCCTTATCGTCCGCGAGCTGACCGGCGGCGTCTACTTCGGCGAGCCGAAGACCATCACCGACATCGGCAACAACCAGAAGCGCGCCATCGACACTCAGGTCTACGACACCTACGAGATCGAACGCATCGCCCGCGTCGCCTTCGACCTCGCCCGCGCCCGGCGCAACCACGTCACCTCGATGGAGAAGCGCAACGTCATGAAGACGGGCGTCTTGTGGCGCGAGGTCGTCGAGGGGGTGCACGCGCGCGAATACGCCGACGTTGCCCTCGATCACATGCTCGCCGACGCGGGCGCTATGCAGTTGGTTCGCGCACCCAAGCAGTTTGACGTCGTCGTCACCGACAACCTGTTCGGCGACGTCCTCTCGGACGTGGCGGCGATGCTGACTGGATCGCTCGGCATGCTGCCGTCGGCCTCGCTCGGTGCCCCCGATCCGAAAACTGGCAAACGCAAGGCTCTGTACGAGCCGGTCCACGGCGCCGCGCCCGACATCGCGGGCAGCGGCGTTGCCAACCCGATCGCCATGATCGCTTCGTTCGCCATGGCCTTGCGTTATTCTTTCGCCATGGGCGAGGCCGCCGACCGGCTCGACGCTGCGATCTCTTCCGTCCTCGACCGTGGCCTCCGGACTGCCGACATCTGGAGCAAGGGCACCGACAAGGTCGGCACTGCGGCGATGGGCGCCGCCATCATCGACGCCCTCGACCGCCAAGCGTGAGCCGGCGATGACCCGCGCTTACCAGAACCCGGATGTTTCGCGGCGCAGCAACCTGTCGACCGTCGTGCTCGTCCTCATCGGCACTTACGGCTTGTGGGAGCTGTGGCGGGCCGGAAGTTCGCCAGCCGACTCTCAGACCATCGACTATCTCTTCGGCATCGCCTTTGTGGGCGGTGCCGCCTACGGACTGCGCCAGATCATTTCGGACACCCGCGACCTCGTGCTCGCCTTCGACGTCGAACCGACCACCGGCAACACGGTCGCCACGCTCTGGCGTCCCTTCGGCCGCCAGCGTCTCGAGGCCGACCGCGACCGCCTGACCGACTGGCGCTTCTACGTGAGGATCGGCAAGCGCAACGTGCGAACCTTCTGCCTCTACGTCACCCATCCTGACTATCCCCGCCCGCTGCAGCTCGAGCTTCGTCGCGGCCTGACGGTCAGCGACGACCTGCGCCGCCTTGCGCCGGAGGCGATCGGCGAATTCGAGCGGGCGACCGGGGCAAGCGGGGGCTGACGGCGTCAGCCGGCCGCGAGACCCGGGATCGGCACACCGAACGTCAGCAAGATCAGGACGGCATTCAGCGAGAGCACAACCGCCGCGCCAACGTACGCCGCCGCGTTCGTCAAGGTACGGTTACTGAACTCGCCCATGATGTCCGCGCGCCGCGTGAACATGACCAGCGCGATCATCGGCACCGGTAGGGCGATACTGAGGATGACCTGAGATATGATCAGCGCCTCGGTAGCGTTGACGCCCATGCCGACGACGACGAAGGCAGGCAGCATCGTCACCAGCCGCCGCACCCAGATCGGGATGCGGAAGCCGACGAAGCCCTGCATGATCATCTGCCCGGCCATCGTGCCGACCACCGAACTCGAGGTCCCCGAAACGATCAGCGACACCAAAAACACGCCGGCGGCGGCGGCTCCGAGCAGCGGCGTCAGCGTGTGGTAGGCGGTTTCGATTTCGGCGACCTCGCTGTGGCCGGCGTGAAAGGCGCTCGCCGCCATGATCACCATCGCCATGTTGATCAGTCCCGCCACCGCCAGCGCGATCACCACCTCCACGTTCGAATAACGCAGCAGCCGTCGCCGCTCCTCGACGTTGGCGACCGGCACCCGTCCCTGCGTCAACCCCGAGTGCAGATAGACCGCATGCGGCATGACCGTGGCACCGATAATGCCGACCGAGATCAACAACGCCTGAGCATCGGGCATTTCCGGCACGAACGTGTGCAACGCCGCGGCACCCCAGTCGACCGGGGCAATCACCATTTCGATCAGATAGCAGCCACCGATCACGACGACGAAGGCGCCGATGACCAGCTCCATCGGCCTGAATCCGCCCCGCTCGAGCGTTAGTATGGCGTACGTGACCACCGCCGTGATCGCCATCCCGACGATCAGTGGCAGGTCGAACAGCAGCGCCAGACCGATGGCGCCACCGAGGAATTCTGCGAGATCGGTGGCCATGGCCGCCACCTCGCTGACTGCCCACATCGCCCACACGACCGGCCGCGGAAACTGTTCGCGGCACATCTCGGCGAGGTTGGTGCCCGTGACGATGCCGAGCTTGGCCGACAGCGCCTGAAACAGCATGGCTATCAGGTTCGCGGTCAGCACCACCCACAGGAGCGAATAACCGAACTTGGCGCCGCCCTGAATGTTGGTGGCGAAATTGCCGGGGTCCATGTAGGCGATCGATGCGATCACCGCCGG
>CAYTXI010000076.1:0-12598 GCA_964441935.1 uncultured Bauldia sp.
TCGCCGGCCAGTTTGTCGACGTGACCGGCACCTCGAGCGGCCGCGGCTTCCAGGGCGTCATCAAGCGCCACAACTACAAAGGCGGCCGCGCCACCCACGGCAACTCGCTCAACCACCGCACCCACGGCTCAACCGGCCAGCGCCAGGACCCTGGCAAGGTGTTCAAGGGCAAGCCGATGGCCGGCCACATGGGCGACGTTCGCGTTACCACCCAGAACCTCAAGATCGTCAAGACCGACGCCGAGCGCGGCCTGATCATGGTCGCCGGCGCCGTTCCCGGCGCCAAGGGCGGCTGGATCCTGGTGCGCGACGCGGTCAAGCGGGCGCTGCCCGAGGGCGTGCCAGTGCCTGGCGCGTTCCGCGTTCCCGAAAGTGCCGGGGCGGCGCCGGCCGGTGTGGCCAGCAATGAGCCGGAGGCCGGGGCCGAGGCGCCCGCCGCGTCAAAAGCGGGAGCCGAGGCGGGCGCGCCGGGGACGTCGGCTGGGGAGGGTGCCTAGATGGACCGCAAGGTCACCACCCTCGACGGCAAGGCCGGCGGCTCGATCGCGCTGCCGGACGAGATTTTCAACCTGGAGCCACGAGCCGACATCCTGCAGCGCATGGTGCGCTGGCAGCTCGACAAGCGTCGGGCCGGCACCCACAAGAGCAAGCGTCGCGGCGAGATCCGCATGACCGGTGCCAAGGCGTCACGCCAAAAGGGCACTGGCCACGCCCGTCACGGCAACAAGGCGGCGCCGCAGTTCCGCGGCGGCGGCAAGGCTTTCGGTCCGCTGGTCAGGAGTCACGCGACGGGCCTGCCCAAGAAGGTGCGGGCGCTGGCGCTTAAGCATGCGCTCTCCGACAAAGCCCGCGACGACAAGCTGATCGTCATCGCAGAGGCCAAGGTCAAGGAAGCCAAAACCAAGGGACTCGCGGCCCGCTTCGCCAAGCTCGGGCTCACCAACGCGCTGATCGTCGATGGGCGTGAGATTGAGGCGAATTTCGCGCTTGCTGCGCGCAACATCGTCGACGTCGACGTGCTGCCTGTCCAGGGGATCAACGTCTACGACATCCTGCGCCGCGACACGCTGGTCCTGACCAAGGCGGCGGTCGAGGCGCTGACGGAGCGGTTCAGATGATTGCGCGCTCACACTACGACGTTATCCGCCGGCCGGTGATCACCGAAAAGTCGACCACCGCGTCGGAACACGGAAAGGTCGTCTTCTCGGTCGCGATCGACGCGACCAAGCCACAGATCAAAGCGGCGGTTGAGGCCCTGTTCAAGGTCAAGGTCCGCAACGTCAACACATTGGTGCGGAAGGGGAAATTGAGAAGCTTCCGCGGCGTTGTCGGCCGCTTGCCAGATTCCAAGCGCGCGATCGTGACCCTGGAGGAGGGTCAGATGATCGACGTGACGACGGGCCTATAGGAGTACGCTCGGCATGGCGCTGAAGAACTACAAGCCCACGACGCCGAGCCAGCGTCAGCTGGTTCTGGTTGATCGGTCGTCGCTCTACCGCGGCAAGCCGGTCAAGGGGCTCGTCGAGGGCAAGCATGAGACCGGCGGGCGCAACAACCTTGGTCGCGTTACGGTGCGCTGGCGCGGCGGCGGCCACAAGCGCGCCTATCGGCGCATCGACTTCAAGCGCCGCAAGCTCGATGTCCCGGCCGTGGTCGAGCGGCTCGAGTACGATCCCAACCGAACGGCGTTCATCGCGCTCCTGCGCTACCAGGACGGCGAACTGTCGTACATCCTGGCACCGCAGCGGCTTGCCGCCGGCGACACGGTGGTCGCCTCCGCGCAGGCCGACGTGAAGCCCGGCAACGCGATGCCGCTCCAGGGCATGCCGGTCGGAACCATCGTCCACAACGTTGAGATGAAACCCGGCCATGGCGGCCAGATTGCCCGTTCGGCAGGGACCTACGCCCAGTACGTGGGCCGCGACCAGGGTTACGCCCTGCTGCGGTTGAGCTCCGGCGAGCAGAGGATGGTGCACCAGAACTGCTTCGCGACCGTCGGCGCGGTATCCAACCCCGACCACGGCAACATCAGCATCGCCAAGGCCGGGCGCAACCGCTGGAAGGGCCGCATGCCGAGCGTGCGCGGCGTCGCCATGAACCCGATCGACCATCCGCACGGCGGCGGCGAGGGCCGCTCCTCGGGCGGTCGTCATCCGGTGACGCCATGGGGCAAGCCGACTAAGGGCAAGCGGACCCGCTCCAACAAACGGACCAACAAGTTCATCGCGCGCAGCCGCCATGCGCGTAAGAAATAGGCGAGGGAGCTAGAGACGTGGCGCGTTCAGTTCGCAAAGGCCCGTTCGTCGACGGCTATATGCTCAAGAAGGCTGACCAGGCGCGTGGCAGCGGCCGCAGCGACGTGATCAAGATCTGGAGTCGACGCTCGACCATCTTGCCGCAGTTCGTCGGCCTGACATTCGGCGTCCACAACGGCAACAAGCACATCCCGGTGCTGGTCAGCGAGGACATGGTCGGCCACAAGTTCGGTGAGTTCGCGCCGACTCGGACGTTCCACGGCCACTCCGGTGACAAGAAGGCGAAGAGAGTCTGATATGGGCAAGCCGAAGCGCGAAAGGCCGCTGACGGCGACCGAGGCGAGGGCGCGGACGAGCACCATCCGTGTCTCGCCGCAGAAGCTCAACCTCGTTGCCCAGTTGATCCGCGGCAAGAAGGTGGCGACGGCGCTCGCTGATCTGACGTTCAGCCGCAAGCGGGTGGCGCGTGATGTCAAGAAGACGCTGGAGTCGGCCGTCGCCAACGCCGAGAACAACCACCAGCTCGACGTCGACTCGCTGGTGGTGGCGGAGGCGCACATCGGCAAGTCGCTGGTGCTGAAGCGGTGGACGCCGCGAGCCCGGGGCCGGGTCGGGCGCATCCACAAGCGGTTTTCGCACCTGACCATCGTCGTTCGCGAAGTTGAGGAGCCAGCCTGATGGGCCAGAAAGTCAACCCGGTCGGTCTCAGGCTTGGCGTCAACCGGACGTGGGACTCGCGCTGGTTTGCTAGCAAGGGCGAGTACGGTCGGCTGCTGCACGAGGACATGCAAATCCGCAGCGCGCTGATGGAAGACCTCCGCCAAGCGGCAGTGTCGAAGATCGTCATCGAACGGCCGCACAAGAAGTGCCGGGTTACGATCCACTCGGCGCGGCCGGGTATCGTCATCGGCAAGAAGGGTGCCGACATCGAGAAGCTGCGACGGCGCGTGGCGGGGATGACCGACTCGGAAGTGCACATCAACATCGTGGAGGTGCGCAAACCGGAGATTGACGCAAACCTAGTCGCCGCCTCGATCGCCCAGCAGTTGGAGCGGCGGGTGGCGTTCCGTCGCGCAATGAAGCGCGCCGTCCAGTCGGCGATGCGGCTTGGTGCCGGTGGGATCCGGATCACCTGCGGGGGCCGTCTCGGTGGTGCCGAAATCGCCCGCTCCGAGTGGTACCGCGAGGGCCGCGTGCCCCTGCACACGCTGCGCGCCGATATCGACTACGGCATGGCAACGGCCAACACCGCCTACGGCACGTGCGGCGTAAAGGTCTGGGTGTTCAAGGGCGAGATCATGGAGCACGACCCGATGGCGTCGGAGCGACGCCTCATCGAGATCGCCGACCAGGGCGGCGGCCGCCGCCGCGAGCCGGCGTCCGCCTGAGCGAGGGACAACAAGACCGACCATGCTGCAGCCACAGCGCACGAAGTACCGCAAACAGCACAAGGGCCGCATCCGTGGCGCCGCGACTGCGGGGACGGAGCTGACCTTCGGTGCTTTTGGCCTTAAGGCGCTCGACCCCGAGCGGATCACCGCACGCCAGATCGAGGCGGCGCGTCGCGCGATCACCCGCGAGATGAAGCGTGCCGGACGGGTGTGGATCCGCGTGTTTCCCGACATCCCGGTGTCGAAGAAGCCGACCGAAGTGCGGATGGGCAAGGGCAAGGGGGCGCCCGAGTTCTGGGCGTGTCGGGTCAGGCCCGGCCGCATCATGTTTGAGGTTGACGGGGTGCCGGTGGAGCTGGCGCGCGAGGCGCTGCGCCTCGGTGCGGCGAAGCTGCCAGTGAGGACGCGCTTCGTTCAGCGTGTCGCCGACTGACGCAGGAAAGGGAGTGGAACGATGAAGGCGTCAGATATTCGGTTGATGACCGACGACCAAGTGGCCGACGAGCTGGAGCGACTGAAGAAGGAGCAGTTCAATCTGCGTTTCCAACGCGCAACCGGCCAGTTGGAGAACACCGCGCGTGTCCGTCAAGTGCGTCGCGACATCGCCCGCGCGACCACCGTGATCGCCGAAAAGCGAGCGAAAGCAGAGAGTTAGACGAAATGCCGAAACGCGTCCTGATGGGTACTGTGGTCAGCGACAAGAACGACAAGACGGTCGTGGTGCGCATCGACCGCCGATTCACCCATCCGCTTCTGAAGAAAACGATCAGACGCTCGAAGAAATATCACGCACATGACCCGGACAATAAATACAAAGTCGGTGACACCGTGCTGATTGAGGAGAGTGTTCCCATATCCAAGACTAAACGCTGGGTGGTGATCGGCGATGCGGCAGGGCAGTCGGCGAAGGCGCCGGCGGCCTGAGACAAAGAGTGTACGAGTCATGATCCAGATGCAGACGAATCTCGATGTGGCGGACAATTCCGGCGCCCGCCGCGTCATGTGCATCAAGGTTCTCGGCGGGTCGAAGCGTAAGTACGCGTCAGTCGGCGACATTATAATCGTCTCGGTCAAAGAGGCGATCCCGCGTGGGCGGGTGAAGAAGGGCGACGTCATGAAGGCCGTTGTGGTGCGCACGGCCAAAGACATCCGCCGTGCCGACGGTAGCGTTATCCGATTCGACCGCAACGCGGCGGTGCTAATCACGCCTCAGCTGGAGCCGGTGGGCACCCGCATCTTCGGGCCGGTGCCACGCGAACTGCGCGCCCGGAACCATATGAAGATCATCTCGCTCGCTCCAGAGGTGCTGTAGATGGCCGCGAGGATCCGGAAGGGCGACACGGTGGTCGTGATCGCCGGTCGCGACAAGGGCAAGACCGGAGAGGTCGTCCGCGTGCTGCCGGCGAAGAACCGAGCAGTGGTGCGCGGGGTCAACCTGGTCCGTCGTCACCAGCGGCAGACAGCGCGCGATCAGGGCGGCATCATCTCCAAGGAGATGCCGATCCACATCTCGAACATTTCGCTCACCGACGATGTCGGCAAACCGACCAGGGTCGGGTTCCGCCTGACCGACGACGGCCGCAAGGTCCGCTTCGCCAAGCGTACGGGAGGCCTGATCGATGGCTGAGAACGGCTACGAACCGCGCCTCAAGGCCGAGTACCGCGAGACGATCCGGCCGGCCCTGATCGCCGAGTTCGGCTACAAGAACCCGATGGAAGTGCCGCGCGTTGACAAGATTGTCGTGAACATGGGCATCGGCGAGGGCGTGGCCGATTCGAAGAAGGTTACCTCGGCACTCGCCGACCTCGCACAGATCACCGGCCAGAAGCCGGCCGTGACCCGTTCGCGGAAGTCGATCGCTACGTACAAGCTTAGGGCCGGCATGCCGATCGGTGGCAAGGTGACGCTCAGGCGCGAGCGCATGTACGAGTTCCTCGATCGCCTGATCAACGTGGCGCTGCCGCGAGTCCGCGACTTCCGCGGCCTCAACCCGAAGAGCTTCGACGGCCGCGGCAATTACGCCATGGGCATCCGCGAGCACATCGTCTTCCCGGAGATCAACTACGACGAGGTCGACCAGATTTGGGGCATGGACGTGATCGTATGCACGACCGCCAAGTCGGACGACGAGGCGCGCGCCCTGCTTAAGGCGTTCAGTTTTCCGTTCCGGCAGTAGGAAACGCGAATGGCAAAGAGAAGCGCGATCGAAAGAAACAAACGACGTCGCAGGTTGGTCGCCCGGTTCGCGGATCGGCGAGCCGAGCTCAAGCGTCAGGCAAACGACGATAGTCTGACGATGGAGGAGCGCTTCCAGGCGCGGCTCAAGCTCGCCAAACTGCCGCGTAACGCCTCGCCGGTGCGCGTGCGCAACCGCTGCGAGGTCTCAGGCCGATCGCGCGGCTACTACCGCAAGCTGAGGATGTCGCGGATCGCGCTTCGCGATCTTGGCGCGGCGGGCCTGATCCCGGGCATGGTCAAGTCGAGCTGGTAAGGGGAGCCCAGGCCTATGACAATGAGCGATCCGCTTGGCGACATGCTGACCCGCATTCGCAACGCACAGATGCGCAAGAGCTCGAAGGTGTCGACTCCTGGGTCCCGGCTTCGCCGAAACGTCCTCGACGTGCTGCAGTCGGAGGGTTATATCCGCGGCTATTCGACGGTCGACTACCAGAACGGCCGCTCGGAATTCGAGATCGAGCTCAAGTACCACGACGGCGAGCCTGTGATCCGCGATATCGAGCGGGTGTCACGTCCGGGCCGGCGGGTCTATGCCTCGGTGCGAACGATCCCGAGTGTTGCGAGCGGGCTCGGTGTGTCGATCCTGTCGACTCCGAAGGGCGTCATGTCGGATGCGCAGGCGCGCGATCAGCACGTCGGGGGCGAGGTCCTGTGCCGTGTGTTCTGACGAGCGGTGGGGCAAAGGCGATGAAACGGAACCTGGTCTGATGTCGCGTATTGGCAAGAACCCCGTCAGGCTGCCGGCAGGCGTGTCTGCGTCGGTCGACGGCCAGGCGGTGTCGGTCAAAGGGCCGAAGGGTGAATTGTCCTTCGTTGCCACCGACGACGTCCTCGTCACAATGGGCGATGGGGCGATCACCGTTGGCCCGCGCGACCAGTCGCGACGGGCGCGCGCGGCGTGGGGCATGTCGCGGACCATGGTCTCCAACCTGGTCGAAGGGGTCACCAAGGGGTTCGAGCGCCGACTGGAGATCAACGGTGTGGGTTTCCGCGCCGCTGTCCAGGGCAAGACGCTGCAGCTCAACCTCGGCTACAGCCACGACGTCAACTACTCCATTCCGGAAGGCATCACGGTCGCGTGCCCGCGCCCAACCGAAATTGTGGTGAGCGGCGCGGACCGCCAGCTGGTCGGTCAGGTTGCCGCCGAGATTCGTGGATACCGCAAGCCGGAGCCCTACAAAGGTAAGGGCGTCAAGTACGCCGACGAATACGTCCACCGTAAGGAAGGCAAGAAGAAGTAGTAGGTCCGAGAATGGCATCCAAAACGATCGCCCGTCGCATTGCGCGCGTGCGTGGCTCGGTTAAACGGGCGGCGGCGGGCCGGGCGCGCCTCAGCGTGTTCCGCTCGGGCAAGCACATCTATGCCCAGGTGATCGACGATGGGGCTGGACGAACGCTGGTGGCGGCGTCGTCGCTGGAGAAGGCGCTGCGCGAGAAGTTGAAAACCGGCGCAGATAAGGCCGCGGCCACGGAGGTCGGCAAGCTGATCGCGGAACGGGCGGTTGCCGCGGGTGTCAAGGACGTGGTGTTCGACCGCGGCGGTTACCTCTACCACGGGCGCGTGAGAGCGCTCGCCGACGGCGCCCGTGAGGGCGGCCTGAATTTCTAGTGCGCCCTTGAACGGCCGGTACACGGCAACGATATCGCACCAACGGACAGCGAAATGGCAAGAGAGCGAGACAGGGACCGGGGACGGGACGAGCACGACGGCGAGTTTGTCGACAAGCTCGTCCACATCAACCGTGTCGCTAAGGTGGTTAAAGGTGGGCGTCGGTTCGGATTCGCCGCGCTGGTCGTTGTCGGCGACCAAAAGGGTCGGGTCGGCTTCGGTCACGGCAAGGCACGCGAGGTGCCCGAAGCGATCCGCAAGGCGACGGAATCGGCCAAACGCTCGATGCTCAGGGTGCCGCTGCGCGAGGGGCGTACGCTGCACCATGACGTCAAGGGCCGCCACGGTGCTGGCAAGGTGATCTGCCGGGCGGCGCCGCCGGGCACTGGAATCATCGCCGGCGGGCCGATGCGCGCGGTGTTCGAGACGCTTGGCGTGCAGGACGTGGTCGCGAAATCGTTCGGATCGAGCAACCCCTACAACATGGTGCGCGCGACGTTCAACGCGCTGCGGAGCGAGGACAGCCCGCGCGGCGTCGCCGCGCGGCGCGGTATCAAGGTGTCGATGCTGCAGGCGCGGCGCCGGGACATCGATGTCGAGGCGATGGAAACCTGAGCGGCGGGCGGAGGGACGAAGCGAGCGATGGCGAGCAAGGGCGACGGCAAGATGATCACTGTTGAGCAAACGGGCAGCCCGATCCGTCGGCCGCGCGAGCAGCGCGCCACGTTAATCGGCCTCGGTCTCAACAAGATGCGCCGCCGCAGGACATTGCCGGATAATCCCGCGGTGCGTGGCATGATCGCCAAGGTCAAGCATCTCGTGCGCGTGGTCGAGGAGGCGTGAGGAGCGATTCAATGAAGCTCAACCAACTGGCCGATAACGCCAGCGCCACAAAAGACCGCACGCGGGTGGGTCGCGGTATCGGCTCCGGCAAGGGCAAGACCGGCGGCCGTGGCGTAAAAGGACAGAAATCTCGGTCGGGCGTCGCGATTAAAGGGTTTGAAGGCGGCCAGATGCCGCTCCATCGACGCCTGCCCAAGCGCGGGTTCAACAACATTTTCGCCAAAGATTTCAATGAGGTGGGTCTCGGGCGGGTGCAGAGCGCGATCGACGCGGGCAAGCTCGAAGCGGATGCGACCGTCAACGCCGAGGCTCTGAAAAGGGCCGGCGTAATTCGCCGTGTGCGTGACGGGGTGCGGCTGCTGGCCAACGGCGAGATCACCTCCAAGGTCGCCTTCGAAGTCGCCCATGCGTCGAAGTCGGCGACGGCGGCAGTCGAGAAGGCAGGCGGGTCGGTAGCGATCGTCGCGGCGACGGTGGGCCCGGCTAAATAGGCCGGATCGGAGCAGGCCATGGCATCGGCGGCAGAACAACTGGCGGCCAGTCTCAACTTCGGTGCGTTCGCCAAGGCCGAGGCGCTGAAGAAACGCATCTGGTTCACGCTGGGCATTCTGCTGATCTACCGGCTCGGGACCTACGTGCCGGTGCCGGGCATTGATCCAGAAGCGCTGGCCCAGGCATTTCAGGCAAACTCGACTGGCATCATCGGCATGTTCGACATGTTCGCCGGTGGTGCGGTCGGCCGAATGGCGATCTTCGCACTCGGCGTGATGCCGTACATCTCGTCGTCGATCATCATGCAGCTGATGACATCTGTTGTGCCGACTCTGGACCAACTCAAGAAAGAGGGTGAGCAGGGTCGCAAGGTTATCAACCAATACACGCGCTATGGCACGGTCATCCTGTCGGCGCTTCAGTCGTACGGTATTGCGGTGGGACTTCAGGGGTCGGGCGACATCGTCATCAACCCGGGTCCGTTCTTCATCCTGACGACGGTCATTACCCTGACCGGTGGGACGATGTTCCTGATGTGGCTGGGCGAGCAGATCACCGCGCGGGGCATCGGCAACGGTCTGTCGCTGATTATCTTTTCCGGCATCATCGCCAGAATGCCGCAGGCGATTGCCGGTACGCTGGAACTGGGGCGTGAGGGCGCCCTCTCGCCGGTCGTTATTGTGGTGGTGGCCATCATGGCCGTGGCGGTAGTCGGCTTCATCGTATTTGTCGAGCGAGCCCAGCGTCGGCTTCTGATCCAGTACCCGAAACGGCAGATCGGCAACCGAATGTTCCAGGGCGAGGCGTCGCACCTGCCGCTCAAGCTGAACACAGCCGGCGTCATTCCGCCGATATTTGCCTCGTCGCTCCTGCTCCTGCCGGTGACGGTGGCCAACTTCACCGCCGGCGCGGGCCCGGGGTGGTTGACGGCGGTCACGGCACTGCTCGGGACCGGCCAGCCACTCTACATGGGCCTCTATGCGGCCATGATCATGTTCTTCGCCTTCTTCTACACGGCGGTCGTGTTCAACCCGTCCGACACCGCCGATAACCTCAAGAAGCATGGCGGTTTCATCCCCGGCATTCGCCCGGGGAAGAATACGGCAGAGTACATCGACTACGTGCTGACTCGGATCACGACCGTTGGTGCGATCTATCTGGTGTTGGTGTGTTTGCTGCCGCAGATTCTGGTCGACTACACCGGCGTGCCGTTCTATTTCGGCGGGACATCGCTGCTCATCGTCGTCAGCGTGATGCTCGACACGATCGCACAGGTGCAGGGCCACTTGCTCGCGCACCAGTACGAGGGCCTGGTCAAGAAATCGCGCCTGCGAGGTCGCGTCCGATGAGGCTCGTGCTTCTCGGGCCGCCAGGTGCGGGCAAAGGCACGCAGGCGGAGCGGCTGGCGGCCGAGCACGGAATCCCCCAACTGTCGACTGGCGACATGTTGCGCAGCGCTGCCGCTGCGGGAACCCCGGTCGGCAAGCGCGCCAAGGCGATCATGGATCGCGGCGAGTTGGTGCCAGACGACGTGATGGTCGAGATCGTCGAGGAGCGGATCGACCAGCCAGACTGCGCCGACGGCTTCATTCTCGACGGTTTTCCGCGCACGATCGCCCAGGCCGAAGCGCTTGACCGGCTGCTTCAGAAGCGGCGGACGAGGCTCGACAGGGTCGTGGAGATCACGGTCGACGAGGGTATCCTCGTTTCGCGAATCGAGAGCAGGATCAGGGAAACCGGCGGTGGGCGCGGCGACGACAGCGTGGAGACGTTGCGCAAGCGGGTTGCCGTGTACCGCCGGCGGACAGCGCCGGTGGCCGACTACTATCGCCAGAAGGGTCTGATCTCGACGGTCGACGGCATGGGCGGCAAGGACGAGGTTGCCGCAGCGATCCGGGAGGCATTGGGCGTCACCACCGAGGCGTGATTGGCGGTCCGGGCAGTTGACGGAAACCGGCCGAATGGCTATCAACCGGCCACAATTCTGGACTTGCAGGTTTTGCGGTTCCGGTTGGCCCCTGGCGTGGCCGGGATCGCGTTATGTGTTTCGGGTCGCGTACGGGGGTTAACGGCCCTGCCGGGCCGGTCAACAGGAGACAGTCAGTTTGGCACGCATCGCAGGCGTCAACATTCCGACCGGCAAGCGTATCGTGATCGCGCTGCAGTACATCCACGGGATCGGCCCGACTAAGGCGAAGCAGATCGTGGAGGCCGTCAACATCCCGCCAGAGCGGCGCACCAACGAGCTGACCGACGTCGAGGTCGGCCAGATTCGCGACATCATCGACCGCGACCAGCTCGTCGAGGGCGATCTCAGACGGGAGGTAGCGATGAACGTCAAGCGCTTGATGGACCTCGGCTGCTACCGGGGCCTCAGGCATCGCCGCGGACTGCCGGTGCGCGGTCAGCGCACGCACACCAACGCCCGGACCCGCAAGGGACCGGCCCGGCCGATCGCCGGCAAGAAGAAGTGAGGCCGTCCGCGTTCGGCGATCACTCGCCGGATGCCGATCGCCGGACTCCAGGGATACCAGATGGCCAAGGAAGCAACCCGGGTACGCCGCCGCGAGCGCAAGAACATCACCTCCGGCGTCGCGCACGTGAACTCCAGCTTCAACAACACAATGATCACTATTACCGACGCCCAGGGCAACACGATCTCGTGGTCGTCGGCCGGGCTGATGGGTTTCAAGGGCTCTCGCAAGTCGACGCCCTACGCCGCTCAGATGGCGGCGGAGGACGCCGGTAAGAAGGCCGGCGAACACGGCGTCAAGACTCTCGAAGTCGAGGTGTCCGGCCCCGGATCGGGGCGGGAATCGGCGCTGAGGGCCTTGCAATCGGCCGGTTTCGTCATCACCTCTATCCGCGACGTCACCCCCATTGCCCACAACGGTTGCCGACCGCGCAAGCGCCGCCGGGTGTAGTTGCCGCCGTCGCCATCGCCGTCAATCGCGGCCGTTCGCACGGCCGCCACGCCGCGGACCCTCCCCAAGCGGCGACACAATGAAAGGAAGAGGCTCGTGACCATCCAGAAGAACTGGCAAGAGCTGATCAAGCCGGACAAGCTCGAAATCTCGCCAGGCAGCGACGCCCGGCGCTACGCCACCGTCGTCGCCGAGCCGCTCGAGCGCGGGTTCGGCCTGACACTCGGCAACGCGCTTAGGCGCATCCTCTTGTCCTCGCTGCAGGGCGCGGCGGTCAAGGCCGTCCAGATCGACGGCGTGCTGCACGAATTCTCGTCGATTGCGGGCGTCCGCGAGGACGTGACCGACATCATCCTCAACATCAAGGAAATCGCCATCCGCATGCACGGCGACGGGCCGAAGCGGATGGTGGTTCGCAAGCAAGGTCCGGGGACCGTCACCGCCGGTGACATCCAGACGGTCAGTGACATCGAGATCCTGAATCCCGACCTGGTGCTGTGCACCCTTGACGAGGGTACCGAGATACGCATGGAATTCACGGTCGACACCGGGAAGGGCTACGTCACGGCCGATCGCAACCGGCCGGAGGACGCGCCGATCGGCCTGATTCCGGTCGACAGCCTCTACTCGCCGGTCAAGAAGGTCTCCTACCGGGTCGAGAACACCCGCGAAGGCCAGGTGCTCGACTACGACAAGCTGACGCTGTCGGTGGAAACCGACGGTTCGATGCGCGCCGAGGACGCGGTTGCCTATGCGGCGCGCATCCTGCAGGACCAACTGTCGATCTTCGTGAACTTCGAGGAGCCGCAGAAGGAGACGGCCGAGGTAGTCATTCCGGAGCTGGC
>CAYTXI010000077.1:0-12467 GCA_964441935.1 uncultured Bauldia sp.
TCGAGGAGGCCAAGGCCGACGTGATGATCGGCCACGACACCGGCTGCATCACCACCCTCGACAAGAACCAGTGGATCGGCAAGGCCGTCGACAAGGTTTACGCGCTGCCGATCATGGCCGACTGCCAGTTCGCCGCGCTCGCCCTCGGTGCGCATCCCTACAAGCTGGCGCAGCTTCACTGGCACGCTTCGCCGTTCGAGCAGCTTCTGGAGAAGCTCGGCATCGACTGGGAGAAGGCCAAGGCCGAGTTCGAGGCGTATCTGGAGGAGGTCAAGGCCGGGCGAATTGAGACGCTCTACGATCCCAAGCGCGCCATCACCTCGGGTGAAGGCTATGTCAAACCGCCGGTGCCGGCCGCTATCGCGGGGCCGGCTGAATGAGCCGTCTGGTTCTCGTCGTCGGGGGCGGGCCCGCTGGGCTGTCGTCGGCGCACGCGCTGGCGTCCACCGGGGAGCGGGTGGTGCTGGTCGACAAGGCCGATCGTCTCGGCGGAGCGCCGATCCTATCCGGCTACGCCCGCCTCGTGCCGTCCGGCGAATGGGCACGCGACGCCATCGGCGGCATGGTCCGGCGGGTCGAGAAGGACAAGCGGATCGACGTCCATCTCAACACCACGGTGCAGAGCTTTGCCGGCACGCCAGGCGACTTCCACGCAACACTGACCGACGGAAGCAATGTCGAGGCGGGCGGCGCGATCCTGGCCACCGGCTTCACCCACTTTGATTCCGTCAACAAGCCGGAATGGGGGTTCGGCACTTATCCGGACGTGGTCACCACCACCCAGGTCGAGCAGATGATCTCGTCGGGCAAGGGCGTCCGCTGCCTTTCCGATGGACGCGAGCCGGAGCGCGTCGCGATCCTTCTGTGCGTCGGTTCGCGCGACCGCCAGATCGGCCGCGAATGGTGCTCCAAAATCTGCTGCACCGTGTCGTCCAACCTGGCCATGGAAATCCGCGAGGAGCTGCCGAACTGCAACGTCTACATCTACTACATGGATATCAGAACCTTCGGCCTCTACGAGGACAAGTACTACTGGGAGAGCCAGGAGAAGCACCGGGTCAAGTATATCAAGGCGCGCATCGCCGAAGTCACCTCCGATGGCAAGCGCCTGATCGTCAAGGGCGAGGACACCCTCGTCAAACGCCCGATCACCATTCCTTTCGACATGGTCGTGCACGCCATCGGCATGGACCCGAATGTTGACAACATGACGCTGTCGGCGGTGTTCGACGTGAAGCTTGAGCGGCATGGCTACATCGAGAAAGCGTCGAGCTATTCCTCCATGTCGGGGACGTCGCGGCCGGGTGTGTTCGTCGCCGGCTCGGCGACCGGCCCCGAGACGATCGATGATTCAATCGCGCAGGGGCAGTCAGCGGCAATGGCGGCGATGGCGCTTGCCCATGGCGCCATGGCGGAGGCAGCAGAATGATGGGCGTGCTTGCTACCTCGCGCGACAGGGCGCGGGCGACCGCCGGACCGGTGCTTGACCTGTCGGGACCGCGGCTCCGACGGGCCTTCGAGGATCTGGCCGAGGCGGCCGAGAACAGCGGCGGCGTCGAGCGCTATGTCGGGGCGCTGGCGCTCAAGGCCTCGCTGTTCGAGGAGGTGCTCGGGAAGGGCAAGGTCGGTGACCTGACCGAGGCCGAGTTCTGCGATCTCGCCGCATTCATCGCGCCGGTGCGGCGGCGGGTCGGCGCCTGGCTCGGCGCAAACCCCTTCGGCACTATGCGCAAGCGGCTGGTGGCGTTGCTCGGCGGCTGGTCGGATGTCAACACAGCCGATGCGCGCATGACGGATTTTGTGGCGAGCTTCCCAGCCGACCGCGAGTTCCGCTGGGTGCGCGACCTTGCGGCGGAGGTGCTTCACTTCACTGCGCCCGACCGATATCCGCTGATGACCCGCTGGATGTGGGACGCCCGCGTTGGTTCGGGTGTGCTGCGCGAGATCTGGTTTGCCAACGATGTCGACGCGGTGGAGATTACCGTGGCCGACGGCTTCGCCACCCACGACATGCTGCGCCGGGAGCTGGAAGGCTTTCTCTCCGACAACGGCGTGTTTCGCGACCTACCGTTTTACGTCGATCTCCTCGCCGCTCACGTCTATGCCAGATATATTAATGATCGCGGCGGCCAGTACCTGCACGCCGACGCGTGCGGGCCGACCGGCGACGCCATGTTGCACACGCGCCGCCTCCTCGGTCTCGACGCGGTCGATTCAGAATCCGGCCGCACCCGGCTCAAGCTGATCGACGGCGAAGTGCATGTGCTCGGCGAACTGCGCCGGCTGGACTCCTGAGGCGCCCAGGCGATGCCGATCCACGAAAAATCGCTGATCCGGCCGGAGAACCTGGTCACCCACGATCATCTGGAACTCGACGGCGTCGACGTCTCCGGTCATTGGTCGACCTTTATCGAAAGCCGCGTGGTCACCGACTACAACGAGGTGCTCGAGGATGAGATCGCGGCGCTGCCCGGCGGTGAGTTCATTCACCGCTGCTGGCAATGCGGCTCGTGCACCAACGCGTGCACGGTCAACGCGATCAATCCCGATTTCAACCCGCGCTACTGGATCTATTTGATCCGCATGGGGCTGGAAGAGGAGCTTTTACGCGACAAGGACATCATCTGGCAGTGCGTGTCCTGCTTCAAGTGCGTCTATGCGTGTCCGCGCGACGTCAACCCGGAAGGCGTGATGAAGGCGACGGCCCACTGGCTGGAGCTGAAGGGCCACACCGAGCCAAAACCGTCGGCGGTGTTCGACGAAGTCTTCGCCGATCAGGTGTTCGCCACCGGCAAGATCGAGGAGGGCCGCGTGCTGAAGCAGTTCTTCCGGCGCACCGGCCAGCCGCTGTTTCAGACGTGGCTGGTGGCGCTGGTGCGCGGGCTGGTGAGCCGCCTGCCGGCGCGGATGCTGATGCGACTCGGCCTTGCCACACTCTTCCATCCCCGCACGAGTGGCTGGGGGCGGGCGCGTGCCGCCATCGGCGAATACGTCGAGGAACGCGAGGCCGCCGACCGCGCGGCGCTTGGCCTCGAAGCCGATGGAGCCAATTGATGGCCAGCAAGCACAAACGCGTCGCCTACTATCCCGGCTGCGCGCTGGAAGGCACGGGCCATGCCTACGACCGCTCGACCAAGGCGCTCGGCAAGGCGCTCGACCTCGATCTGGTCACGCTGAAGAACTGGAACTGCTGTGGGGCGATGGAGGTCAAGAACGTCGACCCCAAGCTGCAGACCTACCTCTCGGCGCGCAACCTGTCGATTGCCGAGGACATGGGCTTCCACACGGTCATGGCGCCGTGCAACGGTTGCTACCACAATCTCAAGAAGGCCGAGTACGACCTCGCCAACGACGAGGCTTCTCGCGAGCTTAACGCGCGCCTCTCCACCAAGGCCGGTCACAAGACCTACCAGGCCGGTAAAGTCGAGACGATCCATGCCCTCGACTGGATCAAGGACGCTATCGGCGAAGACGGACTGAGAGCGCGGGTAAAGAACGGCCTCAAGGGCCTCAAGGTCGCCAACTACTACGGCTGCATGTACACGCGCCCGCGCCACATCTTCCCGGAGAAAGACCGGGGGCCGGAGTCGGAATCGACGTCGAAGCCGCATTTCATGGACGATCTACTGGCCGCCGCGGGCGCCGAGAACGTCGAGTACCCACTGAAGACCGCCTGCTGTGGCGGCGCCCACACGCTTTCCGACTCCGATACCTCGACTAAGCTGGTGCTCAACCTGCTGACGACCGCAGAAGCCTGCGGCGCCGACGTCATCGCCACCGAATGCCCGACCTGCCACACCGGTCTCGAGATGCACCAGAAGCGCGCGGAGACGGTGTTCGGTAAGAAGACCACGGTGAAGATCCTCTACTTCACTCAGTTGCTCGGCATGGCGCTCGGTCTCTCGGCGCGCAAGGTCGGCGTCCATGAGAACCTGTCGGATTCCCGTGGCCTTCTGCTTGAGCGGGGGCTCCAGTGATGGCGACCGCTGTGCCTGCCCGTGAAACGCCCCTTGACCGCCTCGATGCGATCGTCGAGCTGTCCGACTCTGCGCTGACCGCCTCGGCGCCGGCGGTCGCTGATGAGTTGCTGGCGATCGGCGAGGAGACTCTCGAGCGCTGGCTGGTGGCGCACGGCAGGACACCGACTGACGCGACCGTGGAGGGCTTCCGCCTGCTTGCGCTGCATCGCAGCGCGGCCCGTGGCGATCCGAGTTTCAACGCCTGCCGCGAGACCTGCCGCGAGCTGGTCTATGCCCGCAACTGCATCCATGCCACGCGAACGAGCCACGACGCTGCCCGGCGCCTTCGCCTCGCCGCGATGGTGGCACGGCATCTGATCCTGTTCATCGACGGCAAGCTAGAAGTCGCCGGCCTTGGCGAGTTCTGCTGCTCGTCACGCCCGCTGCGACTGCATGAGCCAGTCGCGGCCGGCGGTCACTGAAACCGGAGTCACGATCCATGGCTGTTGTTCGCGGCTGCAACCTCCCCGATGATCTCCTCTACGACATCGACAACAACATCTGGTACCGCGACAACGGCGACGGCACAGTCACCTTGGGCATGACGACCGTGGCGGCGGCGATGGCCGGACCGCTGGTCGCCTTTACACCCAAGAAGGCCGGTCGTTCGCTCGACGAAGGAAAGTCGTGCGCGACGGTCGAGTCCGGCAAATGGGTTGGCCCGGCCAAGATCGCCTTTCCCGCCGAAGTGCTCGAGATTAACGAGGTGTTGTCGGGCGACCCGAAGCTCGCCAACTCCGACCCGTACGGCGAAGGCTGGATGGTCAAGGTCAAGCCGGTCGATTGGCCGGCGGCCAAGGCCAAGCTGACGCCGGGCACCGAAGTTGCCGAGCCGTATGAAGCCAAGATGATTGCCGATGAGTTCGTGGGCTGCGCGCCCGCCGCTTGAGAAGAGACGAACGCCACACGCAAAGGGAAATATCATGGCCAACGATGTCGCAAGCAACACCAAGAAACTATCGATGATCGTCACGAAAGGCTCGCTCGACTGGGCCTACCCGCCGTTCATTCTGGCGACGACGGCGGCGGCAATGGGCCTCGAAGTGTCGATGTTCTTCACGTTCTACGGTTTGACGCTGCTGAAGAAGAAACTCGACCTCAATGTCACGACGCTGGGCAATCCGGCGATGGCGATGCCGATGTTCGGTATGCACATCGGTATGCCCAATCTTGTCTCGGCGATTCCCGGCGTCGATGCCGCCGCCAGCGCGATGATGAAGAGTCTGATCAAGAAGAAAGGCATCGCCTCGATCCCCGAGCTCCGAGACATCGCGCTCGAATCCGACGTCGAGATGGTCGCCTGTCAGATGACCATGGACATGTTCGAGTACACCATGGACGACATGATCGAAGGTCCGATTCTTGGCGGCGCTGCCACGTTCATCGAGACGGCGACCAAGAGCGACATTAACCTGTTCATCTGACCGACGAACAACATTTCCAGCGAGGAAGCAGATGGCTGATCAGCTGCTCGACGTGAAAGGACTGAACTGCCCGTTGCCAATCCTTCGCGCCAAGAAGGCGCTGAAGGACGTGCCAATGGGGGGGACATTGGAGGTGCTCGCCACCGACCCTGGTTCCGTCAAGGATTTCGAAGCGTTCTGCCGGACCACCGGCAACGAGCTCCTGGAATCGAAGTCGGACGACAAGATCTTCTCGTTCCTGATCAAGCGCATGGCGTGAGCGCCGCATAGCCACGGAACGGCTGACGACAGGCGGGACGGGGAGGGACCTCCCCACCCTTTGCTGCGGGCGTTCCCGCGAGATTTCGCCTCAAACGCGACAGAGGCGCACCGCGGAGGACAACCCAACCAGGTTTTCAAGATCGGTACCTGCGCGGCACACCGAAGAGGCTCAGTCCCGCTCGCAGTTACCCGAGCCAAGATCGCTCGGCATCATGTTGATTCTTGGTCAGTTGACGAGCCCGGCTCTATGCTCAGGCGGCGGCACGATGGTGATTGGCCGGTTGATGCCCTCAGCCTTTTCAGGCGCCGGTCCGATGTCCGGTGTGAAAACGCCTTTTTCGTGCCCCGGCGACAGGGTGGCGACGCAAATACCGCAGCTAAGGGGCGGCCCCGAAAACCGGCCGCACAACTAGTTGATATTGTCGATGAGGAACTGGTCGGAGCGACTGGATTCGAACCAGCGACCCCTTGACCCCCAGTCAAGTGCGCTACCAGACTGCGCCACGCTCCGACCGGGCGAACTATAGGTGCCGGACTGGCACCGCGCAACGCGCTCCCGTGTCAGCACAATCGTGATCGGTGCCGGCGATGCGCTAGAAAAGACGCTCGCCTGCCGACGTCCGTCGGTCAGTGCTGTGCGGGAACAGATGTCTCCAAGAGCATACCGCTGATCTGCGCTGAAGCACTGGCCGCCCCGTATGCGTAGGACATCGGGATCGATGGACCCGGTGGTCTTGAGAGCCGCCCGGTCGGGCTGACGTCCGAAAGCAGGATTCGGCACTGCCTCGCGAGATCCCCAGGCCGGGCAGTATCTCTGCTGGTAAGACAACCTTAGTTTTCGTTAACGAAAAGTATACGGAGGCGCCAGGCTCGTTAACCATGTGATTACCATAAGGGCTGAACATTTCGCACTGCGGAAAACGCTGAGTCTCGACATGAGCAACCGGCCAAGGGCTACGTCATACGTCGAGGTTGATGTCGTGACGCTCCTATCAGGTTTGATAAGGAAGCTTAGGTTTCTTATTGTTTTCATTTGCATTGTCGCTGCTGTCACCTTTTTTGCCCTTGATCGCATCGAGCCGATCTATCAATCGCACGCGACGATCTTGGTGCAGGTTGGGGAATCGGCCGCGACGCTCACGGCCGGGTCGGACGGCGGGCGGACCGATGCGATTCTCGATCAAGAGGCAATCGCCAGCCACGTTCAGTTCATCCAGTCGGGTGACCTGGCGAAGAGGGTCAGCCGCAACTTGCACCTCGCCAGCCGCGCGGAATTCAACCCGGCGTTGGCCCAGCCGTCGATGGTAGACACGTGGCTCGCGCGATCTGGTCTCGCCAACGATGAGGACGACACGACCGTCGAAGAACGCGTCCTGAAAGCGTACTACGCGAAGCTCGCCACGCACGCCCTCGGGAAATCGGGGGTGATAGGCATCGATTTCTGGTCCACCGATCCGGAGCTTGCCGCCAATGCCGCCAATGCGATCGCGGAAGGATATGTCGCCATCCAGCGCACGGCGAAGCGCGAGACCGCGACAGATGTGCGCATCATCTCGCGGGCGGCGCCCTCGAGTAAACCGGCCTTCCCAAAGAAGGTGCAGATGACGGCGATGACGACGGTGGCGGCGCTAATCCTGGGGATTGCGATCATCCTGCTCCGCGAACTGACGAGCGGTTGGCCGGTCCGCCGGGTTGGCTTTCATAGAGCGTCGCCAACGGTTTCCGGGATCGTCCCGGTCGATCATCAGGCGCGCTCGATGGATGACCGCAGCGCGCGCCGCATAATGCCGTGTGAACCGACGCTGGTGCCGGCGCTCGTCGACCGGGTCGAGGAGTCGGTAGCGGCGATCGCCGGTGAAATCGATGACGGCGACGCGAAGCGCATTCTGGTGACGCTGGCCGAGGGCTGCGAGGAGAATGGCCGACCGCTCGCGGCGGTGGCGCTGGCGCGCGTGCTGGCCCGCACCGAGGCGCGGGTCGTGGTGGTCGATCTTCGCAGCGACGACGCCAATACAATCTCGATGGGCGAGGCGGGTGGCGATCTGCCGGGGTTCACCCAGCTCCTGGATGGCAAGGCGTCGTTCGCGCAGGTGATCTTCCGCGACCGCGGATCGCGCGTGCACTTCATCCCGGCCGGCCGCAGTCCGCCGACCCCGGAGGTGCTCGACGACGAGCGCGTGGAGACGGTTCTGTCCGCGCTGACGCTGACCTATGACTACGTCATCCTCGATGTTCCCGACGACATGATCGCCGTTGCCGGGCCGGGCTCGGACGTGGCCGTGGTCGTCAGCCAATACGGTGCCGCCGACCCGCGCACGGAGAGCGCCCTGGACAGGGTTGAGGCGGTGACCGACGCGACAATCCAACTGCTTGTGGTCGACTCGACGAGAGAGGAAGCGGGGGCGGAAGCGCTGGGGGTGCTCGAGCCAGCGTGGGGCAAGGCCACGACCGACGAAGCAGCGTGAGCCTAGTCGGGCGCAAGATCGTCCGGGCGCAACATCCACTTGATTACTACTGCGGCTGGTAAAACCCAGACTAATCCGGTAACCAGGAAGAAAATAGTCTGAACCAGACTAGAGGCGTCAGAAAGCACCCGGCTCGCCGCCGCTGCGATGATCAAGGCATAGAGAGGGACGATCACGACGAGGAGCGTGGTTCCGATGAGTTTTCGCCTTCGCTGGCGCATTGTCCCCGCTCCGAATCGTCTGGCGGTGGCGCCGTTGCCGGCGCATGGGTCGCTCTGTATCGATTGGCCCAGGAGCACGAGCATGGCAAGCGTTGCCGACATGGGCGAGGGCGCCACCGTCCGCGGCTCGGACCGTCGCCGGGCGGTGATCCGCGGCTGGCTCATCGCCGTGGCGGCGCTGATCCTCGCCATGGTGGTCGTTGGCGGCGCGACGCGGCTTACCCATTCCGGCCTGTCGATCACAGAGTGGCAGCCCGTCCACGGCGTCATACCGCCGCTAAGCGACACCGCGTGGCAGGAGGAATTCGCCAAATACCAGGAGACACCCGAATTCCGCGTCCTCAACCCGGACATGACACTGGCTGGCTTCAAGGGCATCTTCTGGTGGGAATGGGTCCATCGCATGCTCGGCCGCGTGATCGGCGTGGTCGTTCTCGTGCCGCTGGTGGTGTTGTGGGCGCGCGGGTGGATCGGTCGGGCGCTCGCGCCGAGGCTCGTCGCAATCTTCCTGCTCGGCGCGCTGCAGGGCGCGGTCGGGTGGTGGATGGTGGCGAGCGGCCTTACCGAACGCACCGACGTCAGCCAATACCGGCTGGCGGTTCACCTGACGCTAGCCTGTGTCATCTTGGCCTACGTTGTGTGGGTCGCAGAGAGCCTGGCGCCGAGGCGCTCCGAACCGACCGCGCCGGGCCTGCGCGTTGGCGCCGCCGCGATCATCGGCCTGACGCTCGTACAAATCTTCCTCGGCGGGCTGGTCGCTGGCCTCGATGCGGGGATGACGTTCAACACGTGGCCGCTGATGGACGGAACGTTGGCCCCTTCCGGGCTCTTCGCGCAGTCGCCGGCGTGGCTCAACGTGTTTGAAAACGTGGCGGCGGTCCAGTTTGACCACAGGCTCGGCGCTTATGTCTTGTTCGCGGCGGCGATCGCGCACGCCTTCCAGGCGCGCGGCTCGACCGCCGCCCGCGGCGCTAACGCGCTGGTGGCGCTGGTGACCGTGCAGGCGGCGGTTGGAATCGCCACGCTCGTGACGGTCGTGCCGCTGGGGCTGGCGCTCCTGCATCAGCTCGGCGCGGTCGTGGTCCTATGGACGGCGGTCGCGCATCTGCGTGCCATGAGCCCGCCGCAGTCCTCGTCCAAAGCCGTGCTCGCTCGAGGCTAAGTCATGATGGAACGCGTCAATAGTGCCGCCGCCATGCTCGCAGCCGCCCGGTTGTCCGGGTTGCCGGTCGAACCGCTGCCGGCGGCTCACCGGCCGCGCGACGAGGAGGAGGCCTATTGGATTCAGGACGCGGTGCACAAGCTAATCGCGCGCAGTCGCTACGGCGAGCGGGCGGGCTACAAGATCGCCTGCACCACCAAGGTCATGCAGAAATACCTCGGTATTCGCAATCCGTGCTCCGGCGGGATTTTCTACGGCACCCTCTACAAGTCTGGCGCGACACTCCGCCACGAGGCCTTCAGGCGGGTCGGGGCGGAGTTCGAAATCGCCGTTAGGATCGGCACCGACGTGAAGTCCGACGACGGCCCGATCGACTTGGAGGGGCTATCGGAGGCCGTCGAAGCCTTCATGCCAGCCATCGAAGTGGTCGACGACCGCTACGTCGACTGGCGCAAGACCGATACGCCAACCTTGATCGCCGATGATTTCTTCGCGGCCGCCTGCGTTCTCGGAGAGGGAGTGCCAGCAGGCGACGTCGGCGATCCGGCGGAGCTGACCGGGATCGCGACGCTCAACGGTGAGGAGGTCGGTCGGGGCAAAGGCAGCGACATCATGGAGCGGCCGTTGGACGCGTTGGTGTGGCTCGCCAATGCACTGATCGCCCGCGGCCAATCGCTAAGGGCAGGCGAGGTGGTGCTTCTCGGCAGCCTGACCGAGCCGCAGTGGCTCGATTTCGGCGACGTCGCCGCGTTCGAGGTTTCGACGCTCGGCCGGGTCGAACTCACGGTCAAGTAGACGCCGGCGTTCAGCGTCAGGCGGCTAGGTCAGGCCCGTCGCTTCGTCTAGCCCGAGCATCAGGTTGAGATTCTGCACCGCCTGGCCCGAGGCGCCCTTGCCGAGGTTGTCGAGCTGGGCGAGCAGCACCGCCTGTTCCTCGTCTGGATTGCCGAAGACGCTGAGACGCATACGGTTGGTGCCATTCAGGCCCTCCGGCTCCGGGTTGGCTGGATTCAGCGACGAGGACCGGCCAATGGCGAGCGACTCCTCCAGCGGCATCACCTCGACGAACCGCTCGCCCGCGTAGTGCTCGGCAAGAGTGGCGTGCAGCGACGCGAACGTCGGCCGGTCGGCGATCGCCCACAGCTGGAGCGGCACCGAAACCAGCATCCCCTGCGCGAACCGCCCGACGCTCGGCACCAGCAACGGGCGATGGTCGAGGCGCGAATACGCCTGCACCTCGGGAATATGCTTCTGCACTATGCCCAGCGCATAGAGGCGGAAGTTGTCCCCCGTCGCGTGCTCGGCGTTCGGGTCCTCGAAGGCGGCGATCAGCGACTTGCCGCCGCCGGAATACCCGGACACTGCGTTGATGGTGACCGGCCAGTCGGCCGGCAGCAGCCCGGTCGCGACGAGCGGCCTCAGAAGTGCAATCGCGCCAATGGCATAGCAACCGGGATTGGACACTCGCATGGCGTCGGCGATCGCGGCCCGCTGGCCGGCGGCCATTTCAGGGAAACCGTATGCCCAGCCCTCAGTGGTCCGGTGCGCGGTTGAGGCGTCGATCACGCGGGTCGTGTTGCTGCGGATTAGGCCGACGGCCTCACGCGCCCCATCGTCCGGCAGACAGAGGACGACGGCGTCGACCGAGTTCAGAAGCTCGGTGCGTGCCACGGCGTCCTTGCGTCGCTCGGGGTCGATGGACACGACGCTGAGATCGGTGCGGCCTTGCAGCCGCTGCCGGATTTGCAATCCGGTCGTGCCCCACTCGCCGTCGATGAAGACGGTCGCAACCACGGCAATTCACCTCCGTTGGGCCACCAATCAGTCGCGCCGCCGCTCGGCCAGGAGGCCGAGATAGAACATGGCCACCGTCGCCCCGGCAAGCGCGGTGACGTCGGCGTGGTCGTAGGGGGGCGAAACCTCGACGATGTCTCCCCCGACGAAATCGACGCTGTCGAGGGCGCGCAGGATCGAGAGCGCCTCGCGGCTCGACAATCCACCGGCAACCGGGGTGCCGGTTCCCGGCGCGAAAGCGGGGTCGAGGCAGTCGATGTCGAAGCTCAGGTAGGCGTTGGCGCTGCCGACCCGCTCCTTGATCAGCCTCGCGACGGCGTCGGTACCGCTGGCGTCGACGTCACGCGCGCTGAGGACGGCGATGCCGCAGTCGTCGGGTGCTTGGGTGCGGACGCCGATCTGGATCGAGCGCGCCGGGTCGATGACGTTCTCGTGGACTGCGCGGGCGATGATGCTGCCGTGCGAGATGCGCTGGCGGTCGTCCGGCCAAGTATCTTGATGGGCGTCGAACTGAACGAGCGCCAGCTTGCCGTGCCGGCCGGTGTGGGCCCTGAGCAGCGGGTAGGTGACGAAATGATCGCCGCCGAGGGACAGGAGTTGAACGTCCTGGCCGATGATCTCGGTCGCTTGCCGCTCGATCTCCAGCGCCGCGTCCATGGGCTTGCCGAAGTCGAAAGCGCAATCGCCGTAGTCGACCACGGCGAGGGTCTCGAACGGGTCGAAGCCAAAGGGGTGCTGCGGGTCGCCGTCGAGGATCGCCGAGGCGCGGCGGATCGCCTGCGGCCCGAAACGGGCGCCCGGCCGGTTGGTGGTGGCGGCGTCGAACGGGATGCCCCACACGACCACGTCGACGCCGGCGAGCTCACGCGTGTAGCGCCGGCGCATGAACGAGAGGGCGCCGCCATAGGTCGGCTCGATCGCACCGCGTTTCAACGGGCCGAGAAAGGCATTGTCGGTGGGTGGGCGGTCTTCGGAGTCGGTCATGGCTGGTCGCATCGTATGTCAGGCGGGTGTCGACGAAAAAGGGCGGGCCGACCGGCCCGCCCCGTGGGAATGTCGGGCGTGAGCGCCGGTCAGCGCTTGGAGAACTGGAACGAGCGGCGGGCCTTGCGGCGGCCGTA
>CAYTXI010000078.1:0-9405 GCA_964441935.1 uncultured Bauldia sp.
CCGCCTTGATCTTGGCCGCGTGGTCGGCGAGCACCGCCTGGTCCTCCATGTCCCCAATATGCGGCTTCAAGGGAACGCCCTCGAAGCGCGGGATGACGTGGACGTGGAGGTGGAACACCGACTGGCCGGAGGCCGGTTCGTTGAATTGGATGACGGTCACGCCGTCGGCGTCAAAGGCATCTTTCACCGCCCGGGCAATCTTCTGGACGACCGCCATCAGCGGGCCGAGGCTCGCCGGGTCGGCGTCGAGCAGATTCCGCGAGGCGGCCTTGGGCACCACTAGCGTGTGGCCGGTGCCCTGCGGCATCACGTCCATGAAGGCGATGGCGGTCTCGTCCTCGTAGACGCGGGTCGAAGGGATCTCGCCCCTCAGGATCTTGGCAAAGATGTTGTAGGGGTCGTAGGCGGCGGTGGACATGGGGTCGCCTCAGTGAGAGGAGCACACGACGGAGAGGGAATAGCGAATGGCGGGGGCTGGCGCCACTCGCCAATCGCTACTCGTTGCTCGCCTGGCGAAACGGCAGATACCCCGCCAGCAGCCTGCTGTCGCGGGCGACCTGGCGGCGCTCGCGGTCGAGATAGTCGGCGACGGCGCGGCGGAAGCCGGGGTCGGCGATCCAGTGGGCCGAGTAGGTTGTCGTCGGTCGGTAGCCGCGGGCGATCTTGTGCTCGCCCTGCGCGCCTGCCTCGACGTATCGGACGCCGTTGTCGATCGCCCATTCCATCGCCTGGTAGTAGCAGAGCTCGAAGTGCAAGAATGGCTGGTCTTCGGTCGCGCCCCAGTAGCGGCCGTAAAGCGTGTCGGAGCCGATGAAGTTGAGGGCGCCGGCGATGGGTCGGCCGTGGCGCTCGGCGAGCACGAGCAGAATGCGGTCGGCCATGCGCTCCGACACGATGGAGAAGAACGCGCGGTTGAGGTACGGCCGCCCCCACTTGCGCGAGCCGGTGTCCATGTAGAAGCGGAAGAAGGCGTCCCACGCGGCTTCCGTGAGCTCGGCCCCGGTGAGGCGGACGATGTCAATGCCGCCGGCCAGCGCGTCGCGCCGTTCGCGGCGGATCGCCTTGCGCTTGCGCGAGGAGAGCACGGACAGGAAGTCGTCGAAGTCGCGATAGCTCTCGTTGACGAAATGGAACTGCTGGTCGGTGCGCTGGAGGTAGCTGTTGGCGCCGAGGAGCCGCCATTCCGCCTCGGTGGCGAAGGTGACGTGCAGCGAGGAAACGCCGAGCCGGCGGGCGAGTTCGCCACCGGCGCTTGCCAGCAGGGTGCGGTGCTCCTCGGTGCCGGCGAGAAGCCGCCGCCCGGTCACTGGTGTGAAGGGAACCGAGGCCTGGAGCTTCGGGTAATATCGCCCGCCCGCGCGCTCGTAGGCGTCGGCCCAGCCGTGGTCGAAGACGTACTCGCCCTGAGAATGCGACTTCAGGTAACAGGGCATCACCGCGGCCGGCTCGCCACCGGCGCCATCGAGAACCAGATGCTGGGCGAGCCAGCCGGTCTTTCTGGTGGCCGAGCCCGACTCCTCCAGCGACCACAGGAAGTCGTGCGCGATGAAGGGATTGTATGCCGAGCGAAGATCCGCGGCGGGACCCTCGCGGTTCTCGCGACAGTGGAGCGGATCGCGCGTCGGCCAACCGGGGTTGGCGCACGCGTCCCACTCCGCTGCCGCGATCTCGCCGAGCGACGTGAGGACGCGCACTGTCGCTTCCACCGGAGGGCTACCCGCGGAACGCTTGAATGGTATTCACGAGTAAACTTAGGCCGCCCAGTGAACGGCGCAAGCGGTCCCGCGTCACGTCGCGTCGGGATCGAAACCCTCGAAGATGATCTGATCGGCCCACGACCGGGCGATCGCCCGGTCGGCCTGGTCGCGAACGGTCCAGGCGATGAGGGGCAGGCGGGCAAAATGACGCAGCACGAGTGGCGCTGCGGCGGGCAGTGACTTGACCGCATAGGCGATGAAGCGCGGCCGAACGTCGGGCGCTGACAGCAGGTGGCGGTGCCACAGCCTCGCCGCCGCCGACAACCGCGGCCACTCACCGGCGGGAAAGTCGTCGGCGATAAGGCCGCGCGGCAGGCCGGGTGCCAGCCGTCGCATCGCCGCAACCAGCTTCGGGTCGAACGACATGACCGCGACGGGTCCAATGTAGCCGGACAGGTTTGCGGCGACGGCGGCACCCAGACGGTGTTCGCGATCGCGGCGCCAACCGCCCTTAAGTTCGACGATGAGCGGCACTCGGCCGTCGACTAGGCGGAGCAGCTCGTCGAGCGTGGGTATGTGTCCGGTGCCGCCCCGGAAGCGGGCCGTCCTGAGGTCGTCCAGTTGTATCTTGTCGACCCGCCCGCCAGCGTCGGTCAGCCGTTCGAGTGTGGCGTCGTGGAAGACCACAACGCGATCGTCGGCAGTGACGCGGACGTCGCACTCGATGGCAAAGTCGTGGGCGATGGCGGCGTCAGCCGCGGCAAGAGTGTTCTCGATTCGGCCGACGCTTGGGTCGTGATAGCCGCGATGGGCGATCGGTCGCGCGGTCAGCCAGTCGATGTCCCCCATCGCCGTGTCTACGCGATCTCAGCGATCGCCTCGACCTCGACGGCGGCGCCGAGCGGCAGCGTGGCGACACCGACGGCGGAGCGGGCGTGGCGGCCGCGCTCGCCCAGCACCTCGACCAGGAAGTCGGAGGCGCCATTGATGACCTTGTGCGGTTCATCGAACTCGGGTGATACGTTGACGAAGCCAGTGAGCTTGACCATGCGAGCCACCTTCTCCAGATCGCCAAGGGCGCCGTTGAGGGTAGCCAGGATGTTGATAGCGCAGATGCGCGCCGCTTGTTGTCCCTCCGCGAGCGAAAGGTCGCGACCGACCTTGCCGATGAACGTCGCGTCGGCGTCGGCGGTGATCGATACCTGGCCGGAGACGAACATGAGCTTGCCGACGGTGACTGTGGGGATGTAGTTGGCTTGCGGCGTTGCCGACATGGGCAGCACAACGCCGAGCGCCTTTAGCCGCGATGCGGCGGTGTCGGCCATTCGGTTTTCCCTTGTCTTGGCAATCGACGTAGTATGCGCGCTGTTTCGCGCAAAAATGGAAAGGCCGCAAGGTGGTCGATGCTTAGTCGAAGGAGACGGATCGCGGTTTCATTGTCGGTGTCGCTCGCAGTGGCGCCGTCCTTCGCGTTCGCCGGGCCGGTGACGTTCGTACCCTACCGCGCTGCGTACGACCTCGTCGCCGACACGGCGAAAGAACGGCTCGTTGGGCCCCCCGTCAAGGGCCGCCTGGTGATGGAGTTCACCGGTTCGCGCTGCGAGGGCTATACCAGCAAGGTGCGCTTCGTCACTGAGCAACGCGACGCGGAGGGCGCCCGGCTGGTAACCGACGTACGCTCGACCACCTTCGAGACGACCGACGGGCACTTCGAATTCGATAACGAGGTACACGCCAACGAATCGATGGTCGAGGAATCCAGCGGCTCCGTCACGCGCGGGCCGGGTGGGGTGACGCTGAGGCTGATTAAACCCGCCGGCAAGACGGTCACTCTCGGGCGTGGCGTCGTATTCCCGACCGAGCAGCTCGTCAGGATCATCGAGGCGGCGGATGAGGGCGAGAACTTCGTCCCGCTGATGCTTTACAACGGCACGGAGGCCAGCGACACGGTGTTCGAGACCGCCACGGTTATCGGCCGGTCGTCGACGGCGGCCGATGATTTCGGCCGCGACCTGCCGATCGGGAAGGCTGGGTTCGCCGGGCTGCGGCATTGGCCGCTGACGATGAGCTACTTCGAAAATGAATCCCGCGAGGACAGCGCGCCGGCCTACGTGATGTCGTTCGTGCTCTATGAAAACGGCGTCGGTCGCGATCTCAAGATCGATTACGGCGACTTCGCCTTGCTCGGGACTCTGGTTCATTTGGAGATGTTGCCGGTCCCGCCGTGTCCGTGACCTTCGGGATCCGACCTCGGGTCTGTTGCTGGCTAAGGCCCAGGGTTCGTCGGTTGCAGACCCTCGCACGCGACGCCCCCTTGCCGCTGGAAAAGCCGCTCTGGTATAGGGGCGCCGTTCTCTTAAGGATCTCCGCCTATGTCCGTCGACCGGGACACCGTCAAGCGCGTCGCCCATCTCGCGCGCCTCGCCGTCAGCGACGAGGAAGCGGAGGCGCTGAGGGCCGACCTCAACGCCATCCTCGGCTTCGTGGAGCAATTGAACGAGGTCGACGTGACCGGCGTTGAGCCGATGACTGCCGTGGTTGCCATGGAGATGAAGCGCCGAGAAGACGAGGTCACTGACGGTGACGACGCCGACAACATCGTCGCCAACGCGCCTGCGGTCGAGGGTACTTTCTTCAAGGTTCCCAAGATCGTCGAGTGAGCACGCTGTGAGCGATCTTACTGTACTCACCGTCGCCGAGATCGCCGACGGCCTCGCTGCGAAGCGTTTCTCGGCGGTCGAGTTGACTACGGCGTACCTGGCGGCCATCGAAGAGGCCCGCCGCCTCAATGCCTTCATTGTCGAGACGCCGGAACAGGCGCTGGCCATGGCGGCCGAATCCGACAGGCGCGTCGCCGAAGGGACGGCACGACGGCTGGAAGGCGTGCCGATTGGCGTCAAGGACCTGTTCTGTACGAAGGGGGTGCACAGCCAGGCGGCGAGCCACGTCCTCGACGGTTTCAAGCCGACCTACGAGTCGACCGTCACCGCCAATCTCTGGGCGGACGGCGCGGTGATGCTCGGCAAGCTCAACATGGACGAGTTCGCCATGGGATCGTCCAACGAGACCTCGTACTACGGGCCGGTGATCAATCCGTGGCGGTCGACGAGCTCCAACGCGCCGTTGGTGCCGGGCGGCTCGTCGGGTGGCTCGGCGGCGGCCGTGGCCGCACGTCTCTGCGCCGGCGCGATCGGCACGGACACCGGCGGCTCGATCCGGCAACCCGCGGCATTCACCGGCATCGTCGGCGTCAAGCCGACCTACGGGCGCTGCTCACGCTGGGGGATCGTGGCGTTCGCCTCGTCGCTCGACCAGGCAGGTCCGCTTGCGCGCACGGTGCGCGATGCCGCGATTCTCCTGCGCTCGATGGCGAGCGTCGACGCGAAGGACACGACATCGGTGGACTTGCCCGTGCCGGACTACGAGACGGCGGTCGGGTTGGGCGTCAAGGGACTCAAGATCGGCATCCCCAAAGAGTACCGGGTGGACGGCATGCCGGCCGAGATCGAGACGCTGTGGGAGCGCGGCAAGGCGTGGCTCGAGGAGGCCGGTGCGGACGTGGTCGACATCTCGCTGCCGCACACGAAGTATGCTTTGCCGGCTTACTACATTGTTGCCCCGGCCGAGGCCTCGTCCAATCTCGCCCGCTACGACGGCGTGCGCTATGGCCTCAGGGTGCCGGGCGACGATGTCATCGCCATGTACGAGAACACCCGGGCAGCCGGCTTCGGCAAGGAGGTCAAGCGGCGGGTGCTGATCGGAACCTACGTTCTATCGGCGGGGTACTACGACGCCTACTACCTGAAGGCGCAAAAAGTGCGCACGCTCATCAAGCACGACTTCGAGACCGTGTTCGAATCCGGCATCGACGCGATTCTGACGCCGGCGACGCCGACGGCAGCGTTCGGCATCGAGGAGATGTCGGTGGCCTCTCCGATCGAGATGTACCTCAACGACGTCTTCACCGTGACCGTCAACATGGCGGGGCTTGCCGGCATCGCCGTGCCCGCGGGGATCACCGCCGACGGACTGCCACTGGGCCTGCAGCTCATTGCCAAGGCGTTCGACGAGGAGATGCTGTTCCGCACCGGGCAGGTGATCGAGGATGCGGCCGGGCGCTTCGCGCCGGAGCCGTGGTGGGCGACGTGAAGCGCCAGAATATCGCGTCGGCCAGCTCTTATGAGCCGATCATCGGCTTCTCGCGAGCTGTGAAGATCGGCGGCATCATTGCCGTTAGCGGTACGGCGCCAATTGGGCCGGACGGCAAGACGGTGGAGGGGGACGCTGGGGCGCAGGCCCGGCGTTGCATAGCGATCGCCGCAGAAGTGCTTCAGAAGGCGGGAGCCGGTCTTGGAGACGTTATCCGCACGCGGACGTATCTGCTGCGTATCGAGGACTGGCAGACAGTCGCGCAGGTCCATGGCGAGGCTTTTGGTGCGGTCCGTCCGGCAAGCACCATGGTGGTGGTGAGCAGGTTCATCGACCCCGATTGGTTGGTCGAGATGGAATTCGACGCGGTTCTGTCCGCTTGAGATTCCTAGAGTTTGGGCATCTGGTAAGTCCGGCTGTCGCCCTGGATGCCACAGCCGACTCCGGCGGAGACGACCGCGGTCGCCCCGCTATAGAGCGTGAACCAGTCGGGGCCCATGGGGCCCGCCGCGTCGCGCTGCATGAACTGCGATTGCAGCCACAACTCGCGGGTCCACGGAAATTGGTGCCGGATCGCCGTTTCGAATGGGAAAACGAATGTCTGCACCGATCCATAGGGTGCGTCTTCGGCAAGGACGCTGCCTTCACCCTCATAGAGGGTGCCAGAGATAGCCTGGCCTGGCACTTCCTTGGTGTTGTTGAACGGACCCCATACCGTTCCGCCAGGGAAGTGGTTGCTGAAAGTGATGCCGACGCTGACATCACAGCCCTGGTCGAACAGGCTTTCGGGATCGCGCTCGCCAGCGAGCCGCGTTACCGCCACGACAGCCACAGGCGGTGTGTACACAGCGCCCGGTGCCGGCTTCGCGATCACGCCGGGTGGCAGGCAAAGCGGCTCGCGGCCGTGCTTGTGGGCCTCCTCCGCACCCGTGCAGCCGGGTGTATAGGCCGACTTTTTGAGATTGTCGGCTGCGGATGCGAAGCCGTTTCGGAGTGCATCGCGGCACGGGCCAATGCACGGGAAGCCCGCCTGCTCCGTGATCGTTTCGGCGGCCAGTTCGACCGCGGCGTCGACACCCTTGTCGATGAGCTCGTTGTAGTTGGGGATCGTCGGCGGGAGGCCGAGAGCGGCCATGCCAGCATTGACGCCGATCTCGGCGGCGGTCCGGCAGAAGCCGTCACCGGCGCCGGCGGCCTTGGCGGCGAGATCGCACTGAAGGCCGAACGGCGTGTAGTTCAAGGCAATGTCGACAGCCAATTTCTTCAGTTGGTCATACTTCTTCGAAACCCAGTCGAGGGCGTCGGTGATGCTGTCAAAGGCCCACTCGAAGAACTCGCCGACGGACGTGATCCGGTCGTCGCCGGCACCTTTGTAGGACTTCGGGCACACCTGGCCGAGAGGGAACACGGTCTTGAAAAGTGGAGGGACCGGCTCTTCGTATCCGGTGATCACGACGCAGCCCCACCGGTTGGGGTTTTCAAAGTCCGGCGGGGTGAACGAGACCAGCTTGACCGAGAACAAATTCGGCGGGCTGGTACTGTACAACTTGAACGGCGGTTGCGGAGGCGGCTCGCCGGTGTAGTAGACGCGGATGACGTTTGACGGCTGACCGGCAGGGAGCGCAATGCCCGGTCCGTAGATCGGCAGAATGCGGACATAGAAGCTGTCGGGCGGGGGCAGGCCGGCAGCGACTTCCTTGAAGTCGACGAAGAAACGCTTGTTCTTGGCAATCTCCTCGCCCGACGCGACAAGCCCGGGCGGCTCCATGTCGCTTTCGCCGCCGGCAAACTCCGGAAACGGGCTGGCCGTCACCTGCCACCGGAAGCCGACGGCGCGGTCGATCTTGCTGACATCGCCGCCGAAATCGCCGCCCTGATAGGTGGCGCCAGGATCGATCTCCAAGTCCGCGCTGAGAGCGAATTCGCAATCGCTGCGCAGGCACCTGTACAGCGATGCCCCCTCCGGCATTGCCATAATGAGATCGACGGCGGTCGCCGAAAGGCCCGGTCTGGTGGGCGTGAGGGTCGGCACCGTCGCGCGTTCTGCGGGCCGCACGGGTCGCAGCTGTGGCAGGGGGATTCTCGGCAACACAAGAGTCGGGGGCTGCGCTTGTGGCACAACGGGCATCGTCGAGACGGCAGGTGGTGGTTGGGGGGCAATCGGCGTAGTCAAAACTGCCGGTGGTGATTGGGCTGGCGGCGGAGCTACCGGAACCACCGCCGTCGCTGGCGGCTGGAGTGGGGGTGGCTGAATTGGTGCGGCCCTGATGTCCGGGCGCGTGCAGACTATCTCTGAGAAGCCATCGCAGTCCGGCCCTTGGCAGAGCGCCCCGTCGCCGAACACCAGCGTCGGGATTCTGTCTCTGCCGATGTCCTCGGAGATGGAGAAGCTCAGGGCCTCGGCGAACCCCACCTCCTGACAGAAGAGGTCGGCCGCGGGTTTGCCGCACGCCGTGCCGAAGTGGCGGCAGTAGTCGAGGCGGACGCCGCCGATGCTTGGGTTGGTGAATCCGCTGGTCTCGGCACCAGCCACATCGGCGCCGACCACGAGGGCGGCGAGCGAACACGCCAAAAGTCGAACCGTCCAGCCCATGACCGATCCAGACGATGTCCCAGGCGACCATGCGACGAGCCGCAGCGGGGGGCAAGTCGCAATCCTGTGATCCCGCCGGGTTTGTCCTCGCTCCCCGGTGCAGTTCTGCGCTGTCACCGCTTTGCGTGGGGGACGAGGATCGCTAACGTGATCGCGAGCATGCTCCGCTGCCCCGTTTGATCAACTCGGATGAATGGAAATCGTATGGACGCGACAGAGTTGCGCAGCACCTGCACCGCGGCGGAGCCGCCAGACGGCCTCTCCGGGCCCGTGCTCGCCCTCTGGCACGCGGGCAAGGGCGAATGGGATAAGGCACACGAGATCGTCCAGGACGACGAGAGTAAGGATGCCGCTTGGGTCCACGCCCACCTGCACCGCGTCGAGGGCGACGAGGCCAATGCCGGCTACTGGTACCGCCGGGCCGGCCGGCCGCACTGTTACGACCCAGTCGACAACGAGTGGCAGTCGATCGCCGTCGCGCTCCTGGTGCACAAGGCATGACCAGGACGGCAGGAGATAGGCCCCTGATCAAGGGCGCTACCGGTGACTGGGAGGTCATCGTCGGCATGGAGGTGCACGCCCAGGTGACCTCCAGGGCGAAGCTGTTCTCCGGCGCCTCAACGGCGTTCGGCGGCGCCCCAAATTCCCATGTCAGCCTGGTCGACGCGGCGATGCCAGGCATGCTGCCGGTGATCAACGAGGCGTGCGTCGCGCAGGCCGTGCGCACCGGCCTCGGCCTCAAGGCGCGCATCAACCTCAAGAGCCGCTTCGACCGCAAGAACTACTTCTACCCAGACCTGCCGCAGGGCTATCAGATCTCGCAGTACCAGGAACCGATCGTCGGCGAGGGAACCGTGACCGTCGACCTCGATGGCGGGCGAGCGATAAGCATCGGCATCGAGCGGCTGCATCTGGAACAGGACGCCGGCAAGTCCCTGCACGACCGGGACGCGACGACTAGCTACG
>CAYTXI010000078.1:9415-12444 GCA_964441935.1 uncultured Bauldia sp.
CTCAACCGCTCCGGCGTCGCGCTGATGGAGATCGTGACAAGGCCCGACATTCGCTCGGCGGAGGAGGCGCGCGCCTTCCTCGCCAAGCTGCGCGCGATCCTGAGGTACCTCGGCACCTCCGACGCCGACATGGAGAAGGGCAACCTGCGCGCTGACGTCAACGTCTCGGTCAGGCGGCCGGGCGAGCCCCTGGGCACCCGCACGGAGACCAAGAACCTCAACTCCATCCGCTTCGTCGGCCAGGCGATCGAGCACGAGGCCCGCCGCCAGATCGCCGTCATCGAGGACGGTGGCGCGGTCGTGCAGGAAACCCGCCTGTTCGATCCCGACCGGGGCGAGACGCGAGCGATGCGCACCAAAGAAGAGGCACACGACTACCGCTACTTCCCCGATCCGGACCTCCTGCCGCTGGAGCTCGACCAGGCATGGGTCGATGCCCTTGCCGCCGACCTGCCGGAGTTGCCGGACGAGAAGAAGGCCCGCTTCGTCAGCGAACTTGGTCTGAGCGACTACAACGCTTCCGTTTTGACAGATGACAAGAGTGTTGCGGACTTTTTTGAAGCGACGCTTGCGAGGTTTGCGCCGTTTCCTATGGGCAAGCCGAGGACCGCTGGCGAGGTTTCGAAGTGGGTCATGGGAGAGCTGTTTGGTCGGCTAAACAGGGCGGGGCTTGAAATCGAACAGTCACCTGTAAAACCGGATCAGATGGCTCAACTATTGTCTCTCCAATTTGACAGCACGATTTCCGCGACAATCGCGAAACAGGTATTGGATCGGCTTTGGGAAGAGGGCGGTAATCCCCGAGAGCTAGTCGAACGGCTGGGCCTCAAGCAGGTCACCGATGCAGGGGCCATCGAGGCGATCGTCGACGAGGTGATCGCCGCCAATCCTGACAAAGTCGAGCAGGTGAAGGCGAAGCCGGCGGCGCTCGGCTGGTTCGTCGGACGGGTGATGAAGGCCAGCGGCGGCAAGGCCGATCCAAAAGCGGTCAACGCCATCCTAAAGGCCAAGCTCGGGCTTTGATGACGGTCCGTTACTCGCCGGTGAACTGGTAAGTCAGGGCCGGGTCCTCGCCGGCGTCGATGGCCGCCAAGCCGTGCGCCACGAATGCATCGAGGTCGTCGATACAGACGGTGTCGTCCTCACACGCCCTCAAGCCGGGTCCTACGTCATCGTGATCGGCGACGGCGTTGAACAGGTCGGCGGTGCCCGAGGCGGCGTCGACCCTGAGGATGCCGTAGACGCGTGCGGTCTGGCCGTCATCGTCTTCGCCGCTCATCTCGACCACGTACGCTTCGGGCCGGTCGAGCTGCATGAAGCGGACGTGCAGCGGCTGATCCTCGTCAACCGCGAGGTAGGACGCACCTTGGCGGACGAGCGTGCCGGTCTGGTCACCGGTGGTGAAACTGATCCGCTCGTACGGGGTGGCGGCGCTGTCGTCGCCGAACAACGGCTCTTCGGCGGTGTAGCAGCCGGCAAGGCCGACGGCGATGAGTACAACGGCAAACAACCTGGGGCTTGGCATGGGGTCGGGCTCCGATCCGCTCCGATGAAGCGACACTATCCGATGGATTGGCGTCGCGGCCAAGGCCCATGGGTCCCCTACCGCGGCCGAGGCGGTGGCGTGCCGACCCGCGCTCGATCGGCCAACTGACATCGTGGTTAGCCGTCCGTTGATGGCGTCTCAACGGCAGGTAAATCGGACGGGGACGCGATCCCGATTCGACAAGGAACTCAGGGGCATCAGATTGGAATGCCTAGCAAATCGTTAATCGCCTGTTGGAGCTTCGTTAACGCCGCTCTTTTACGGGTCTTTGAAAAGAACTCGAGCAAACTTCACATCATCATCGGAGTGGCGGCGCGGAACAGGATCTGCGTCAGCCGAACAAGAAGAGCGACGGGGAGATGTCATGGCTCGTTGGGAAATGGGTGACGCGCACATGAGCTCGACGCGAGAAGGCGAACCGCACGCGGAGGACTTCTTCGAGCTCGGCATGATCTACTCGGCCGGGCTTGACGTCGAGACCGACCTGGTCGCGGCGCACAAGTGGTTCAACCTCGCCTCGATCAACGGCAATACCGAAGCCGCGCATTATCGGCAAGAGGTCGCCCGCGAAATGAGCGCGGCGGATGTCGCGGCGGCGCAACGCGCGGCACGCGAGTACCTGACCAAACACTAGAGGTTCGCGGGCGGTCAGTCGGCGAGGCGGCGCTGGCGTTTGGTCAATGCCGCAACGTCGATGCCGCGGGCGACCATCTCGGCGCGGACCTTGCCGGCGATCTCGCGGCAGCCGCACGCTTTGGCGTGAGCAACGTGCCAGTCGATGCGCTGGTCGAGCGTCGGGTTCTTCGGCATTGGGTGCGCCCGATGCCAGGCGGCGTTAATCCTTCCCATATCGTCAGTGGTTGTCGCGCGGGATACCCATCGTCTTGGCGACCTGCTGGTACTTGATGGCGGGCTTGAGGACCATCCCCTCGGAAAACTGGTCGACCATCCCGCGCTGGATCTCCTGCCAGGGGGTCTGGCTTTTTGGGATGGCGAAGCCGCCGTTCCGGTCGAGCTCGGCGCGGCGCTTCGCCAGCTCGTCGTCGGAGATCAGGATATTGGCCTCGCCCTTGTTGAGGTCGATGCGCACTCGATCGCCGGTCTGGACGATGGCAAGGCCACCGCCGGCGGCCGCCTCCGGCGAAGCGTTGAGGATCGAGGGCGACCCGGACGTGCCTGATTGGCGGCCGTCGCCGATGCACGGCAGCGAATGGACCCCGTGCATGATGAGGGCGGCCGGTGGCTGCATGTTGACCACCTCGGCGCCACCGGGATAGCCGATCGGCCCGGTGCCGCGGATGAACAGCATGCAGGTCTCGTCGATATTCAACTCGGGGTCGTCGATGCGGCGGTGGTAGTCCTCCGGTCCCTCGAACACGATCGCCCGTCCCTCAAATGCGTTCGGGCTCGCGGAATTGGACAGGTAGCGGTCGCGGAACTCCTTCGAGATGACGCTGGTCTTCATGACCGCGGAATCGAACAG
>CAYTXI010000079.1:0-12280 GCA_964441935.1 uncultured Bauldia sp.
CATGCCGGGCAAAAGCCCATCCTTTACGCCCTCGTCGATCCTATTTCGCCCCCGTGTCAGGAGTCAGATGACAGACATCAGATGTCAGAAGGCCGTACCGTTGGATTCCTGACCTTTGATCTCCGACATCTGACCCCTGAATTGGTGGAGGCGCCGGGTACTGCCCCCGGGTCCGCAGGGTTTATTGCGATGGCCGTTTATCGCCATAGCCGGATCGCTCCGGCACGGCGGAATATAGGGATTCGGGGGCTGTATGGGAAGGCGGCCGCGCGGCCGCCGGCGCCCGGTCCGTGGAAAGAAGCGTGTGTCTTAGCGGCAGCTGTGTCGCCAAAAGGAGAGGGTGGGGCGGTTTCGCATGACGGATTGTTGCCGCGCACAATCGTCCGGGCTATGTGAACCAGGCGGTCACGGGCCGCCCCGGCGCGATTTTCCGGCGACCATCCGAAAGACCACGCGATGACATCGGCCTATATCAGGACCGCGGTCGTTCTCGGCCTGTTGAGCGCCGTCGGTCCATTTGCGATCGACATGTACCTGCCGGTGCTGCCAGCGATCGCCGCCGACCTCGATACGACGACGGCGGCCACCCAGGGCAGCATCATGGTCTTCTTCCTGGCGGTCTCGTTCTGCCAGGTCATCTATGGGCCGCTCTCCGACGCATACGGGCGTAAGGGGCCCCTCTATTTCGGCATGGCGCTCTACGTCATCGGCTCGCTCGGCTGCAGCCTTGCCCCGACAATCGGCTGGCTGATCTTCGCGCGCTTCGTCCAGGGGGTTGGCGCCTGCGCCGGGATGACGATCCCGCGTGCGGTGGTGCGCGACCTCCATACGGGCCCAGACGCCGCTCGGCTGTTGGCCCTGATCATGTTGGTGTTCAGCGTGTCGCCGATTCTGGCACCGCTCGCCGGCAGCCTGATCGGCGAGTTCGGCAACTGGCGCGTCATCTTCGTGGTAGTGGCGCTGATCGGCGTCCTCGGGCTGGCGCTTACCGCGTCTGTCCTCAAGGAAACACGGCCGCCGGAGCAACGGGTGCCGATCGCGTTGGCAAGCGTCGCCCGCGGGTATCTGGGGCTGCTCGCCGATCGCGACTTTCTCGGCGTCTCGTTCATTGGCGGCTTCGGGCTGGCGAGCTTCTTCGCCTATCTGGCGAGCTCATCGTTCGTCTACATCAACCATTTCGGCCTCACGCCCATTCAGTTCAGCGCGGCGTTTTCGGTCAACGCCGTCGCGTTCATCGGCATGGCACAACTCACCGGGCGGTTTGGCAGGCGCTTCGGGCTGGGACGCATGGTGATGGCGGCGTTGACGTTCTACTTGGTTGCGACACTGGTGCTCCTCGTCGCGACACTCGCAGGACTCGACAACGTGTTTGCCCTGATCGCGATGTTGTTTGTTGCCTTCGGCAGCATGGGCCTGGTCATTCCGTCGACCGTTGCGCTGGCGCTGGAGAACTACGGTCCGCGTGCGGGCTCGGCGTCGGCGCTCATCGGCACCGTGCAGCTTCTCACCGGCGCAGTGGTCCTTGGCATCGTCGGCCGGTTCTCCGACGGCACGGTCCTGCCGATGGTGACCGCGATCGCGGCGTGCGCGGCGGCGGCGTTTGCCTTGGGTCGGTTGACGCTCGCCGGCGGCGGTCCGGTGCCGGCGGTGGCGGAGTAGCGCTACATCCGGGCCGGCTTGACGAGCAGCAGGTAGGCGAAGCCGACGGCGAGCAGAACGTCAATGAGAACGGTGACCCACCCGAGCGCGTTCACCAGGCCGCTGGTGGTCGCCATGATGTTCAGCACCAGCTCAATGACACCGACGATCAGGCCCGCCCACAGCAGACCCGTCAGGGTGGGCGACGCATCCAAGTCGCGTGCCATGAAGTAGATGATCGCCAGACCGACAAGCGCCGAGCCGAAAAGCCGGCCCAGGTGCCTGCTGTTATCGTCGATGGCGGCGCCGTACCAAGTGGCGAGCTGATCAGGAATCAGGAGGAAGGCGACGCCGAACAGCAAGGAAACGATCGCAACGATCATAAAGAACGGGCTCTGTTGCATGGCAGCCTCCAGCCGCGGTCAGGGTGGCGTCGGGGTAACAGAATGCGCTGATTCGCACTACCAAAGGCGGCACCGTACGGAACCTGACGAGGCCGTACGGAATCGCGCTAGAATGGGTCATGCGCCAATACCTTGACCTGATGGGCCAGGTGCTCGACCACGGAGTTGCCAAGAGCGACCGGACCGGCACGGGCACCCGGTCGATCTTCGGCCATCAGATGCGTTTCGACCTGGCCGAGGGGTTCCCGCTGGTCACCACCAAGAAGATTCACCTCAAGTCGGTGATTCACGAGCTCCTGTGGTTTCTCGCCGGCGACACCAACATCGGTTACCTCAAGCAGCACGGCGTCAGTATCTGGGACGATTGGGCCGACGAGAACGGTGACCTCGGCCCGGTCTACGGGGCGCAGTGGCGCTCGTGGCCCGACGGGCGCGGCGGCGCGATCGACCAGATCCGCCAGGTGGTCGACGAGATTCGCGCCCATCCGGATTCTCGCCGGCTTATCGTTACGGCGTGGAACCCAGCAGACGTCGACAAGCAGGCACTGCCGCCGTGCCACTGCTTGTTCCAGTTCTACGTGGCGCCCCCGCAGCGACCGGAAGACAGGGGCCGGCTTAGCTGCCAGCTCTACCAGCGCTCGGCCGACGTCTTCCTCGGGGTGCCGTTCAATATCGCTTCCTACGCGCTTCTAACAACGATGATGGCACAGGTGAGCGACCTGGATCCGGGCGAGTTCATTCACACGCTTGGCGACGCCCACCTCTACCGGAACCATCTCGAGCAGGCGCGCCTCCAGCTAACCCGGACGCCGAGGCCGCTGCCGCGCATCAGGCTCAACCCCGAGGTCAACTCGATCTTCGATTTCGCCTATGAGGACTTCGCTCTCGAAGGCTACGATCCCCACCCTCACATTAAGGCGGAAGTGGCAGTGTGATAGGCGGCATCCGCGTCTCGATCATCGCCGCCGTTGCCGAAAATGGCGTGATCGGCCGCGACAACGGTTTGCCGTGGCGGTTGTCCAGCGACCTGAAACGCTTCAAGCGCATCACCATGAGCAAGCCATTGGTGGTGGGACGCAAGACGTTTGCATCGATCGGCAAACCGCTCGCGGGGCGAACCAACATCGTTGTGTCGCGTGCCGCTGGGACCGTCATCGAAGGAACGACGGTCTCGCCGTCGTTGGAGGCGGCACTGGCGCTGGCACGTGAGCAAGCGGTGCGGGACGGCGTCGATGAGGTGATCGTGGGTGGCGGCGAGGAGGTCTATCGTGCCGCGCTGCCGCTTGCCGATCGGCTCTACATCACCCATGTCGCCGCCACGCCGGAGGGCGATGCGTATTTCCCACCCATTGATCCGACGGTCTGGCGGGCCGTCTCGCGCGAGGCGGTGCCGGCCGGGGAAAAGGACAGCGCGCCGACGATATTCGTCGTCTACGAGCGGACCGCCGCCGGCGGCGCGGGTTGACGGGGTCGCGGAGTTGAACCAAGTGAGGCGAATACCGCGACGGCCCGGCTGGCGTTCGCGTTGAATCGGTGGGCCAAGTCCCCTATAAACCGCGCCAATCAGTGCGTCCGCGCCGCGATTGCGCGTCCAACCCTGGAGCGGCAAGCCCTTGGATAGACAGACCGGCGGTGGCTGGAAAGGAAACGGCGGCCCATGGGGGCAGGGGCCGCGTAACACGGGGGGCGGTTCCGCTCCACCCGATCTTGAAGAACTCCTGCGGCGGAGCCAGGACAGGCTGAGACGGGTCCTGCCCGGCGGTGGCGGTCCGGGCAACCTCAGCCCGCTTCTGCTCATCGCAATCGTCGTGGTCGCGGTGGTGTTAGCCTCGTACTTTCTGTTCTTCTTCCGCGTGCTCGCTGACGAACAGGGCGTGGTGCTTCGCTTCGGTGCCTACAATCGCAACGCACAGCCTGGCCTCAACTTGCGCTTGCCGTATCCGATCGAGACCGTCTACACGCCGAAAGTCACCTTCGAAAACCGGGTGACGGTGGGCCTGACCAGCGACGACCGCGGCATCGGTACCGGGCGTGACATACCCGAAGAGAGCCTGATGCTGACGGGTGACGAGAACATCGTCGACGTCGACTTCACGGTCGTCTGGGACATCAAGAACGCGGCCGACTACCTGTTCAACATGGTCGACCCGGACGGTACGGTGAAGGCCGTGGCCGAGAGCTCGATGCGCGAGGTCGTCGGGCGCTCCAACATCCAGCCGCTGTTGACCCAGGCGCGGCAGATCACGGAGACCGATGTGCGCGAGCTGATTCAGAGCACGCTCGACGACTACGGCTCCGGCATTAACATCAAGCGCGTGCAGCTCCTCAAGGTCGATCCGCCCGCCGACGTGATCGCGGCGTTCCGCGACGTGCAGGCAGCGCGCGCCGACCAGGAGCGGCTGCAGAACGAGGCGCAAACCTACGCCAACCGGGTGGTGCCAGAGGCGCGCGGGCAGGCCTCGCAGATTACCGAGGCGGCGAACGCCTATCGCGACCGGACGATCGCCGAGGCTCGGGGCCAGGCGAACCGCTTCGACAAGATATACGAAAGCTACCAGGCCGCTCCCGACGTCACCCGCCAACGCATGTACCTGGAAACGATTGAGGCGATCTTCGGCGGCCTCGATAAGGTCATCATCGATGAAGCCGGGACTGGCACCGGTGTGATCCCCTATCTGCCGCTCGAGGCGTTGACGCGTGGGACAGCGCCCACTTCCGGCGACACTGGAGGCGGGCAATGAGGGGCAGGCTATTTGGGGGCCTCGGCCTCGTCATCATCGCCGTCGTCGGCTTCATCCTGTACCTCAGTTTCTTCATTGTGTCGCAAACCGAGCAGGCCCTCGTCTTGCGCTTCGGCGAGCCGGTGCGCGTCATCACGTCCCCCGGTCTCAACTTCAAGATCCCGTTGATCGACAATGTCGTCTATTTCGAGAAGCGTATTCTCGATCTCGACTCGCAGCCGCTGGAGATCATCGCATCAGACCAGAAACGGCTGGTGGTCGACGCGTTCGGCCGCTACCGGATCGTCAACGCGCTGTTGTTCTATCAGTCGGCGGGTACCGTGTTACTGGCGAACCGGCGGCTATCGGACATCCTTGAAGGCGCGGTCCGCCGCGTGCTCGGCGACGCCTCCTTCGTCCAGGTGGTCCGCGACGAGCGCGCCGATCTCATGTTGAGAATCGCGGAGCAGGTCAATCGCGAGGCTCAGAATCTCGGTATCGACATGGTCGACGTAAAGATCAAACACGCCGACCTGCCCGAGGCTAACAGCCAGGCCATCTACCAGCGCATGCAGACCGAGCGCCAGCGCGAAGCGACCGAAATTCGCGCCGAGGGCGAGCAGCAGGCGCGGCGCATCCGGGCCGAGGCCGATCGCGCCACGACCGTGATCGTGGCGGAGGCCAACCGCGAATCGGAAGAGCTGCGTGGTGACGGTGACGCCGAGCGCAACCGAATCTTCGCCGAGGCCTTCGGCAAGGATCCCGAGTTCTTCGCCTTCTACCGTTCCATGCAGGCCTACCAGCAGGGACTCCGGTCAACCGACACCAGGCTGGTGATCACGCCGGAGTCGGACTTCTTCAGGTTTTTCAACGATCCGAAGGGCGGTGGTGGCGACACGCCCGCCACGGGCGGACAACCGGTACCCGCCCAGTAGCAGGGCGTTCACGTTTTCGCGCACCGGCAAGCGATGGTCGGCGCGGTCGCTTTTCCGCCCCATTTCTTGCAAGATTGTAGCCATGGCGGATGGACCGATTTGGTCCGCGTCACCGGTCGTCGGTGCGGTCGGATTCTATGAGGAGGTTGGGCTCATGGCTGGCGTGACCCTGCGTGGCTCGCCCGTGGCGGCTGTGGTCGCCGCCGGGATTGCTGCCGCGGCAATGGCCTACCCGGCGGAGGCGCGGGGCCCGGAGTCGGTCGCTGCGGTCGCCGCTCCGCTGCTCGACGCGGTCGTCAACATCTCGACCGCCCAGACGGTCACCGGTACGCGCGGCCAGGCGCCGCGGCCGCGGCTGCCAGATGGGTCACCGTTCCAGGATTTCTTCGACGATTTCTTCGACCAGAGGGACGACGGCAACGATCGTCCCCGCCGGGTCCAGTCACTCGGTTCGGGATTCGTGATCGACCAGAGCGGTATCATCGTTACCAACAATCACGTCATCGAGGGCGCCGACGAGATCACCGCCAACTTCAATGACGGCCGCAAGCTATCGGCGACGCTGATAGGGTACGATGACAAGACCGATCTGGCGGTGCTGCAGGTGGAGCCGGGGGAGCCGTTGACCGCGCTCAGCTTCGGCGACTCGTCGGTGCTGAGCGTCGGCGACTGGGTCATGGCGATCGGCAACCCGTTCGGCCTCGGCGGCACGGTGACGCTCGGCATCGTCTCGGCGCGCAACCGCGACATCAATTCCGGCCCTTACGACGACTTCATCCAGACGGATGCCGCGATTAACCGGGGCAACTCCGGCGGCCCGCTGTTCAACATGAACGGAGAGGTCATCGGCATCAACACGGCGATCATTTCGCCGACCGGCGGGTCGATCGGAATCGGCTTCGCGGTGCCCTCGGAGATCGCCGTCGGCGTGATCGACCAACTGCGTCGCTTCGGCGAGACCCGGCGGGGTTGGCTCGGCGTTCACATCCAGGAGGTCACGGACGACATCGCCGAAGGGTTGGCGATGAGCGGCAAGCCGCGCGGCGCCCTGGTGGCAGGCGTCGACGATAAGGGGCCTGCGGCCGCCGCGGGCGTCCAGGCGGGCGATGTGATCCTCGAATTCGACGGTACCGAGGTCGACGCGATGCACACGCTGCCGCGTGTGGTTGCCGACCGGCCGGTCGGCAAGGAGGTCGCGGTCGTGGTTCTGCGTGACGGCAAGCAGGAGACGCTCAACGTCACGCTCGGACGGCTGGAGGAGGCCGAGAGAGTGGCCGCCGTGGAGCCGGCGGACAAGCCAACGGAGGCGCCCGAGCCGGCAGTCATCGTCGGACCTCTCGGGTTGAAACTGGCCGATCTGTCGCCTGACATGCGCGACCGCTACGGCATCAAGGGCAACGTGACCGGCGGCGTGGTGGTGACAGGCGTTGCCACCGGCAGCACCGCGGCGCTGAAACGGTTGCAGCCTGGCGACGTGATCGTCGAGATATCGCAAGAACCGGTGGCGACGGCGGCCGATGTGAACAAGCGCATCGCCGACCTCAGGGCGGAAGGCCGCAAGAGTGTTCAGTTCGTCCTGCAGAACAAAGACGGAAACGTCCGCTGGGTCAATCTATCGCTGGAAGAAGACCAGCCGGCCGAGACGGAGTCCGAGGCGCTGCCGGAATAGCGGTCCGCCCGGATGCTCGTCGCGCGCCTATGTCCCTAGCGCACGCGGGTCAGTCCAAGATGTGGCTGAAGAGGCCGTCGGCAAGTTTGGGCTCGAACCAGGTCGACTTGGGCGGCATGGTCGCTCCGGCGTCGGCGACGGCCATCAAGTCGGCCATCTGGGTCGGGTAAAGCGAGAAGGCGACGGCCATATCGCCTGAGGCGACCCGGCGTTCGAGCTCCTCAATACCGCGACCGCCGCCGACGAAATCGATCCGCTTGTCGGTGCGTGGGTCGGCGATGCCAAGCAGCGGCTCGATCAGGTTCCGGGTCAGGAGTGTGATCGGCAATCGTCCGATCGGATCGCTATCCGGGACCAGGTTGGGCTTGATCGTGAGGCGGTGCCAGCGGCCTGCGAGGAACATGCCGAATTCGCCGGGAGCGCTCGGGGTCACCGGCGCGTCCGACGGCGTCGTTGAGAAGCGTTCGGAGAGCGCGGCGAGCAGCGCCTCCGGCGTCATGCCGTTCAGGTCCTTGATAACCCGGTTGTAGTCGAGGATGGTCATTTCGGTGTGGGGGAAGAGCACCGAAAGGAAGTACTGGCTCGACCTGGAGTCGGGGCGCGCTTCGGTAACGCGGGCGGCGGCGGCGGAGCGATGGTGTCCGTCGGCGATGTAGAGCGCCGACAGGCCGTTAAAGGCGTCGGTCAGAGCATCGATAGTGACGTCGTTGTCGACGACCCAGGCCTCGTGGCGGACGCCGCTGTCGGCGGTCACATCGACTTGTGGTGTCCCGACGACGGCGTCGGCGAGCGCCCCTTCTACCGAGGGTTCGGCGGGATAGGCCATCATCACCGGGCCGGTCTGGGCGCCGAGGGCTTCCATATGGCGGACGCGGTCATCCTCCTTCAGGGGCGTCGTCAGCTCGTGCTTGCGAATGCGGCCCGCCCCGTACTCGGCGATCGAGGCGACGACGGCGAGCCCGGTCTGCGTGCGTCCCCGCCAGGTCAGCCGATAGACGTAGTAATAGGGCCGGCCGTCGCGGACGAGGACGCCTTCGTCGATCATGCGCTTCAGGTTCTCGGCCGCCTTGGCATAGACCGCGTCGTCATAGGGGTCCGTGGCTGGATCGAGGTCGATCTCCGGCTTCGACACGTGGAGGAAGCTCCACGGTTTGCCCTTGGCGCGCTCGCGCGCCTCGGCGCTGGTGAGGACGTCGTACGGCGGGGCGAGAACCTCACCGGCGCGGCCCGGTGCGGGACGGAGCGCGCGAAAGGGTTGGATCAGCGGCAAAAGGACTCTCCGGCGGCGACGGTCGAGGAGACGGTCTAGTCACCGCCGGAGTGAAGCGCAACAAGCGGTCGCGTGTCGCTACGCGACCTCGGGTAGGGCGCCGAGCGCCTCCTGCAAATGGTCCTCGTCGTAGTCCCGGTCTTCGAGACTACCGGACAGGTAGTCGTCGTAGGCCTGCATGTCGAAATGACCGTGGCCGGAGAGGTTGAAGAGGATCGTGCGCGCCGTGCCCTCCTGCTTGCATTTGAGCGCCTCGTCGATGGTGGCGCGCACGGCGTGGTTCGTCTCCGGCGCCGGTACGATGCCTTCGGCCCGTGCGAACGTGACGCCTGCCTCAAAGCACGGGTTCTGGTGGTGGGCGACCGCCTCGATCAGGCCGATCTCCTTCAAGTGGCTGACCAATGGCGACATGCCGTGGTAGCGCAAACCGCCGGCGTGAAAGCCGGGCGGGATGAAGGTCGAGCCGAGCGTGTGCATCTTGACCAGCGGCGTCAGGTTGCCCGTGTCGCCGAAATCGTAGGCATAGAGGCCGCGGGTCAGCGACGGGCATGCTGCGGGCTCGGCGGCGATGATGCGCACCTCCTTGCCCTCACGCAGCTTCCTGCCGAGGAATGGCAGCACGAGACCGGAGAAGTTCGAACCGCCGCCGGTGCAGCCGATGACGATGTCGGGCCAATAGCCGGCCATCTCCATCTGCTCCAGCGCCTCTATGCCGATCACGGTCTGGTGCAGGAGCACGTGGTTGAGAACGCTGCCCAGGGAGTAGTTGGTGTCGGCATTCTTGGCGGCAACCTCGACCGCCTCGGAGATTGCGATGCCGAGGCTGCCCGGCGATTCCGGGTTCTTCGCCAGGATGGCGCGGCCGGCTGCGGTTTCGTCGCTCGGACTCGGGATGCAGGTTGCACCGTAGGTCTCCATCAGCACCCGCCGATATGGCTTGTGGTGATAGCTGACCTTGACCATGTAGACCTTGACTTCGAGCCCGAAGAGACTCCCGGCGAAGGCGAGTGATGAGCCCCACTGGCCGGCACCGGTCTCGGTGGAGAGCTTCTTGATGCCGGCTTCGCTGTTGTAGAAGGCCTGCGGCACCGCCGTGTTCGGCTTGTGGCTGCCAGGCGGGCTCACTCCCTCGTATTTGTAGAAGATGCGCGCCGGCGTATCGAGCGCTTGCTCCAAGCGGTGGGCGCGATAAAGCGGCGCTGGCCGCCACAGCTTGTAGGCCTCGCGCACGGGGCCCGGGATTTCGATCTCGCGCTCGGTTGCGACTTCCTGGGCGATCAGGGCCATGGGGAAGAGCGGCGCCAGATCGTCCGGCCCGACCGGCTGTTTGGTGCCGGGATGGAGCGGTGGCGGCGGCGGAGCCGGCAGGTCTGCCATGATGTTGTACCAGGCGCGCGGAATGCGATCCTCGGGCAGAAGGTATTTGACGCCGTCCGGCATGGTTCCCCCACTTGTTTGAGCTTTTGCCCACGACCTTATGCGGAATCCGGGGTCGGCGCCATCGCCAGAGGAGTGACCTGATGCCGCCGTGCCGCGCCGGGCATTGGTTGTCTTGCCGATCCGGCTGACGTACTTCAATCCGGGTGAACACGCCCGAGGCAATCCTGATCGCCGGGCCGACGGCGAGCGGTAAGTCGCGGCTGGCGATCGAGATCGCGACCCTGCGCAACGGCGTCGTCATCAACGCCGACTCCATGCAGGTCTATGCGGAGTTGCGTGCGGTGACCGCGCGGCCGAGCGCGGAGGACGAAGCGCGGGTGCCGCATCGTCTCTATGGCTACGTGCCGGCGCGGACGCGCTACTCGGTCGGCCAATGGCTGGTCGACGTTGCCGCGCTGCTGGACGAGGCACGCGGGCACGCGATGCTACCGATCCTCGTCGGTGGCACCGGCCTCTATTTCAAGGCGCTGACCGAGGGCCTGGCGACGATCCCGCCCGTGCCGGCGGAGGTGCGGAAGGCGCTCGGCATCGAGACCGGGGGCGCTGACACGGCTTCACTGCACGCGCGCCTTGGCGCGGTCGACCCGGAGACGGCTGCGGTGGTTCGTCCATCCGACCGCGCGCGCATCCTGAGGGCGCTGGAGGTGTTCGAGGCCACCGGCCAGTCGCTTGCCGCCTGGCAGCGGGCGGCTCCGGCGCCGCCGCTCGTGCCGCCCGACGGCGCCGAGCGCATCGTTCTGGCGCCGGACCGAGCGCTCCTCCATGAGCGCATCGGCGCGCGGGCCGAGCGGCTCGTTGGTGATGGTGCTCTTCCCGAAGTGCAGGCGTTGGCGGCGCTTGGCCTCGATCCCGCGTTGCCGGCGATGAAGGCGATCGGTGTGCGCGAACTCATTTCTCACCGCAACGGCGACGTGTCGCTCGACGAGGCGATCGCGGCGATCAAGACCGAGACCCGCCGCTACGCCAAGCGGCAGATGACCTGGTTTCGCGGGCAGATGGCGGACTGGCGGTGGGTCGATGACCCGACGGCGCTTGACGTGGAGGGCTCGGGCTCCTAAGAAAAACCCATGAAACGAATGCAGGTCCTCGTAGTCGGAAGGCGCACCGCCGGGGCGGCCCCCTAGCCGTCACGACGATCGGTGGTGCGCGAACCAGGCTCCCTCGGGGGCCTTTTTTGTTGGCGAAATCTCAAGGTTACCAAGGTAGAACGACGACGCCGGCGAATGGAGTGGAACGATGAAACGGCAGATGACGGGCGCCGAGATGGTTGTCCAGGCCCTGATCGACCAGGGGGTCAAGCACATATTCGGCTACCCCGGCGGCGCGGTGCTGCCGATCTACGACGAGATCATCCAGCAGGAGCGGGTGCGCCACATCTTGGTGCGCCACGAGCAGGGCGCCGGCCACGCCGCCGAAGGCTATGCCCGCTCGACCGGCAAGGTCGGCGTAGCGCTGGTCACCTCGGGGCCCGGGGCGACCAACCTGGTGACGGCGCTCACCGACGCGTTGATGGATTCCATCCCGATCGTTGGCATCACCGGCCAGGTGCCCACCCATCTCATCGGCAACGACGCTTTCCAGGAATGCGACACCGTCGGTATCACGCGGCCTTGCACCAAGCACAACTGGCTGGTCAAGGACGTCGACGACCTCGCGCGCATCCTGCACGAAGCGTTCTACGTAGCAAGCCATGGCCGGCCGGGGCCGGTGGTGGTCGACATCCCAAAGGATGTGCAGTTCGCCACCGGGACTTACGCGCCGCCCAACCACGTCGGGCACAAAACCTACCACCCGCGTGTCGAGGGCGATCCGGCCGCGATACGAGCGGCGGTGGAGATGATCGCCAAGGCGAAGCGACCGGTGTTTTACACCGGCGGCGGCGTGATCAACTCCGGGGCGCGGGCGACGGCGCTGCTGCGCGAGTTCGTGCGGACGACCGGCTACCCAATCACCTCGACGCTGATGGGTCTCGGCGCCTACCCGGCCTCCGACCCGCAGTGGCTAGGCATGCTTGGCATGCACGGCACCTATGAGGCCAATCACGCCATGCACGACTGCGACGTCATGGTGTGCGTCGGAGCGCGCTTCGACGATCGCATCACCGGCCGGGTCAACGCCTTCTCGCCGGGCTCGCGCAAGATCCACGTCGACATCGACCCGTCGTCGATTAACAAGAACATCCCCGTCGACATCCCGATCATCGG
>CAYTXI010000080.1:0-12214 GCA_964441935.1 uncultured Bauldia sp.
TCATGGTCGGCCTCGGCGAGGAGCGGAACGAGGTCCTGCAGGTGATGGACGACCTGCGTGCGGCGAACGTCGACTTCATCACCATCGGCCAATACTTGCAGCCGACCCGCAAGCACCACCCAGTCGTCCGCTTCGTGACGCCGGACGAGTTCAAGGCCTATGAGACGATCGCGTACGCCAAGGGGTTCCTGATGGTCTCGGCGAGCCCGCTGACCCGCTCGTCGCACCACGCCGGCGAAGACTTCGCCCGCCTCAGGGCGGCGCGCGCAGCGCAGCGCGGGACCTGAGCCCAGTCACGGCATGCCGACGTTCACGACCGAGCGCCCGGTGCGCCATTCGGCGGAAGAGATGTTCGACCTCGTCGCCGATTGCGAGGCGTATCCGGAGTTCGTGCCGCTTTGCGACAATCTGGTCATCACCGGACGCGACCGGCAGGACGGCAAGGGGATTCTCATCGCCGACATGACGGTCGCCTACGGGCCGTGGCGCGAGACCTTCACCACCCGCGACGTTCTCGACCGCGACGCGTTGACGATCGACGTCACCTACCTCACGGGTCCTTTTCGCCGCTTCGACAGTCGCTGGCGGTTCGAACCGGTGGATGCGACCCAGTCCATCGTCCACTTCGCCGTCGAGTACGAGTTCCGTTCGCGCGTTCTGGGAGGGCTGATGGCCGCGGCGTTCGACCGCGCCTTCCGCAAGCTCGCCTCCGCGTTCGAGGCGCGGGCCGACGCCGTCTACGGCGCAAGGGCGGCGGTATGAGGGCGACATGGGGCGCAGAGGCGAAGTGCTCGTGCTTGTTGCGGCCGCGCTTGTCGCGGTCGGCGGTGCCGCGCCTGTGCACGCCTCCGGTCTCGATCGCGACGTCGTTTTGTCGCGCGCGGACCTCGCGGCTCGCCACATGGCAAACGTCCAGGGGCCGGACGGGACTTTCGGCTACGAATACGATTTCGTCCTCGGCAAATATCTCGACCGCGACAACGTCGTGCGCCAGGCGGGCGCTGCCGTCGGCCTCGCCGAGTACCTGAATCTCTCCGGTAAGGAGTCGTTCCGTGAACCGGTGGAACGGGCGATGGGCGCTTTGGCGGCGCGCTCGATCGCGTACGGCGACGGCTTGGTGGTCTCAGGCGACGGCACCCTGAGCGGCGCGGCGACCGGCGCCAGCGCTCTCGCCCTCCTCGCCGAACTCCACTACTTCGAGCAAACGGGCGACCATCGCTTCCAGCCGCTGAGAGTGGCGTGGCTCAACGGCTTGAGAGCGCTACAGCGCGCGACCGGCGGGTTCGCCGAACGCCCGGGGAGCGAGGCGGAAGCCGACTACTACAACGGCGAGACCTGGCTGGCGCTCGCCCACTACGCGCGTTTGTTTCCGAACGATCGCGTTGCCGGGGACATGGTCTCGGCGGCCGATGCGTATCTGATGGACTACTACACGCAGAACCCCAGCCTCATGTTCTTCCACTGGGGCATGCGCGCAGCGTCGGTCCGCTTTGAAACGGCCGCGGAGGCGCGGTTTCTCGACTTCATGTCGATGCAGAGCTGGCTCTTCGTCCACTACATGGACCCGGAGCTTTTTCCAGAAAGGAACGGCTGCTCGATCGTCGAGGGGCTCGCCTCGGCGGCGCGGGCCTTGCGTCTCGGCGGTCGCACGGCGGACCCTGTGTATGCATCGGTCCTCGAGCGGGCGGAGCGCGAACTCACCAACAGCCTCGACATGCAGATCATGCCCGGACAGACGCGGATCGCGCTTGCCGAGGACCGCTTCTTCGTCGATGCGAAGCTCGCCCCCTTTGCCGGCGCCTTCCTCAACGAGCGCTACCGGCCGCAGACCCGCATCGACGCCACCACCCATTGCCTGTGGGCGTTGATGAAGTACGGTGCCCTCAAGGACGCCATCAATGCCGGCGATTGATGGAAAGGCGGCCCGGCCTTGCCGGACGTCCTACTGGGCGGCGTCTTCGTCCAGGAAGAGGTCGGTGCTGAGATCGTGGTTGCGCCGCCCGCCGAACTGGGGCAGCGGGTGGTTGGGCACGAACCCGCACTCGCAGTAGTACTTGTCCCACGCCCCGTGCCGCTCGCAATAGCCGGACTTGATCCACGGGTTCGGGGTGGTCGCCGCGCACGCGATCGCCCAGTCGGGGACCGGGGTCTGCGCCAACGCGCCGGACGTCGCCAACTCCGAGGCCGTTGCCAGCAGGGCGAGACCCAGGACCGTGCATGTCAATCGCGTGGCGTGATTTGGTGTCATTCGACCGACCTCCATCGTCTGCCGGCAAGACGAGCGTTCAGCGGCTGCGTTGAAGCTTACGGTGCGAAACGGCGCTCTGGCAAGGCGCCGAAGCCGGTCGGTCACGCCGTTTCCGGGGCCAGCGTCGCCGGTCATGCGTCGTCCCACGTCTAGGCGCTGAATCGCTCGTGCGGGACCTTTTCCATCAGGTGCAAGAATTCGGCTCCGGAAAGGTGGACGAGAGTGCGGTGGTCGCCGCCTTCGAAGTAGACGTCGTCCTTTCCCTCCAGGCTCCGGTCGACTGCTGCCCTCACCCCATAGGCCGCGCCAACTGGCGGAACGGCGCCCTTGTCGCAGTCGGGGAACAGTTCGCCGATTTCGTCTTCGCTCGCCAGAGCGACCGGCTGCTTCAGCCAGCGCTTCAACTCGTCGAGATTCACCTGGCGCGAGGCCGGCACGATCACCAGGAGGTAACCTTGCTCGCTCTTGACGACGACACCCTTGGCGACCTTGTCTGCCGGGACCTCGCCCGCGGCCGCCGTGCTCGCCGAGGAACTGGTCCTGCTGTGCTCGGTCACGTCGTATGCGATGCCATGACTGTCCAGGTACTGCTTCACTGTCGATGCGATGCCCATCCCACGCCTCCCTGTCCGGTATCTCCGCCTCGGCTGATCGACCACGCCAAAGCGGAAAGCATGCGTTCCGTCTGTGGGGACCTACCACCGGCGAGTGTATTCGCCCTTGACCGACATCAAGCGACGGTCGGCGCCTGATTCCACACAAGGATAGGTTCGGCTTGCCAATGGTGGCCGCCGACGGCACTGTCAGATCAGGGACCGGCTGCGCCGCAGGGCGGGCAGTCAGGTAGGGCGCAGGGTTCATCCTTCGGCCGGAACACTGCCGTGTTCTGGGACATTCGTAGGCCTTCGGACAGTCTGTAGACACTGATGCTCAGTGGCAGCGGCGATGCTCCGCGCATCCTCATTGTCGGCGCGGGCCTGTCCGGCGCCGTGCTGGCGCGCGTCCTTGCCGACGGTGGGCTCCGCTCGGTCGTCTTCGAGGAGCGCCCGTACGTCGGCGGGCATTGCCACACGTCGCGCGATCGGCAGACCGGCGTGATGGTCCATAGGCACGGCCCCCACACGCTCCATACCGACGACGAGAGCATTTGGGCTTTCGTCGAGCGCTTCGCCACGATCTATCCATACCGGCACGTGAAGTTCGCAAAGGTCGGCGACGAGCTTTTTCCCTTGCCGATCAATCTCGAAACCTTGAGCCAGTTTTTCGGCCGGGAGCTGACACCGGTCAACGCCCGGCGCCTCGTCGCCGAAGAAGCGGCCGCGAGCGGGCGCGACACATCCAGTCCGCCGGAGAATTTCGAAGAGGCGGCGTTGTCCGCCATCGGCAGACGGCTGTACGAGGCGTTCTATCGAGGCTACACGATCAAGCAGTGGGGACTGGAGCCCCGCGAACTGCCGGCATACGTTTTCGGGCGCGTGCCTATTCGGTTCGACCACGATCGGAACTACTTTCACCACACCCGCCAGGGCCAACCGGTTGGCGGCTTCACGGCCATGGTCAAGAAGATCCTCGACCACCCAAACATCGACCTCCGGTTGTCACGAACGTTCGACGCCTCCAGCGACCGCTCGGCCTTTCGCCACGTCTTCTATTCCGGACCCATCGACCGCTTCTTCGGCTGGCGCCACGGCAGACTTGCCTACCGGACGCTGCGTTTCGAAGACGAATACCTGACCGGCGACGTCCAGGGTTGCGCGGTGATCAACTACTGCGACGCGGCGGTGCCGTATACGCGCGTCACCGAACACAAGCACTTCTCCGGCTGGGAGACGCATGAGGGAACCGTGTTGAGCTACGAATACGCCGCCGACTGCGGGCCGGACGACACGCCTTACTATCCGATCCGGCTTGTGAGGGAGCGCGCCGTGTTTTCCAAGTACGCGTCCGAAGCGGAGGCCACGCGGGGCGTCACTTTCATTGGCCGGCTCGGCACGTACCGCTATATTGACATGGACGTGGCGATCCGCGAGGCGATGGAGGCCGGAGTCGCGACGCTTGCAGGGCTAAGGGACGGAGCGGAAATGCCCGCGTTCTTCGTCAAAGCGTAACCGGCGGGAGAGGTATTCCGGGGCGCGACGCGCGGCCAGTTTGCCGTATGGCCAAGTGGACGCGGCACATGAACGGTGTCTTTGCGGGGGTGACGTATTGGGTGGCTCTTCATGCTTGAGATACGGGCAGACAATCGACCAGACGATGAAGCACTGCTCGAGGCTTCCCTCGATAGCCTCAAGAGGACCGGCTTCATCGAATTCCGCGGCGAGTACGGGAACGAGGTTGCCACCTTTATCCCGTTCGTCGCCTGGCTGAAAAAGGAAGGGCTACTCGCCGATCGTCGCGTCATCACGTACGAAGGCATGAGGCCGTACTACTATTTCCTGGACGACGGCGAGCTCGAACTGAAATACGAAAAACGCCGTTTTGGGTTTACGCGGGAGCGGCTATGGCCGAGCAACAGCACGTACACGGCCGTGAAAGAAAGATGGCATGTCAGACCGAACTATAGAGCGCACTATGCCACACGCGGGCAATCCTTTCCAAAACCTGTGCTGTTCATCCAAAACAAATTCACGGTCGAATTCGGACATGGACCGATGAACTACATACCGCTAAGGGCAATCAAGTCGCTTCTTAGATTGCAGGAGCGTTTTCACATCGTGTACAGCCGTCCGGGGATTCTCCGAACCGCCAATGGCTATTCAGTGGACCGCAACGCCTTCTGCGACTATCCGGATCTTGAGGTTGTCCGCGAATACGACAAGGTCGAGATTTTCGAAGATACATGCCTGAGCAGGGGTCTCGACTACAACGCGACGAAACTTGAGTATCTCGCAAAGGCTTACCTCTTCGTCTCCTCCCAGGGTGGCGGTGCGCACATCGTTTCGGCGTTTGGGAGTTCATTGCTACTTATCCTGCACAGGTATGGGCCTGAGTATCCCCACGCGTACGCCAAGGGGCCATACAAGTATCTCGCGGAGCGGCCTCCGGTTCTGCTTGTCGCGCGGAACTACCAGGACTTTGATCTGGGTATGAATATTATCGAGAGCGCGCGGGTTACGGACAACGGCGCCCAATTGCCGCCGTCGATGCTGCAGCAGGTGGCGCAGCTGGCGTTGTGAGCGACCTTCGAGGCGCCACAGGTTGACCGCGACGCCGTTTCAGATGCCGCCCTGTCCGCGGTCATTCGAAGACATTCACATCGTCAGTATCGTCGGCTTCCGGCACGTCACGAAGCGCGCGAAGTTAATTGGCAAGAACGCCAAGAAGGATGTGCACGGCTGGCAGGCCACAGAGAGCGCTATCAGAATCTACACCGACCAGGGACTCGACGGCGTTGGTTTTGGCAGAGTAGGCGACGACCAGGCCCGGCACTTGATCGGTCGCTCCCTTGCCGATTTGTGGACCGACATCGGCGCTGCCACCTCGCCGATCGGCCGCGCGGACCACGCACTCTTCGATCTCGCGGGAAAGGCGCTCGGTGAGCCGGCGTGGAAACTGATGGGCGCGGCTGGTCCGGCCCACGTCCCCGTCTACGACACGCAGCTCTATTTCAGCGATCTCCTGCCCGAGTACGCGGACGTTGGCGTCGCCCGTCTTGTCGAAGAACTCGACGACGGGCTGAAGGCCGGGCATCGCGCCTTCAAGGTCAAGGTCGGTCGCGGGGGGCGCTGGATGGAAGCGGAGGAGGGCCTGAGGCGAGACATCGAGGTCGTGCGAGCGCTAAGCGATCACGCTGGCAAGGACGTCAAGCTGATGGCCGACGCCAACGATCAATACGGCGTCGAAACGGCCAAGCGGTTCATCGGCGCCGTCGGCGAGCGCCTGACGTTTGTCGAGGAGATGTTCCCCGAGAGCGTCCGGGACGGCGTCGCCCTGCGCGCATGGATCAAGGCTGAGGGCCTGACGACGCTGCTTGCCGACGGCGAATCGGAGCACGATCCGACGGTCCACGAGGCGCTTGCTCGCGCGGGTGCGCTGGATATCGTCCAACCGGACATCCGGGCGCTCGGCCTGGCCTTGCAGCTCTCGCTTTCGAACGCACTTCTGGACCTCCCCGACGTTCACCTGGCGTCCCACAATTGGGGGTCGTACCTCGGGACGTTCAAGGTGCTTCAGCTCGGACGCGGCATCTCGAACTTTCTCATTGCCGAGGTCGACAGTTTGCACAGTGACCTGTTCGACGATTCCGAATGGCGCCTGAACGACGGCGCGATGAGCGTACCCGATACGCCCGGTTGCGGGCTGCGTTTGAGCGAAGCCGTCTTTCGCGAGCGCTATCTGCCGAAGGCCTGGGTGGTCGGCGACGCGACGCTGCCGGCGAAGTGGTAGGCCAGACCTGCCCAGGCGCACCGGCTTCAGCCGGTATTCAAGCGGGCTTAGCCAGTGGCGCTGGTGAGCTGCGTCACCTCGGTGGACACCTGATCGGCCAGATCGGCGAGTTCCGCATCGGACATGATCCAGGCAAGAAGGTCTGCGTCACCTCCAGACAGAAAGTCCGCTCGTCGCAGAAGGTCCCCGGGTCGGACTTCTGTATCTCCAAATGAGCTTCCCCCACCCGCCAATTCCACTCTCATCGAGAGGTCGCGCGGAGCCGCAAAACCGAAGTCCGAAGCGAGCCTTGCCCGGTAGTCTTCCCCGATTAGCCACGCGTCGTAAAAGACCGTCTTCTGCGGCCCGCCTTCACGGGAAGAGGTCAATGCGGCGCGGGCATGCTCCTTCCAAATGCGCACCGCACGGGCCAACGTTTGTGGATTGGCGAGGCGGTAGGCACTCAGGCCGGTGCGTTGGGCCCTCTTGATGCGGCTGGCAAAAAGGTTCCGCGGATGGCGCAATATGATCACCGATTCCGCCGCCGCGTGGTGAAACGGCCGCACCTGGAGTTCATGGTCCTCGAGACTCACCATCACGGAGTCCGCGACGGTGAGCGCGTCGGCGAGGTCGGCCGGTCGGACTCGTCTCAGCCAGTCCGCGTACGGCGTGAAACCGTCGGGAATCGAACGGCGCCCGGTGATAACTTTTTCGATCGGAATGGCATCGTTCACGAATGCCGCATTAGGCAAGTGGCTCATGAGCCACCGGATCACGGCGTGGCCACCGCTCCGTTTCATGTGATGGACCAAGAAGACTCTGGTCATCGGTTCCGCTACGCCGCCCCAGAAGGACGATGGCCGATCAAGATCGTGTATGCCGCCTGAGGCCGGCTCGTCTGATCTCGTCATGGCAAGGTGGCCGACGAGTCGTCAACATCCTCCGCTCACACTCACAGAATCGCCCGGAGCATCGTCAGCGCTTCGCGCGCCGCGGCGAGGCGAATCTCGGAGCGTCCGGCGTCCTCAGCGAACGTGTGGACGGCATGACGCGTGAGCCGCCCGCGCTTGGCCGCGGCGAGGTGCACCAGGCCGACCGGCTTCTCCCGTGTGCCGCCGGTCGGACCGGCGACGCCGGTCACGGCAACGGCGATGTCGGCGGTGGAGTGGGCCAGCGCGCCTTCCGCCATGGCGCGCGCCACCTCCTGGCTGACGGCGCCGTGCTGGGCGATCAGCGCCGCGGGCACGCCGAGCGATTCGGTTTTGGCGGCGTCCGCGTATGTGACGAAGCCGCTCTCGAGCACCGCCGATGATCCGGGCACCTCGGTCAGTGCCGCGGCGATCAGGCCGCCGGTGCACGATTCGGCGGTGGCGATCCTGAGATTGCGCTCGGTGCAGGCTTCGATCACTTCGGCGGCGAGCGGAACCAGTGGTGTGAGATCCGTCATGGGACGCGACTCCTCTGCCGCTTTGCCACAGACCCGGCCTCAGGCGAACGGCAGCCGTACGGTCGCGGCGGCATGGGCGGAAATGCCCTCGCCGCGGCCGATGAAGCCGAGCCCCTCGTTGGTGGTGGCCTTGAGGCCGACGCGGTCCGGCGTGATGCCGCTAATGGCGGCGATGCTGGCGCGGATCGCGTCCCGGTGCGGCCCGATCTGCGGGCCCTGGGCAACCAGGGTGACGTCGAGGTGGGCGATGACGCCGCCGCGCGCGGCCACGCGGCGGGCGGCGGCGGCCAGGAAGCGATCGGACGAGACGTCCTTCCATCTGTCGTCCGACGGCGGAAAGTGCTCGCCTATGTCGCCCTCGGCGAGAGCGCCGAAGACGGCATCGGTGAGGGCGTGGAGAACGACATCGGCGTCTGAGTGGCCGACCAGACCGCGGCTGTACGGGATGGCGACGCCACCCAGCATGATTTCATGGCCGGGGCCGAGTGCATGGATGTCGTAGCCGATACCGACGCGGACCTCGCCGCGGCGCAGTGCATCCTCGCCGGCGAGGCGCCGGTCGGCGGCGGTGATTTCGTCGGCCGTGGTCAGCTTGACGTTAGCGGGATCGCCGGAAACCACCTCCACTTCGACGCCGACCCACTCGGCGACCGCGGCGTCGTCGGTGAACGTTTCGCCGGCCGTCGCCGCCTTGTGGTGGGCCGCGCGGATCGCGGCGAAGGCGAAGCCCTGCGGCGTTTCGGCGGCTTCGAGGCCGTCGCGCGCGACGGTCTCGGTCACGCGGCGGTTGGCGCTGACCCGTTTCAACGTGGAGGCGACGGGCAGGGCGGGGACGACGGCGTCCACTCCGTCGAGTGCCGAGACGACACGCCCGATCAGCGCCGGCGACACGAACGGACGGGCGGCGTCGTGAATGAGAACGCGCGCGGGCGCGGCGCCGGCGAGTGCGTCGAGCCCGCTCAGCACGGAATCCTGCCGCCGCCCGCCGCCGGTGACCGGCGGCAGCAGCTTGGCGTGGCGCGGGGCGACCTCGCCGTAGAGCCCTTCATCGCCGGCGCCAATGACGACCTGGACCCAGTCGACGGCCTTGTGGGCGAGAAAGGTCTCCATGCTCAGACGCAGCATGGGCGTACCCCCGATCCGTTGGTATTGTTTGGGGGTGTCGGGGGAGCCCGCGCGCAGCCCCTTGCCGGCGGCGACGATCAAGGCCGCCGTGTCGGACGCCGTGGCCATCCCGCGATTGCCTCCCGCGCACCTGGCTGCGTGCGACAACTCTATCACAGCGAAGGCATCGACTCGTTCGATTTGCGCTTGCTCGCCAGCCGGATTTGACTAATGTATGGGCAATTGCGACATTGCCTAATCTGTATGCAGACGAGCCCGTGATCGCCAAACTCGCACAACCGCTGAGCATCGGCCCGGTCGTGATCAGGAACCGCGTGTTTCTGGCGCCGATGTCGGGGATTTCAGACCGCCCGTTTCGGGACCTCGCGGCCGCATATGGGGCCGGCCTGGTGGTCTCGGAGATGATCGCCGGCGAGGCGCTTTCCACGGGCGATCAGCGCGCGCGGCTGAGGGCGGAGCGGGCCCGGCGCGGGCCGCACGTGGTGCAGCTCGCCGGGCGCACGCCGGCGGCGATGGCCGAGGGGGCCCGCGCGGCCGAGGACTGCGGCGCCGACATCATCGACATCAACATGGGCTGCCCGGCCAAGAAGGTCACCGGCGGGTTTGCTGGCTCGGCGCTGATGCGCGACCTCGACCATGCGCCGAGGCTGATCGCGGCAACGGTCGCGGCGACCGACCGGCCGGTAACGCTGAAGATGCGCCTCGGCTGGGACGACTCGACCATCAACGCGCCGGAGCTCGCGCGGCGAGCGGAGGCGGAAGGGGTGCGCCTTGTCACCGTCCACGGACGAACGCGCTGCCAGTTCTACGGCGGCAACGCCGACTGGGCGGCGATTCGCGCCGTCAAGGACGCGGTCACCATCCCCGTTGTCGCCAACGGCGACCTCACCGACCTCGCGGACATCGGCGCGATGCTCGTGGCGTCGGGGGCCGACGGCGTCATGATCGGCCGCGGCGCTTGCGGCCGCCCGTGGCTGCCCGGTCACGCGGCTGTATACGCCGCGTGTGGCGTCGCGCCGCCGACTCCGAGTGGCGCCGGTCTGTTCGACCTGATCGCCACCCATTACGAGGCGATCATTGCGCACTACGGCCCACTGGTCGGTCCGCGCGCGGCACGCAAGCACCTCGGCTGGTACATGGACGGTCTCCCGCCGGGCGCGGCATCGCCGGATGCGCGACGCGCGGTCTTGACCGCCTCGCGGCCCAAGGCCGTGCTTGGCATGCTCGCGGGAATCTTCGCCGGCGACATGGCGGCGAGGGCGGCATGAGCGCCGGCGTCGCCACCCGCCGGCGCGCACGCATGGCCGATTCACTGGTCGACGCGTTGCCGCATCCGGTTCTCCTGATCGACGGGGAGGGCGCCATCGTCGAGGCCAACGCTGCGGCCGAGACCTTCTTCGAAGCTTCCGCCAACGTGCTGCGGCGCCACCCGCTCGCCTATTTCGTGCCGTTCGGCAGCCCGCTACTGGCGCTCATCGACCAGGTGCGCGAGCGCGGCGGCGCGGTCAACGAATATCGCGTCGATATCGGAACACCGCGCATCGGCGGCGAGCGTGTCGTCGACATCTATGCGACGCCGAGCCTCGACCAGCCAGATGCCGTCGTGGCCATGCTCCAAGAGCGCACGATGGCGGACAAGATCGACCGCCAGCTCATCCATCGCGGTGCGGCGCGGAGTGTCACCGGCCTGGCGGCGATCCTCGCCCATGAGATCAAGAATCCGCTGTCGGGTATCCGCGGCGCCGCTCAGTTGCTCGAATCGTCGGTCGAGGACGAAGACCGCGCGCTTACGCGCCTGATCTGCGACGAGGCCGATCGTATCGTCAAGCTGGTCGACCGCATGGAGGTATTCACCGACGAGCGGCCGATCGAGCGCGAGCCGGTCAACATCCACATCGTGCTCGATCACGTCCGCCGCCTGGCGCAATCCGGCTTCGCTCGCTCGATCCCCATCCGCGACGAATACGATCCCTCGCTGCCGCCGGTGTTCGCCCATCGCGACCAGCTCGTCCAGGTCTTTCTCAACCTGATCAAGAACGCGGTCGAGGCCGTCGGCAACATGCCAGACGCGGAAATCGTGCTGACAACCGCGTTCCGGCCAGGATTGCGCATTTCGGTGCCGGGCAATCCGAGCCGGGTGACGTTGCCGCTCGAGTTTTGCGTGCGCGACAACGGCCCCGGGGTCCCGGAAGACCTGGTCGCCCATCTCTTCGATCCGTTCGTGACCAGCAAGACCAACGGCACCGGGCTCGGCTTGGCGTTGGTCGCCAAGATCATCCGCGACCACGGCGGCGTCATCGAATGCGATTCGCAGCCGGGGAGAACGACCTTCCGGGTGCTGATGCCGGCGGTAGTGGGCGAAACGGCCGCGGCTGAGGAAAACTGACTATGGCGCTTGGCACCATCCTCGTGGCCGACGACGACGCGGCGATTCGCACGGTGCTCAACCAGGCGCTCTCCCGCGCAGGCTACGCCGTGCGGCTGACGTCGAACGCGGCGACACTGTGGCGCTGGGTCAGCGAGGGCGGCGGCGACCTCGTCATCACCGACGTGGTTATGCCCGACGAGAACATCTTCGACCTGTTGCCGCGCATCAAGCGGCTGCGGTCGGAGCTGCCGATCGTCGTGATGAGCGCGCAGAACACCTTCATGACAGCGATCCGCGCGTCGGAGCGGGGCGCGTACGAGTACCTGCCAAAGCCGTTCGACCTGAAGGAGCTCTTGGCGATCGTTGGCAGGGCGCTGTCGGAGCCGAAGGCGCCGCGCGCCGCCGGCGCGGTCGACGACGTCGGCGAAAGCATTCCGCTGGTCGGCCGGTCGCCGGCGATGCAGGACATCTATCGCGTCCTTGCCCGGTTGATGCAGACGGACCTGACCGTGATGATCGCCGGCGAATCGGGAACCGGCAAGGAACTGGTCGCCAAGGCGCTCCACGACTACGGCAAGCGGCGCAACGGTTCGTTCGTGGCGATCAACATGGCGGCGATCCCGCGCGACCTGATCGAGGCCGAGTTGTTCGGCCACGAAAA
>CAYTXI010000081.1:0-12044 GCA_964441935.1 uncultured Bauldia sp.
CAAAGCCGCGCGCCACGCAATCCTCGATGCCGTGGATCGTGAACATCTTGTCGCGTGTGCACATCGCAGCAGCGCCGCCCCACACACCGCCTTCATCGTAGTCGATGGCGTAGATGTAGTAAAAGCGTGAAACCAACGGTCCGGGGACAAGCGTCTCGCAGGTGCCGGCAGCGACGTTCCACCAACCCTCGGTGGTCCACTGGCGGTTGGCCTTGTAGCCGATGGCGATGCCGATCCGGCTGACCGTTTTGTTGCACAGACGCAGGCCGCCGGCGGCGGGGTCGGCGCCGAGGCCGCCGGAAACACCGGCGGTGACAGCGCCATCGGCGAGCAAGCGGGCGGCGCCCGGGCCGCCGTTGTCCGAGGCGAAAAAGAGGAAGTAGACGGCAAAACCAACGACTCCAAGCAGCGCGATGCTGGCGATGGCGATCGCCGGCCGGAACCATGACTGAGGGGTGCGCGCGCTCTTCGCCACGTTCGGGGAGATCACGGACTGAACTGGGCGGTGATTTGCATGAAGGACTTATGACGCGTGCGGTTTTGCCCTGTCAACGCGACCCCGAGGGCTCCCGCACCGCGCCTTTTTCGCTGCAGAAGGCGGCAGGATCGTGATCCCGTCTGCGTCGTCGCGTGGCTATGGTGCGGCGCGGCCGGCGCCGCTAGTATTCGCGCACATGGACATCGCCCAGGCCCAACCGGCCCGGCGCCGGTTTGCGGAGCCGGGGGATTTCACACCCGTTTCGGTGATCGCGGGCGAGCCCGCGTCGGGGCTGATCGTGCTCTGCGATCACGCCGGCAACCGGCTGCCGCCGGAGTATGGCAACCTGGGCCTGCCGGCGGCTGAGTTCGCGCGCCACATTGCCTACGATCCGGGTGCCGCGGCAGTGGCCAGAGCGCTCGTCGCCCGGCTCGGGGTCCCGGCGGTGCTGGCGAACTTCTCGCGCCTGCTGATCGACACCAACCGCGGTACAGACGATCCCACGCTGATCATGCGGCTGTCGGACGGCACCATCGTTCCCGCCAACACCGCCGTCGACGCACGCGAACGAGAGCACCGCATCGGGCGCTTTCACGCCCCCTATCACGACGCAATCGACGCTGCGATCGACCGCGCGATGGCGACCGGAAACCCGCCGGCGCTGGTGTCGATCCACAGCTTCACGCCGGTATGGCGCGGCAAGGTGCGGCCGTGGCACGCTGGCATCCTGTGGGACACGGACCCGCGCCTGGCGGAGCCGATGGTCGAGGCGCTGCGCGCCGAAGGCGGCGGGCTGGTCATCGGCGATAATGAGCCCTATTCGGGGGCGCTGACCAACGACACCTTGTCGCGTCACGGGTCGGGGCGCGGTATCGCGCACGCGCTGATCGAGATACGCCAGGACCTGATCGGAGACGACGCGGGCGCCGAGGAATGGGCCGGGCGGCTGGCGCGGGTGCTCGCCGACCTCAACCAGCGTCCGGACGTGCACGAAGTCCGCTCCTACGGCTCGCGGAGCAAACCGGGAGCGGCGGGCCGTGGGCGCCGGGATTGACCGGTGCCTGCGACTAGCTCTTTCAGCGTACCCCTGTCGGGGCGCAAATAGCGGGAGGTAATTGGCATGGCGGAGTCGGGAGGCTTTGCAGCGAACCAGCTAAGGTCGATCGTGGAACGCATCGAGCGGCTTGAGGAGGAGAAGCAGGCGCTCGCCGACGACATTAGGGAGGTCTACGCCGAAGCCAAAGCCAACGGGTTCGACACCAGGACGCTCAGACGAGTGGTCAGCCTGCGCAAGCAGGACGTTGCCGAGCGCCAGGAACAAGAGGCGCTACTCGACCTCTATATGGCCGCGCTCGGCATGCGCGCAGCGGCAGAATGAACTGAGTCGAGGACTGCGAAACGGGGATCAGCGCGTCGCCGCGATCAGCGCGGCGGGTCGGTGGAGATCGACGACGTCAGGCTGCACGACGAGCGGGCCGGAGAAGTGGTCGGTGCGCAGGTCGATGTATGCGGTCGGTCCGAAGCCCGCCGTGAAGCCCACCGCCGGCGTGGCGGTCAGGTTCGCGGACTGGGCATACTCCGGCATGGTAAGGAGCGCGAAGCCCTTCTGACGCGTGGAGCCCGGGCCGATCCACAGGCGCAAGGCCTGGGTGTCGAGGACGGTCAGCGTCAGGGCAGGTGTCTCGACGCGCGGCGGCGGTGGCGGCAGCTCAACGGCGGGCGTGGGAGCGACCGGGGCCGGTTGCGAGACCATGGCGGTGTGCATCGGATTGAGCGTCGGCAGCGGCATGCCGCCCGTGCTCGCTTTCGCCGACCGCACCGGTTCGGCGCGGAAGGCGTCGGCCGGGGCATAGGCCAGCACTTGGGGCAGCTCGTCGGGTACGTCGGTTGTGTGACGCAGCACCGCGGTGGTCATGACGGCGGCGCGGCGCGGACGGCTCACGTCGATCGTCGCCACCACGGTCGGGGAAATCGGAACAGAAGTGCTGCGATGGGAGCGGTCGCGCGCGGCCATGGCTTTGGCGAGGGCGGCGGGAACCGCCGGCGGCGCCCAATCCCGCGGCGAGCCGAAGTCGAAATCGGGCCTGACCGGCAGGCGGACCGCAGTCGCGGTCCTGTCGGGTGCTGTCGCGGCGGCCGGTCTCGGGTTCGCCGACCTGCCCGGTTCAAACGTGGCGACCACCGTTGGCTCGGCAGGCTTCGGCGCTAGGCGTGGCCTCGGGACCGCCGCGGTCGAATAGCTGGCGACGGCGACCGCCCGCCGCGGTTTCTGGGTCGGCGTCGGGGTACGCGCGGCGATTTCATCGTCCTCGCGCTCGTCGAGATTGACGGCCGCGGCGACGACCATCGGTTCAGAAGCGGCGGGGGCGGGCGAGGGGGTCGGTGGCTCGAACTTGGCGACGGCAATGCCGCCGCCGGCAGCCTTGCGTGCCTTGTAGGCGGCGAGCGCCTGATTGTAGCCCGGCAGCGGCTTGCCATCCGAGGGAACGTGTAGCGTGTTGCCGTCCGGGAAGACCTTGACCAGCTGCTGGCGGGTCATGCGCGGCCAGTGCCGGACGTTGCCGGTGTCCATGTGCACGAAGGGCGCGCCGGACGTCGGGTAGAAGCCGACCCCGCCCTCCTGCACCCTCAACCCGATGACGCGGAGCTTCGACAGGTCGACGTCGGGAATGAAGAAATCCATCGCCTTGCCCTGCGTGTGCAGGCTGTTCTTGGCGACGCCATTGGACCGGCGGCGGAGCATGTCGTTGGTCGCTGGCGAGCGATATCCGGAAACGACGTGGATGTAGTCCTGCGACCCCGACCGGCGGTAGACCTCCCACACCAGGTCAAGGAGGTGGGGGTCCATCTTGGTCGGTTGGTCCTTGCGCCAATCGCGCAGGAACGCGTTGATCTTAGAGAGGCCGGACGGGACGTAGCGGCCGTTGCGCTTGAAGACGATGGTCGTCTTCTCGTCGGTGTGGATGTTGTAAAGCTTGAGTTCGCGGGTCTCGGCCGAGGCCGAAGTGTGGCCAATTACCAGGAGGAAAAGAAGAAGCGGTGCCGCAGCGAAGCGTAACCACGCAGACCGGCGACCCAGAGAGGACCGCCAACCACACCGCGCGTGAAATTCGCCCCGCAAATACAAAATCGGTCGCCGTCCCACCTGAAAGTACAGGCCCACCCAGCGGCAACATTCTCGCGGTGTAAGGTTAACGCCCCTTTACCAATTCTCGGGAAACGTCAGAGCCACCCCTCGAACAGTCTCGCCAGACCTAGTCAGGCTAGATTCAGATCGTGGCATTTGCGGGGCAGGCGGGCACGGCGCGAAACATGCTAACCCACGGTTATCATTCGGGTTTTCTCACAATCTACGATTGGAGCCCGAGCGCCTGCTGCATCCGCGCGTCGTGGCCGTAGAGGTCGTCGCGCACCTGGAGGTTGCCGTCTTTGTCGACCCAGGCGGTGAAATAGGTGACGTGGACGGGGATGTGCCGGGTGAGGTTGACCTGCTGCTCGCGACCGCCGACCAGGCTCTGGAGCCTCTCCGACGAGACCTCGGGATCATTGGCCAGCAACGCTTGAGCGAAATCCCAGGGGTCCATCACGCGCATGCAGCCGTGGCTGTAGGCGCGGTAGTCCTTTTTGAATAGATTCTTGGTCGGCGTGTCGTGCAGGTACACCGAGAACGGGTTGGGGAACATGAACTTGACCCGCCCAAGCGCGTTGCGTTCGCCCGGCGGTTGCTTGATCTGGATCTGGCGCATGTCGACGCTGAACCAATCGATCATGTACGGGTCCACCGGGCGGAACCGTCCCTGGATGTTTGCGTAAACCTGGTAGCCGCGCAGCGCCCCGGGGTTGGCCCGGATCTCGGGCAGCATCTCCTTGACCGCGATCGAGGCCGGGACGTGCCACGTCGGGTTGACGATGACGTGCTCTATCTCGTCGGAAAAGATCGGCGTCTGGTTGGTCGGCTTGCCGACGATGATGCGGGTGGAATGCACCACCTTGCGGCCGCGGTAGATTTCAAGGTTGAAGTTGGGGACGTTGACGCGGACGTAGAACCGGCCAAGGTCTTCCGGCATCCACCGCCAGCGCTCCATGTTCGCGATAATTGTCTCGACGTGGTCGACAGCGGCGGCGTTGAGCGCGGCGATTGTTGCCCTGCCGGCGATGCCGTCGACGACGAGGTCGGCCGATTCCTGGTACGCCCGTACCGCCTCGTCGAGGGTCTCGTCGAAGACCTCGGGGTCGAACGCTACGGCAGCCGCCGGCTGGACGGTCCCGATGGCGCCCGAGTCGATCGCCTGCGGCTGTTCGGCTGGCGGCGCCGGAGGCGGCACGGAAAGGCGCTGGCGCAGAGTCGCGACCCGTGGGCCTTTCGAGCCGAGCTTGAGTTGCGGCCCTTCCGGCACGACCGGCGGCAGCTCGACGTTGGCGGCGCGGATTTCGGCGAGCTTGTCGCGAAGCGCCACGAACTCCGGATGGGTCGGGTTGTACGAGGCTAGGGCCGCCGCTGGATCGCTGGCGCTCGCCACCTTCCTGAGGACGGCGATCGGGTCGGGCAGGTGCGGCTTGTAGCCGAAGTTGGGGCTGATGTCGGCGGGATCGAAGAGACCGGAGTGCGCATGGCGGGCGTACGTGACGATCGCCTGGCTGAGCATCACGTCGGCGGCGGCCAGTGCTGAAATCGTGGCGGGGACGCTCTCGCCCATGCCCATCGGCGGTGTGCGATAAGCCCGCGGGTCGAGCCCGTCGATGTTGGCCCGGGCCAGCCGGGCGATGATCTTCTTGGCGCGTGCGGTCAGCCGGCCGTCGTCTGTCCACGACGGTGCATAACCCTGCTCGCGATAGTACTCGGCCACAGCCGCGGCATCGCGCTTGTCGAGAAACGCTCCGTGCTTGCCAGCCTCACCCAGGATGGCGCGGATGGCGGCGGTCGTCGGGTCGATCGCACGGTCATAGACGGTGTAGTTGGCGGTAACCGCGTCGGACTCGGCCACGGTGGCATCGGCCACGGTTTCCGCCCAGGCGCAGGTTGCGGGCAAAAGGGCCGCGACGCTCGCGAGAGCGGCAATCGGGGTGCGAAACAGCATGCTTACAGGCCTCAGGTGGTTTGACGCCGAGCTTGGCCCATGAGTGTGAAAAGAAACCAAATATTGGGGCTTTTCAACCGTTCCAAGGCGTAATCAAGGCGATTTGAACGGCTATTCCGCCGCAATTCCGGCGACTGTGTCTGAAATGCCAAGCTCTTTCAGCTTGCGGTAGAGGGTCGAGCGGCCGATCCCCAGTCGCCGTGCAACCAAGGTCATGCGCCGGTCGTAACGCTCGAGCGCCAGGCGGATCATGGCCGCCTCGATATCGGCCAGCGGCCGGACATCGCCGTTGACGTCAATGGCGGAGATCTGACCGGAGGTGTCAGTGCGGCCGAGATCGAAGTCAATCTCGACCGGGTCCGTCGGTGGGGCGGACAATTCTGTTATCTCCGGCGGCGCCGCGGAGCCGTCGACCTGCGCGGCGATCTGGGGGAACTCCTGCGGCGTCAGCGTTGCGCCGTCGGTGAGAACGACGGCGCGGAAGACCGCGTTCTCGAGCTGGCGGATGTTGCCGGGCCAATCGTAGCGGGTCAGCAGCTGCATGGCGGCGGCGGTGACCCCGCGGATGCCGGACTTGCCTTCCTCAGCGGCGAAGCGGGCGGTGAAATGACGCACCAGCTCGGCGATGTCGTCGCGGCGCTCGCGCAAAGGCGGAATGCGGATGGGGAAGACGTTGAGCCGGTAATACAGGTCCTCGCGGAAGGCGCCGTCCTTGACGAGGTCGATCAGGCTGCGGTTGGTCGCCGAGATCAGGCGGAAGTCGACGCGCATGGGACGACGGGCGCCCACGGGGTCGATCTCGCCATCCTGGAGGGCACGAAGAAGCTTGACCTGGATGTCAGGGGCGAGCTCGCTGACCTCGTCGAGGAACAAGGTGCCGCCGTTGGCTTCGCGGAACTTGCCGATGTGCTTGTCGGCGGCGCCGGTAAAGGCACCCTTCTCGTGGCCGAAGAGGATGCTCTCGACAAGATTGTCGGGAATGGCGCCGCAGTTGACGGTGATGAACGGCTTGGAGCGGCGGTCGCCGGTGCCTTGGATGGCGCGGGCGACGAGCTCTTTGCCGACGCCCGACTCGCCTTCGATGAGAATCGGGATCTGCGATTGGGCGGCGCGTTGGCCAAGCCGGATCACCCGCTCCATCGCCGGGCTCTTGGTGATGATGTCGCGGAAGGTGAGGGTGCCTGACGCGGTCTTCTTCATGCGGGCGATCTCGCCCTCCAACGCGCCGAGCTTGAGGGCGTTCTCGATCGACACTTGGAGACGCTCGGCGGAAGCCGGCTTGACGATGAAGTCGACCGCGCCGGCGCGCATGGCGCCGACTACGGTGTCGATGCCGCCGTGGGCGGTCTGGACGATCACCGGGACCCGAAGGTCGCGCTCGCGCAGCTTGGCAAGCACCGCCATGCCGTCGAGGTCGGGCATGACCAGGTCGAGGATCATTAGGGCGACGGCCTCGCCCTCGGGGCTCCTGAGAAGGTCGAGCGCGGCCTGGCCCCCGTCGACCGCAATTGGCTCATGGCCAAAGCGCTCCACGGCTGCGGTGAGCAGCCGGCGCTGGACCGGATCGTCGTCGACAATGAGGATGGTGGTCGACATGGCGTGGGGAAGGTGTCTCCCTGCGAGACAGTCATCGGGCGCGGGAACCCGCAGAACCGCGCCGACCTGCGCTTTGTTGCAGGCGATCATCGGACGAGGCGAGTTAATCTCCGCTTAACCTGATGCCAGACGCCGACCACCTGTTGCCGAGATGCATCGCTCGGGCACGGGTGTTGGCGGGCGTGAGCCGGCGACTTGCCGGGCGGCTGCAGCCCGCCCTAATTGGTTAACGCTCCATTCCGGCTCGCTCCGGTTGATCCAGCCATGAACGAGACAACCGCAGACCTTGTGCCGACCGCCGAGGCGGAGGAGTCCGCGCCCGACGATTTGCCGGAGTGGAACCTCGGCGACCTCTACTTGGGGATGGACGATCCGCGGCTCAAAGACGACCTCGAACAGGCGGACACGCTGTCGGCCGCTTTCGAGGCGCGGTTCAAGGGGACGCTCGTTGGCGTCGCGGCCGAAGCCGACGGCGGCGCGCGGCTGGCCGAGGCGGTGGTGGCCTTCGAACAACTGCAGGAGCTCCTCGGCCGCATCGCGGCGTTTGCCGCGCTGCTACACGCCGGCGACACCAGCGATACGGCGCGGTCCAAATTCTACGGTGACGTGACGGAGAAGATCACCGCGGCGAGTGCGCATCTCCTGTTCTTCCCGCTCGAGCTCAACCGCATCGACGACGACGTACTGGGCCAAGCGATGAAATGGCCGCAGCTCGACCGCTACCGGCCGTGGCTGGAGGACGTGCGCAGGGAAAAGCCGTATCAGCTCGAGGATCGGGTCGAGCTTCTCTTCCACGAGAAGTCGGTAACCGGCCGGGGCGCGTGGAACCGGCTGTTCGACGAGACGATGGCGGGCCTTGCGTTCACCGTCAACGGCAAGAGGCTGGCGCTCGAGCCGACGCTCAACCTGATGCTCGACCGCGACCAGACCAAACGCAAGGCGGCGGCAGAGGCGCTGGCGCGGACGTTCAAAGAGAACCTCCGGCTCTTCACGCACGTCACCAACACGCTCGCCAAGGACAAGGAAATCTCCGACCGGTGGCGCGGGTTCAAGGACGTGGCCGGGTCGCGGCATCTCGCCAACCGCGTCGAGCCCGAGGTGGTCGAGGCGCTGGTCGAGGCCGTCACCAGTGCCTACCCGCGGCTGTCGCACCGCTATTACGCGTTGAAGGCACGCTGGCTCGGGCGCGACCGGCTCAACCACTGGGACCGCAATGCGCCGCTGCCGGAGACGCCGGAACGGACGATCCCGTTCGGCGAGGCGCGGGCGACGGTGCTCGGTGCCTACGCGCTGTTCGCGCCCAAGATCGCCACGATCGCTCGGCGCTTCTTCGACGAGCGCTGGATCGACGCGCCGGTTAGGCCCGGCAAGGCGCCGGGTGCCTTCTCGCATCCGACGGTGCCCTCGGTTCACCCGTACGTGCTCCTCAACTATCAGGGCAAGGTGCGCGATGTGATGACGCTCGCCCACGAGCTCGGACACGGGGTACACCAAGTGCTGGCGGCGCCGCAGGGGGCGCTGATGGCGCAGACGCCGCTGACGCTTGCCGAAACCGCGAGCGTGTTTGGCGAGATGCTGACTTTCCAGGCGCTGTTGGTCGAGATCACGGAGGCTCAGCAGCGCAAGGCGACGATCGCGGCCAAGGTGGAAGACATGCTCAACACGGTGGTGCGCCAGATCGCGTTCTACACGTTTGAGCGCAAGGTGCACCTGGAACGCCGGGACGGCGAGCTGACCGCGGACCGGCTGGGCGAGATATGGATGGAGGTGCAAGGCGCGAGCCTCGGCCCGGCGGTCAACCTCGGGCCCGGATACGAGACGTTCTGGAGCTACATCCCCCACTTCATTCACGCGCCGTTCTACGTCTACGCGTACGCGTTCGGCGATTGCCTGGTGAACTCGCTCTACGCGCTCTACGAGGAGGGCGCGCCCGATTTCCAGGAGAAGTACATCGAGATGCTGAAGGCGGGTGGCTCCAAGCACCACAAGAAGTTGCTGGCACCCTTCGGCCTCGACGCCAGCGAGCCGAAGTTCTGGCAGAAGGGCGTCGGCGTCATCGAGGGGTTGATCGACGAACTGGAGACGATGGACGGGGTGCAGCCGTAGCGGAGGTAAATTCGCGCGCCCATATCAACTGCGGGGCAAGCGGCTGCCGATCGGAGCGGTCATGAAATTCATCTTCTTCGTCCTGCTCGTCATCCTGATCGCGCAGATCGGGTTCTGGAAGACGCTCGCGGCTATCGTCGGCGCGGCGGTGATGATGGTGCTCCTGGCGTTCCTGCTGATCGCGGCTGTCGCTATCGGCGGGATGCTGATCGCGGCCGGCATGCGCTAGCGGTAGGGACAAGCCTTTCGGCCAGTCGTTCCGCCGCGACGCCATGGCCGATTGCCGGGCGCGTTCGTTTTGCTATAAAGCGGCGGCGTTTCGTCCCGGGATTGAGGGGTTCCCCGCATGGCTGAACACGCCGCCGCCGACCTCGCGACCATCGACGATATGGGCTACGCCGACCGAGCGGCCACGTATCGGCGCTTCCTCACCATCATCAAATATTGCCTGGCGGCGATCGCCATCATCCTCATCCTGATGGCGATCTTCCTCGCCTGAGAGCCTGCGGGCGGGGCGAGCCCGCGTTTCCTTTTCGCTGGCTGAGGCGCCGTACGGCGGAGCAGGGGCCATTCGATGAAGATCGCTGTGCCAGCGGAAACCGACAAGGCCGAGACCCGGGTCGCGGTCACTCCCGAAACCGTGAAGAAATTCGCCGGCCTTGGGGCCGAGGTCGCCGTCGAGGCTGGTGTCGGGGCTGGCTCACGCATCACGGACGAGGAATTTGCGGCGGCCGGGGCGACGATGGCGAAGACCGCGGCGGAGACCGTCAAGGATGCCGACATCGTCCTCAAGGTCGGCCGGCCGGCCGGTGACGAACTCAAGGACTACAAGGGCGGTGCGCTGGTTGTCGCCGCGATGGACCCCTACGGCCACGAGGACGCGGTCAAAGCGATGGCCGACGCCGGGGTGGCGGCGTTCGCCATGGAGCTCATGCCGCGCATCACCCGCGCGCAGGTCATGGACGTGCTCTCGAGCCAGGCGAACCTCGCCGGCTATCGCGCGGTGATCGACGCGGCGGAGGAATACGGGCGGGCGCTGCCGATGATGATGACCGCGGCCGGGACCGTGCCGGCCGCGCGGGTGTTCGTCATGGGGGCTGGGGTCGCCGGCCTGCAAGCGATCGCGACCGCGCGGCGCCTCGGCGCGGTGGTGACCGCAACCGACGTCAGGCCCGCCGCCAAGGAGCAGGTGGAATCCCTCGGCGCGAAGTTCGTCGCCGTCGAGGACGAGGAGTTCCGCCAGGCGGAGACGGCCGCCGGCTACGCCAAGCCGATGTCGGCCGAGTATCAGAAAAAGCAGGCGGAGCTCGTCGCCGAGCACATCAAGAAGCAAGATATCGTCATCACCACGGCGCTGATCCCCGGTCGTCCGGCGCCGCGGCTGGTGAGCAAGGCGATGGTCGCCTCGATGCGACCCGGCGCCGTGATCGTCGACCTCGCCGTGGAGCGGGGGGGCAACGTCGAGGGCGGCGAGGCCGGCAAGGTCGTCAATGCGGGCAACGTCACCATCGTTGGCCATCTCAACGTCGCCGGGCGCATCGCGGCCAGCGCCTCGGCGCTCTACGCGCGCAACCTCTACGCCTTCGTCGAGACGCTGATCGACAAGGAGAAGAAGACGGTGGCGGTCGATTGGGACGACGAGCTGGTCAAGGCAACCAACCTCACCCGCGACGGCAAGGTCGTGCATCCCGCGTTTAGCGGCGAAGGAGACAAGGCATGAGCGAACTCGTCCAGATCGATCCGTTCGTCTTCCGGTTGTCGATCTTCGTGCTGGCGATCTTCGTCGGCTATTACGTCGTGTGGTCGGTGACGCCGGCACTGCACACGCCGCTGATGTCGGTCACCAATGCCATCTCGTCGGTGATCGTGGTGGGGGCGCTGCTCGCGGTGGGCCTCGGCGCGGTCGAAGCCGTCACCGGCACCGAGCACTGGTGGGCGCCAGCGTTCGGGTTCGTGGCGCTGGTGCTCGCGTCGGTCAACATCTTCGGCGGCTTCCTGGTCACCCAGCGCATGCTCGGCATGTACAAGAAGAAAGAGAAGTAGCGCGCGATGCTCGGCCCTAACATCACGGCGCTGTTCTACCTCGTCGCTGGCGTCTTGTTCATCCTGGCCCTCCGCGGCCTGTCGAGCCCGGAGTCCTCGCGCCAGGGCAACCTGTTCGGCATGATCGGCATGGCGATCGCCGCCGTGACCACGCTCGCGGTCGCGGCCCCCGGCTGGGGCGGCATCGGGCTGATCGTTCTCGGCGTGGCCGTCGGCGGTGGCACCGGCGCGTTCATCGCGCGGCGCATCCCGATGACGGCGATGCCGCAGCTGGTGGCGGCGTTCCACTCGCTGGTCGGTCTCGCCGCGGTGCTGGTAGCGGCGGCGGCGCTCGATGCCCCGGAAGCGTTCGGCATCGGCGTCCCGGGCGACATCCATGCCCAAAGCCTGGTCGAGATGTCGCTCGGCGTCGCCATCGGCGCGATCACCTTTACCGGCTCGATCATCGCCTTCCTCAAGCTCGACGGGCGCATGTCGGGCAAGCCGATCGTGCTCGCCAACCGCCACCTCATCAACGCCGGGCTCGGCGCGTTGCTCTTCGTGCTGATCGTCGTCTTCGTCATAAGCGAGAGCCCGCTTGTGTTCTGGCTGTTGACGCTGACGGCGCTCGCCATCGGCGTGCTCATCATCATCCCCATCGGCGGCGCCGACATGCCGGTGGTGATCTCGATGCTCAACTCCTACTCGGGCTGGGCGGCGGCGGGGATCGGCTTAACCCTCGGCAATACCGCGCTGATCATCAC